>DATJOW010000084.1:0-2204 GCA_035506715.1 Candidatus Acidiferrum sp. | reverse complement strand
GTTTTTCATCCTCGGCCAGTTCTTTGATACGGAGACCGAGTTCGGATTCGCCCCGGCAAACGTACCAGCGATTGCTGCCCGCATCGCCGGCCGTGATCGCCAGCCAGTTCCGGTCCAGGATGCCGCCGCCCATCCAATACGTCACGGTCGAAACGGCGTTGGAAGTTCCGGGTGCATTGGTCCCAACGACAAGACTCCAGCCCTGATAATTGCTGTGCCCGGTTCCATTGCCGAGGGCCTGAGCCTTCGGCAAGAACAACGGATTGGGCGTGGTGAACCAGAATTGGCGGGGAAAAGAAACCTTTGCCGCTGCTCCTTCCGCCTCCGCGTCCTGTTGGTCGTTGCCGCTGATTGACATCAGGGCAAAGCCCTCAGAGACAGGCTGGTTTCGCGAAACGAAATGGCCGCGGGCCACCGCATACATTTGTCGCGCCGTTTCATGGTCCTGCCAGCGGCGCAGCCATTTTTCGGATTTCTGATCCCCTCGAACACAATTCAAAAGATACGACGACAGCGGTGTGGGATGGTAAACGATGTTGGAGCAGAGCATGTCCAGGGAAACGAAATGCCTGAGAGAAATTGATAACAGATTCGTGTCGGCGCCATCAGGCTGAAGAAGGTTGACTCGCGCACCCACCCGATGACGCACCCGATAACGCGGTCCCTGCGGTTGCGGCTGAATCTCAAACAACTTCAACTGGGCCAGCGGCGCAAGGGGCAGGCCGCTTTCACCTGTGGCGGTCGGATATTTTTCTGTCACCAGGGCAAATGCCTCCACTGCTTCCGGAAGTCTCCCCTGTTGCGTCAGGCGCAAGCCTTGGTCGTAGGCGGCCGCCGCCGCAAAATTCTCCGGCGGGTTGGAGTCCATGAACGCTTTGAACGCCCGATCATCAGCCTCTCCATCGGGGGCACCGGTCTCCGCGGCTTGCAGCGTCGCCCACCACCGCGCCTGTTCGGCGTTCAAGACGGCCGGATCGAGTGGTCGCGGGATTGGCAGCGGATTCCATGCGGGCGGGAAAGCCAAGTCACCGGCTTGATCCACTGCAAAAGAAAAGGCAGCGTTGGGCGGTGCGCCTTTTGAGTTCAGTTCGGCGGAGAATTTTTGCAGGAAGCCATCCGCAATGGCTTGGGCTCGCTCCCGCGCATCGTGTTCCGCCAGAATTTTGTCCTGCCGCAGTGAAATCATCCCGACCACGGCCAGCACCCCCACCGGCAGCAGGATCAGCAGTCCCTGCCAGAAGAAGGTCGGTTGTCGGGCGTTGCGGGGTGTGACCATGATGGTTCTTTATGCGTCCAAGGTACGCCTCCGGCAAGGTTCAGTTGTCACGGTTTTGCAAAATTGAAGCCGGGTTGAATGCCTGACGGGCGGCCCCAGAAGATGGAGCCGCCCGTTCAATTCGGACTATTTGACCTCCTAGTTCGAACCTGACAGATGCAATTGTTGTACCGCTGATGTTAAATTTTCCGGGACGCCACGATTGTCACGGTTATAGAAAATTGGCCGGTCGAATTATCTGCCTCCCGTTGCAATTGGGTCAAAATCGGCGCGCGTTGTTTGTACCGGACGACGGCTTCCTAGAATCCATGAAATTCTTCAACTGTTCCACGAGTTGGCGAATTTGTTCCCCATCTTGCCCCTGATTCACCGGCATTTGCGCCGCCGTCTCCGCCACCAAAAGCGCGTCAGCCATCCGCTTTTGCTGCAACAGGAAATTGACGTACCGGAACGCCGCCTCGGGCGAGTAAGGGCACAAAGCCCAAGACTGGCGGAACGCGAAGTCCGTGGCCTCGTTCATGCGCTGTTTTTCCGCATCGCCGGTCGCGTGTTGGGCACGCCAAGTGTAAACACCGGCGATGGAAGAGCGCAGTTTGGAAAAGGTCCGGTGGGAATGGGCATTCTGGATGAACTGCGGATCACCCGTGAATCCGGTGAAATCCTGTTTCCCAAATGTCTTTTGAGCGAAAGCGGCTATGTCTCCGACCGACGTGTCGTCGTGCAACCAATCGCCGATTATCGGTGCGACCAGTTTGGTCCAGTAATCGTGGTCCCGTTGCACGACCTCGGCCGACAAGGTTGTCAGCGGCTGCCGGTTGATCTTCATGATCGGGCCATGCGGTTCGAGATAGGGATACATCCAGCCGAAGGGGAAACTTTCCTCGATGTAAAATTCGCGGTCGGGATTTTTATCAAAGACGAGTTTGGC
>DATJOW010000083.1:0-7890 GCA_035506715.1 Candidatus Acidiferrum sp. | reverse complement strand
CGCCGGTGGCAGAATTGGTGAGTGGCCCGGCGACGAGGGCACCGGCGCCGGCAGAATCGTAAATTGCAAATCGTAAATCATAAATTCCCGAGGCCGGACTGGCGCCGTCGTTCAACCGGCCCTGGTAGGTGAACGCCGTGCCTTGGGCGCGGGCGGTTGAGAGTTGCAGGCTGCACAGCGTGAACAGAAACCACAGGCCGAAGACACACCGAATGCATGTTCTCATGACACACTCCTTTGAAGATTCATGGGTTAACAGACCACCCAAGCCGTACGGCTCGGTCTGCCGCGGTTATAGCAATCCTTCGGAAGTAATTCAATAGATTTCTTAATCTATCGAATAAGTATCTATGCCTGAACCGGATGAAGCATCCGGCGCGCGGCCTCCCGGACGGCTGCCGCCAGTTCCCGCGGCTTCACAACTCTCGCGTCGCCGCCCCAGCTCAAAACCCAGCGCTCGATTTCCCGCAGGCTGGACAGCTTCAATTTGAGTTCCACCCCCCCGCCCTTCAATTCGCGGAGCTGCTGCGATTCGTGCCATTTCTTTTCCCGGATGTAATCAGCCGCGTGCGCGTTGAACCGGATGACCACTTCGTATTTGCCTTCACCGGAAACGACCCCAAAGCTGTCGCGCAGGCGCTGTTCGAGCGAAAATTTTTGCGGACGGTCGAAGGACTTGCCGGTTGGCTTCACCGACTGCATGCGCGCCGGGACAAAGGTGCGGATGTCCTTCCGCGCGTGATCGTAAGCGAACAGGTACCATTCACCGTTGATGTTGGCCAGGTGATACGGGTCCACAACGCGTTTCTCCGGTTCCGGCTGGCCCGGTTTGCGATAGGTCAGCTCGATCTGCTGCCGGCGCGCGGCGGCTTTGGCCAACGCATCGAAAATTTCGAGGTTTAGAATCGGCTCGGCCCGGGTGCGGAAGGAAATTGTCTGCTCGACCTCGGCCAGGTTCAGCGAAATCGTGTCGGGCAGCGACTGCTCCATTTTCTTGATCGCGCTGAGGAGCGGCTTCTCGAAATTCGTGCCGCGGTATTGCTGGAGCGCCTTTTCGGCCACGATCAGCGCGAACAGTTCGCCCTCGGTGATCTGGAGGTTCGGGAACGCGCTGACCTCCTCGGTATAGGCGTAGCCGTTCTTTGCGGAATTATATTCGATCGGCAGGCCTAGCCGGTCCCGCATGAATTCGATGTCGCGGTGGATCGTTTTGGTGGCCACCTCGATGTCGCGGGCCAGTGACGAAGCGTTTGGGAATTGTCCGGCCGCCAGGGCCTGATGAATGCGCAGCATCCGCTCCAGCGGCGGACGCGAATGCAGTGGGCCTGTGGCCCTCGCGCCAGAACCGGGCTTTGGTTTATGCAGAACAGTCATTTATCTGCAGGGCGTGTCGGCCGATAGAGCAACGGGTCCTGCCGGTAGAATGCCTGCAATTGAGCATACAAGGCGGGATGTCGCTCTTTTAAAGGACCGGGCTTCTCAAAAAAGCACTCCGTGGCCACGGCAAAGAACTCGGCCGGATTGCTGGCGCCGTAATCACGGAGCACGGTTTCCAGATCTTGTTCCAGCGCCGAATTCAACTGTCGGAATTCGCCGCCCAATATTCTGGCCCAGGCTGTGTAACGACCGAATCGTTCCCGGAAGCCGCTGCCGCCCAGGGGAGGAACACCATCCGCCGGTCCGTTTTCCTGGTCGAGTTGGTGTGCAAATTCGTGGAGCACGACATTTTGACCGTCCGCGGGGTCCGCCGCGCCGGCGAGGGTCGCGTCCCACGCCAACACCACGGCGCCGTGTGACCACGATTCGCCCAGGCGCGCCCGACTTTGGCGGTCGGTAATTTCCTGGTCCTCGCGCCAACGGGTTTTGGCAACATACGTCGAAGGATAAACCAGGACCGTTTTCAGGCCGGGATAAAGGTCGGTGTCCCGATGCAGCAACAACAGGCAGGCCTGGGCCGCGATCAGCACCCGGACTTCGTCGGTGATTTCCTGCCCACCACAGCCTTCGAACTGCTTCTCGTCCAGAAAAACCTGGATGAGCCCTTCCAGTTCACGGCGGGCCGGCGGCGGCAGCCGCGAATAAACAGAATAACGCTTTGAGAGAATCTCCTGCCAGGCGGCGGGAAATGGCCGGTTGCGCATCCGGTCGCGGCGTCGCTTTTTGAGAAATGAGAACATGCCGGTTGCGAACGCCCGCTCGCGTTCCGGCTCAACTGCCCTTTTCGAGCTTGGCGAGCAGTTCGTCGTTGGTCTTGTGCTTCTTGAGCGCGGCGGTGAGCGTTTCCATCGCTTCGATGGGATTCAGGTCCACCATCATCCGGCGCAATTTGCGGACGGCCTCGATTTGTTTCGCCGGAAAAAGCTTCTCTTCCTTGCGCGTGCCGCTCTTGGGAATGTCAATCGCCGGGAACAGCCGCCGGTCAGACAGCTTGCGGTCGAGAATCAGTTCCATGTTGCCGGTGCCCTTGAACTCCTGGAAAATCAACTCATCCATGCGCGACCCGGTGTCGATGAGGGCCGTGGCCAGGATGGTCAGCGAGCCGCCGTTCTCGATCTTGCGGGCCGAGGCGAACATCTTGCGCGGGATTTCCAGCGCGCGCGCGTCCACGCCGCCGGTCATCGTCCGCCCGCTCCCGCCGTGCACGCTGTTGTAGGCGCGGGCGATGCGCGTGAGCGAATCCATCAGCACAAATACGTCCTTGCCGGATTCCACCATGCGCCGGCAACGCTCGATCATGAAGCGCGACAGCCGGACGTGGGTTTCCAGGTCCTGGTCGTTCGAGGACGCCACGACCTCGGCCTTGACCGAGCGCTGGAAGTCGGTGACTTCCTCCGGCCGTTCGTCAATGAGCAGGACCAGCGCGTGCACGTCGGGATGGTTCGCGGTGACGGCATTGCAAATCTGCTTGAGGATGGTGGTTTTGCCGCTGCGCGGCGGGGACACGATCAGTCCGCGCGTGCCCTTGCCGATGGGAGTCACAAGGTCAATGACGCGGGTTTCGATCAGATCCGGATTGGTCTCGAGCTTGAATTTTTCAATCGGGTCAATGGTCGTGAGGTTTTCAAAGCGGACGGCCTTGACGTAGTCGTCGAACGGCATGTCGTTGACCTTCTCGACCGTTTTGAGCTGCGGGCTGGTCCCGCGGTGCGGCGGCTGGGTGGGCCCTTCGATGTGGCTGCCCTCGCGCAGAAAACTGCGCCGGATGGTGTCGGGCGTCACAAAAATGTCGGTGGGCTTGGGATGGAAATGGTTCGCGACGGTGCGGAGGAAGCCGAAACCCTTTTCGGAAATTTCCAGGTAGCCCGACCCGTAATTGGACGTCTTATCGTCGTTGTTGTTGTTGCTGTCAGAACTGCTCATATGTTGTGTGCTCGAAGGCAGGAATTATCCCGAAACCATTTTTGAATTGTTGAATCTTGGGAAGCAACCCCGCTAAGGCAGGGTCCTTAAAACCTTCGACATCCCAAAATTACGGGCAAATTCGCCGGATGCAACATTTATTTTAAAAAAAGTGATGCCGGGGAATCCTCGGAATAATCCGGATTCGCCTTGTCCTTCCGTGGCCCGGGCCTTCCGTTCCGCTTTATCCGCCCACTTCCGCCTTCGCTTCAGCGGCCAAGGGCGTGCTTAGATAACGCTCGCCGGTCGAACAGGCAATGGTAACAATCATTTTGCCCTTGTTCTCCGGCCGTTTGGCCACCTCGATCGCCGCCACCACGTTCGCGCCGGTGGAAATCCCCACCAAAATCCCCTCCTCCTTCGCCAGCCGCCGCGCCATGGCAAAGGCGTCGTCATTGCTGATGGTAATACATTCCACAATTTGCGGGTTGCCGTGGCTGTCCTTCAAATGGAGATTGACCGGAACAAACCCGGCACCCGTGCCCTGGATTTTATGGGGGCCCGGTTTGAGCGGCTGGCCGGCCAGCGTCTGGGAAATGACCGGTGAATCTTTGGGTTCGACGGCAATCGCCTGGAACGAAGGCCGGCGCGGCTTGATCACCTCCACGCAGCCCGTGATGGTGCCGCCCGTCCCGACCGCCGAAATCAGAATATCCACCTTGCCGTCCGTGTCCGACCAGATTTCCTCGGCGGTGGTTTTCCGGTGGATTTCGGGATTGGCCGGATTGATGAACTGCTGCGGGATCCAGGAATTTGGCGTTTCCTTGGCGATTTGTTCCGCGCGGGCGATCGAGCCTTTGATGCCCTCGGCGCCGGGAGTCAGGACCAGTTTCGCCCCGAGCATGGCCAGCAGCGTACGCCGTTCCAGCGACATCGTCTCGGGCATGGTGAGGATCAACTTGTAGCCTTTCGCCGCCGCCACGAACGCCAGGGCGATGCCGGTGTTGCCGCTGGTGGGCTCGATGATCACCGTGTCCTTCTTGAGAATGCCGCGTTTCTCGGCATCTTCAATCATGGCCGTGCCGATGCGGTCCTTGACGCTGCCCAGCGGATTGAAAAATTCGCACTTGAGCAAAATGGTGGCGGGCAGGCCGGCGGCGACCTTGTTCAACTTGACCAGCGGCGTGCGTCCGACCGTTTCGAGAATATTATTGTAAATGCGTCCCATAACCATCCTCTTGGAATTTGTTTAATTGTTTTTGTAAGTCCAGATTGTGACGAGTCGGAGCGGAGCGCAAGCGGAATCTTTCGTGTTTTCCTCCTCCTCATCCTCATGCTCCTGCTCAAATCTTGGAGTTTCCAATGGCGAGAACGGGGAAGAGGACGAGGACGATTTGGCCATCGCGCCGGGACCGGTGGACCCTCGGCGTTCCGCGTTCGATGTTGACTGTTCGAGGTTCCCAAGCCCAAAAATCATAAGTCCCTGCCCGGCCTTGCGGCCGAACAGGGACAAATGGGGGATGGGAGTTTGCCAGGCTCTCTTTCCCGGGCCGACATTTGGCGCTCCCCTTTCGGGGGCTGCCGGCTTCCCGACGCCATTCTCCACGGCAAGCGGAGTCTTCGGCCTCGTGGCAGGGCCGTCCAGCGCCTTGCGGCCGCTGGATTTCGAGTGAGGCTTTTCAGCCTGCTCAACTGATGGTTGCGCCACCAGCCGGCAAACCAGATGAAGACACGTCTGTGATTTGCTCTTCGCGTCTCCACCATTTAGCCCCGGGTCAGCCGCCGCTTTTGACGGCGCGTTCGCCCGCGGCCACGGGTCTCGCCTCTTCACTCTCAGGTTGCTTTTCGCTCACAGCCCAGCGACATCGTTTTTAACATCGCCGGCGCCTGGAAGGTTTTCACGGAACCTGCCGAGTTCGCGTGTCCTTCCCGATGCGCCCGCTCTTTTTGTCCGCCTTTCGGCGGTTTTTTGTCGGCGGCCTCATGTTTTTTATGAATCCGCCGGAGCCGTTCGCATCGTGCTGATGCGCAGTAACAACCGGATACCCTCTGGGTAACTGCGATTCGCCCAGGCCCGAAACCGGCCTGGACTACTTGACTCGACGCGGAGCAGCTTCTCATTGCTCCTCGCCGCCAAGTCCCTCATTCGCGTATGGCACGCGCGAACGTGCCAGAGGAACTGGTGAATTCCGCCTCCTGGCCGAACCTTGCGGTCCGGTGGCAGAGGAGCCGGGCCAACCAGCCTGACCCGACTTTTCCCCGGTCACCCGGGATTATCCTGAAACGGACAATTGAACCTTTCGATCTTTACTGCCCGCTTCGTTCTTTCAATGAACTGCGAACATCATAACGAAAAACGCCGATTCGACAACGAATTGATATGCACAGTTTGTTCACCGGAAAACGCCGGCAAAAAATCCGCAGACGCCAAACAGACGCCAATGAAATCAACGATGGCGGTGTTTCGTCCGGCCAAATTATTCACCGATTTTTTGCCGTTGCATCCGCGCTGTGAAAAAGTTTCAGTTTCGAAAAATCTCAAAAACGCCCGGGACGGTTAAAAGCCGGCCAACCGGAGCGACCTCTTCACCACAGGTCATGACCGGCTGGGGGGCGGCCCCGGAAGCGCTCCGAACCGGGACGTAGCGTCACTAATTTCGTGGCCGGCCGGGGAGTTCTTGTTACTCTCCTGACGATGAATCCGAAAACAAAAACCGCGCCCGCGATGGCCCCGGCTACATCCATCTCCAGAATCACGAAATTTCGCGAAGCCGTGATGGCGCGGCAGCGCTTTGGCCTCGCGCTGGCGGGGCTGCTGCTGGCTTCCACGATTCACGCAGAACTCTCGCTCCCCAGCGTCATCGCCGATCACATGGTTTTGCAGCAACAAATGTCCAATCCCATCTGGGGTTGGGACACGCCCGGCTCTAAAATCATCGTGGCCTTCGCCGGCCGGACTTATTCCACGACCGCCGGCGACGACGGCCGATGGCGGGTGAACCTCGCCCCGCAACCCGCCAACGCCTCGCCCCAGGACTTGACCATCAACGGCTCGACCCAGCGCGTGATTCGGGATGTGTTAATTGGCGAAGTGTGGCTCTGTTCGGGGCAATCGAACATGGAAATGGGCGTCGGCCAGGTCCAGAACGGCGCCGGGGAAATCGCGCAGGCCGGCGATCCGAGCCTCCGCCTGCTGATGGTCGAAAATCGCTGGACCCCGCAACCGCAGACCAACTTCGCGGGAAACTGGAAGGTCTGTTCTCCCCAAAGCATTGCCGCAGGCGGCTGGAGCGGCTTTTCCGCAACGGCTTATTTCTTCGGGCGCGAACTTCGCCGGCAGCTTGGCGTGCCGGTGGGGCTGATTGAACCGGACTGGGGCGGAACGCGCATTGAATCGTGGACCGCGCCGGAAGGTTTCGCCGCCGTGCCCGCGCTGAAAAAGGATTATGACCAGATCGAACTCGGTGATCCCCAAACCGCCGCGCACCAGCAACGCCTCGGCCGTTTTCTCGACGAAACCGCCGCGTGGCTGGAGTCCGCGCGCCGCGCGCTCACCAACCAGACACTCGTCCTGCCGATGCCGGCTTATCCCCCCGAGTTATTGCCTCCGCACGATGTGCAGAACGCGACCGCTTTGTACAACGGCATGATTTTTCCCCTCCATCCGTTCGCCATCCGCGGCGCCATCTGGTATCAGGGCGAAGCCAATGTCGGCGAAGGCATGCTTTACGCCGAGCGGATGAAAGCGCTCGTGCAAGGCTGGCGGACCGTTTGGAACGAGCCCGATTTTCCGTTTTACTTTGTGCAAATCGCGCCCTTCAACTACGGCGACCACCCGGATGCGCTGCCGGAACTGTGGGAGGCCCAGGCCGCCGCCGCGGGGGAAATTCCCCACGCCGGCATGGCCGTGATCAACGACATCGGCAACCTCACCGACATTCATCCGAAAAACAAACAGGACGTCGGCCGGCGACTGGCCCTGCTGGCCCTGGCCAAAACGTACGGCAAAACCAATGTGACGTGCAGCGGGCCGACTTTCAAAAGTCTCGCGGTGGAAGGCAATAAACTGCGCGTGAATTTTGACAACGCGGACGGCGGATTGGTCACCCGCGACGGCCAGCCGCCCGGCGACTTCGAAATCATCGATGCCGACGAAGGCGGTTTCGCCAAGGCGACGGCGCAAATCGCCGGCGCCGCCGTCGTGTTGTCCGCGCCGGAGGTGACCCATCCGGTCGCCATGCGCTTTGCCTGGAGCCAGTCCGCCACGCCCAACCTGATGAACGCGGCGGGCCTGCCGGCGGGAGCCTTTCGGGCCGGCACGCCGCCTCAGCGCGACTTTCTCAAACGATTTGTGGCCGAAGCGAAAGATTACCAGCTCGTCTATGAACTCGATCTGAACCGGCTCGGCCCGGACATTCATTGGCAAACGGACAATCGCAGCGGGATTCACGGCGCGTTCGACCGGGTCGCTTACTGCCTGGAACTGGAAGACGCCGGCGGCGAGTATCAGGCGATTTACGTTTCCATGGATGCCTTCACCGGCTCGCTCGA
>DATJOW010000082.1:0-16415 GCA_035506715.1 Candidatus Acidiferrum sp. | reverse complement strand
CGCGGCGTTCAAGGCGAGATTCTTTTGCGCTTTGCCGCCGCGCTCGACCCAGTACACATGTTCCGGCGCGCCCTGTTCCAGGAACGCCTTCACCTCGTCGCGCAACTCGGCCAGCCGCCGGTTGCATTCGACCAGTTCCTGACCGATGTCTTTGTCCTCGCTCAACTTGATCAGATCGCTGACCGCTTCGCGCAGGCGCTGGATGGGCAGGGTGAGATTGTCCGGCACCAGTTCAGCGCGGCGGATGCGCAGTTCGGTCCATTTCCGGGCCGAAGGCGACTCCGCCGACCCGAACCGGTCTGCTTTGGCGGAGCGGGCGATTCCCTCGCACGTAGCCTCGACGTTTTCAAAGAACTTGTCCGCCGCTTCGAGCAGGTCCGCCACCAGGTTCACCGCCGCGCCCTTGCGCAACGTGGCGAGCAGGCCCTTTTCGGTGCGCGGATTCCAGAGCCGATTCAACGCGTACCGCACCTGTCCGCTCGACACGCTCAATCCGATGTGTTTGGAGGCGACCTGCTCCATCTGGTGCGCCTCGTCAAAAATGACAAAGTCGTTTTTGAACAGGATGCCGCCTTCCTGTTCCTCGTCGATGCCGCCGAGCAACGTGAAAAACAAAGTGTGATTCAATACCAGCACGTCGGACGAGAGGAACCGGTTCCGCGCCCGCTGGAAGAAACAGACGCCGTGGTCCTTGGCGAAGTCGGACGGGAAACCGCAGACCTTGGGCGAACAGAGTCCGCGCTCCGAGCAGACCTGCGCCCAGACTTTGGGGTCGGGCTCAACATCGAAATCCGACAGGCTGCCGTCCCGGGTTTTTTTCGACCATTCGTGAATGCGGTGCAATTCCTCGGTTTCGGACGAAGTGAAGAGGTTGCCTGATTGCTGCATTGCCTTCTGAAGCCGCCGGGTGCAGAGATAGTTCGCCCGGCCCTTGAGCATGGAGAAACTGAACTTCACCGGTTCCGGCAGCGCGCCGAGCACGCCGGCCAGCATCGGCAGATCTTTTTCAGTGAGCTGTTCCTGCAAATTGATGGTGTGGGTGGAGACGATGGCTTTCTTCCGATTCGCCACCGCGAACAGGATGGCCGGAATGAGGTAGGCGAGCGATTTGCCGACGCCGGTGCCGGCCTCGACCGCCAGATGTTCGCGATTCTGCAGCGCGCGGGCCACCGCCACGGCCATCTGCTGCTGTTGCGGGCGGTACTCGAAATTTTTCGCGCGCGACAGCAATCCCGTCGGCGAAAAAATCACCTCCACCTGTGCGACCAGGTCAATGCCTGATCCAGCGGGCTGATGGTCAATGACGGATATCATCGGGTCATAACGGCCGGCTGCTCAAAACGACCTTCAGGGTGGTCGTCTGGCCGGGCGGGAGCGCAAGTTTGTCCTGCTTCACGTTCCCCGATTCGACGCAGACCATCCGCCGGTGCTCCGCCGGGTCGAAATCGTCCGGCAGCTTCTGCGTCGTCCATGGATTCCAGACCACGGTGGACCGGGAATTGAACTTCTGGACCGAGATGACTCGCCGGAGCGCATCATCGCGGATTTCCACCATGCCGGCATGGTCAAAATAGACGCGGTTGGTTTCCTGGGTGACGAGTAACGGCGAAGGGTCGCCGTTTCTCCGAACACCATTGGCCCCGCGGGCGAAGTCGTCGAACGGTTTTGCCTCCAGCCCGCTGAGGGAAACGGCGTCGATGTCGCCCACCGCAAAATAGGTATGCAGGCAGTTCTCGAATTCCAACCGCCGGTCCGGCGACCGGTTGGTGGTGATCAATTCCATGGTCAATCGGTCCGTGATGGTGACGGCCAATTCGGTGTCGCACGGCGGCCAGGCGGCGCCGGCGTCGGTCCGCGGCAGGTGAAAGCGCAGCGTCACCCCCTCCTCGGCGAGGGCGGCGGCGGCCTCGACTTTCCATTCGGTAATCCGTGCGAATCCGTGAACGCCGGCGTCAGCGCGTGAACCGAACCACGGGAAACAAATGGGCACGCCGCCACGGATGGGTTGCCCGGGCGCGAACCGGCTGCGCGCGCTCAGGAACAAGAGCGGCGGCTCGCCGGTCTTCTGGAAATGCGTCACGTGAGCGCCGTGCAGATAAATCTCCGCCGTGCTGCGCGGGGTGGTGACGTTGATTTTGGGCAGGCCGCCCTTGCCGCCGGCAAACGTGACGCGTCCGGGGATTTCAAATTTTCGAAGCGCGTCGGGAATGACAGAGTCAGCCATAACCTGCGAAGTTTTAGCATACCTCGTTCGCCGGCACAGTTCCTTTGTTGAATTTTTATGATTTGACATTTGGACCCGGCGACTCATTTTGGCCCGGTCGAAGGCGTTTAAACTGGGAAACCAAACACTTATGAACGAATCGATACCTCCTCTCACCGGTAATCCTCCTCCCGCCAAAACTTCCGGCCTGGCCATCTGGAGCCTGGTGCTGGGCATTCTCAGCCTGACCTGTTTTTCCATTTTGAGCGCGATCCCCGGCGTGATTTGCGGCCACAAGGCCCTGTCCCGCATAAATCATTCCGGCGGGACTCTTGAAGGGCGGGGTCTGGCCATTGCGGGGTTGATCATGGGGTACCTGGGCATCGCTTGGGCCGTGTTCGTGCTGCCGCTGATGCTGGCCATCGCCATTCCCAACTTTGTCAAGGCGCGCCAGGTGGCCCAAACCAACGCGTGCATCAACCACCTGCGGCAAATTGACGCCGCCAAGCAGGAATGGGCCCTTGAAGGCTCCAAGCAACCCGGAGATGTCCCCAAGGCCCAGGACCTTACTCCGTTTTTCAAGAACGGGGTTTTCCCGACTTGTCCCGCCGGCGGCAGTTACACCATTGGCGCCGTCAGCAATGCTCCCACCTGCTCCATTCCCCAGCACAAGTTGCCGTAGTAGCCGGATGCTGAATTCGCATCCTGGCCGCCGGTCGGCAACCGCAAACCGGGATCACGGCTTGCTCCCGCCGGCTTCGGTGGGTTGCGGCGTGCCCGCCGGGGCAATGCGATTGGCCACGTTGACGCCATTGATTTCGTCGTAGCTGATGACCAGTTTGTCGTTCGGTTTGAAATCGGCCAGTTGGCCGCCTATCTTGCCGTTGACAACCATGGCGCAGTGGTCGCCCAGGGTGAATGCCTTCGTTTCAAACCCGGCCTTGGCCTTCAGGGTCTTCGCCTCAAGGTCAATCGCGGTCAGCGTGCCGGTAAACGACTCACTTGTTTGCATGATCTTCCATGCCGTCGGTTTGTCTTTCGGAGTTTCATAGGTCACCGTGACGTAATTGCCGGTCTGGATGTCGGCCAAGGCGCCTGACTGGTCATCCCGGAGCAGCACCTTGCAGCCGTCAGCAATTTGAAACGACCGGTCCATGCCCCGGACGCGCAGCGTCAGAGTGCGTCCAGCCGGGTCGCAGGTTTTCACCGTCCCTTCATACACCAGCGGCAGCTGCAGGACGCGGTCCGCCACGCGCACGCCGTGGGACTCCTGATACGCCACGGTGACCCGCTGGCCCGGACGCAAATCGTTGATCGTGCCGGCGCTCTTATCCTCCTTGGTGAAAAGGCAGTTGTCGCCCAAATTGAACTGCTTGCGCACAAAGACCCCCTCCAGTTCAAGGACCCGGTCCTTGGCGTTAACGGCTGCTATCTTACCCGTGTACGATTTATGCGGCAGTTCGGCCGCGCCAGCGTCATCGGCCGCTGCCCGGGGTGGTCCCGCGAGCGCCCATACCGCCGCTCCCACGATGGTCCACCTGCCTATGGTGCTTGTCTTCATAATAACTATTGGAGAAATCTAACCTGCTCCTCGTTCAACTTCCATCACAAACCGCCCGGTCGAATCCGGTGGAGCGAGCATATGCGCGCGACCCGTTCCGTCCTGTTTTTGTTCTGTCCAAATTGGCCGCTTCCGGCTACAAAACGGTCAAGCATCTGACTCCATGAAAACCTCAATCCTCGTCGCCGCCTCGATGATATTGCCCCTCGGCCAACTCCCGGCCGCCGACGCCCCGCTCTTTCCACCGGCCGACCTCATGCAGATCGGTGTCTATTATTATCCGGAAGCCTGGCCATCGAACCAGTGGGCCCGCGACATCGTCAACATCAAAAAGCTCAATTTGGAATTCGTCCACATGGGCGAATTCGCCTGGGCGTTCCTTGAGCCCGCCGAGGGCCAGTTCGATTTCGGGTGGCTCGACCGCAACATCCAGCTCTGCGCCGATCAGGGACTCAAGGTCGTGCTCTGCACGCCCAGCCCGACGCCGCCGGTGTGGCTGACGCAGACGCACCCGGAAGTCTGCATGGTGGACGCCGCCGGCCGGCGGATGCTTCATGGCACGCGGCAGCAGGCTTGTTGGAGCACCGATGTCTATCGCGAGTACGTCGGCAAAATCACCGAGGAACTCGGCAAGCGGTACGGCAATGACCCGCGCGTCTGGGGCTGGCAGCTCGACAACGAGCTCAGCCACTACGGCAAGGAACCGTGCTACTGCGACTACTGCCAGGTCAAGTTCCGGGTCTGGCTCAAGAACAAATACGGCACGATCGACAAGCTGAATGACGCCTGGGGCACCGCCTTCTGGTCGCAGGTTTACCAGAACTTCAATCAGATCCGGATTCCCAATTCCAAGGAGCTGGTCGCCCAGGTCAACGAGCACGCGCTCCTGGATGCGCAACGCTGGTTTGCCGACGAGGCGGCGGATTATCTGCGGTTCCAGGCCGGCATCCTGCGCAAGTACTGCGGCAAACGCCAGTGGATCACCAGCAACTTCATGCACCTGTTCGGCGGGGTGAACCCGGCGCTGCTCGGCAACGATTTTGACATCATCACCTGGACGCATTACCCGGCGCACGGCAATTTGAACGAAGGGCCGCTCGGCTTCCGCCTCGGCAGCGCGGCGGAGATGTCCTTCTCCCATGATTTCCACCGGAGCATCAATGGCTACGAAGGCCTGATGGAATTGCAGCCCGGCCAGGTCAACTGGGGCGACGTGAACCCGCAGCCGTACCCGGGCGCCGTCCACCTCTGGATCATGCGCGCGTTCGCGGCCGATGCGAAAATCGTGTGCACCTACCGCTACCGCGAGCCGCTCTTCGGCGCCGAGCAATATCATTACGGCCTGGTCGGCACCGACGGCGTCACGCCCACCACCGGCGGCGAGCAATATTCGCAGGCCGCGCAGGAAATCGCCCTCCTGCGGAAGAATCTCAAGCCGGATTCGAAGATGCCCGCCGCCTACGCCGCCCGCCGCGCCGCCCTGCTCTACAATGTCGAAAGCCGCTGGGACATTGACGACCACAAACAAACCGTCCGCTGGGACACGATGGGCCACGTCCTGAAATCCTATCGCGCGCTCAAGCGGCTCGGCTGCCCCGTGGACGTCATCACCGAGGACAACGATTTCAACTCGTACCCGTTTCTGGTGGTGCCCGCCTGCCAGTTGGTGGATGAAAAGCTCGTGCAACGCTGGAAGAATTACGCCGAGCAGGGCGGCCACCTGATTCTCACCTGCCGCACCGGCCAGAAGGACCGCCGCGGACACCTCTGGGAAGGCCCGTGGGCCATGCCCATCCTCGATTTGATCGGGGCGAAGATAAAATTCTACGACACCCTGCCCGCGCCAAACGTCGGGAAAGTGAAGGCTGGCAAGGAAACGTACGATTGGGTGAGCTGGGGCGAAGTCCTGGAACCGGGCGCCGGCACGACGGTGACCGCGAGCTACACGGATCAATTCTATGCCGGCAAGCCGGCGGCAGTGACCCGCAAGCTCGGCAAAGGCACAGTCACTTATATCGGCGTGGACTCGCAGGGCGGCGGCCTGGAGGCGCAGCTCATCCGCGATGTTTTTAAACAAGCCGGCGTGCCGGTGGAAAATTTCGCCGACGGCTTCCTGGTGGACTGGCGCGACGGCTTCTGGGTGGCGACCAACTTCACCGAGAAGAACCAGCGCGCCCCTATCCCGAAGAAGGCCAAGGTGCTCATCGGTTCAGCCGACGTGCCCACGGCGGGCGTCACGGTCTGGCAGGAATAAATAACGCAGGACTGGCTTCCAGTCTGTCTCTATTTTTTGAATTGTGAGGCGTTCGGTTTATCCGCCGCGGCCCTTGTTTGGCGTCGTCAACAGAAACAACGCTTTCCGGATCCGTTCTGCCGCGAACCCCTCCGATTTCATGTATTTCTCCAGTTCTTGGGGAGCACTAAATTTCTGAACCAGCGACACAAGCAATTCGTGCTGGTAACGCGGATCGCGCTTAAGTATCGCTTCCGTTGTGAAATCATGTAGCTGCTGGCCGGTTTCAGCAGAAAAAAGGCAAAGGTTGCCACGGAATAACGCGGTTCCATTGAGACAGAACTCGGCGTAACCCTCGTCTGGCAGCCTGACCGCCCGAACAATATTCCACTTCCTAGCGGCCAGATAATCAATCGTCGAATTCGGATTGCCCTTCGCGTTCACGGACACAAAACATTGTTGGTCCGGAAGGGATTGAAACCTGACGTAGTTTGCTCCTTCTGGAACGATGTGCGTCCAAAGCAACTCCTGCGACTCCAGATCAAAACAGCGTAACGCCCCAGACTCGCTGACAATCACTTCCGTTCGAGAGAACGAGCACTGGCGCAGAACTCTTCCGGCGCGTTTGATCGTCGCCTTTTTTACTCCAAACGGGCGGTGGAATTCCAATGACCGTCCATCAACAATAACCGATTTATCAAAAGGACTTCCGTAAATATCTTTAACCCCGTTGAGCTTCTCAGCGGTTTCGCCGGTTCGTGCATGAAGAAGGTGTGCAGCTCCTGTTTCGCGCCCGCAGAAAACCAAATCATAGGCCGCCAACGCGTGCACACTTTGCACCGATTTTAGATCTTTGCGTCGCCAAACTTCCTTGCCGTCGGGAATCGCGTATCCCGCAATACCATAAGCGTCATAGCACCCGACAAAACACATTTTTTCGTCATGTGATAGCGCCAAGCGCGTTCCATAACCGGGCCCTTTATGCCGGACGGGGAATTCACATACTTGTTTTTTTTCGACGATATCAAAGACGTATACGTAGCCTTGAATCTTAAAGGGCGGATCAATGTTTGCGATGGTCAGCACCAGCCACCCGCCGTAATGGCTGGCTACGTCATGTCGAGTCGTTGTTGGCATAGGTTCTTCCCAAACAAATCCATCTGCCGGCCGTGTCACTGCTTGTTCAGCGTGAGGAGAAAGACGTCGTTCTCGCGCAGGGGCAGTTCGCGATCAAAGGTGCCGTCGGCGGGGATGGTGACCGTGGTTTGCTCGATGGGCTTGCCGCTGCTGGCGGCGTTGATCTGCTCGACCTGGGCGCGCGTGAGTTGCGCGGGTGAACCGAGGTCTTTATAGACATCGTACGCGTCGTTCACCCGGTAGCCGACCTGGTACAGTGAAAGCAAGTAACGGCCGGGCGGCACGTGGCCGAGGTGAATCTTCGCCTTGCCTTTGGGCGTAGCAGGCAGATCGCGTTTGTAGAAGATCTGGTTGATCTCCGATTGCCCCGGGTTGGTGATGGTGAAATCCCAGAGCAGCGCCTGGAAGTTGCCGGCCGGGTCAATGCAGACATACGAGGCCGGATCCGCAGATTGAAGCTCGGTCGGGCCCAAGCGGTTCAGGAATTGGTACGCGAAGAACGCCGGCTTGCGGATGTCCTGGTAATTCAGCAACCCGAAACCTCCATGGAACGGTGTGAACCGCGGACCGGCTTCCTCAAAGATGTCGGTGAACACCCAGTACGACATGGAATTGGCGGCAACCCCGGCGTTTTTGACTTTGTCGAGAATGAACGACGCGCTGTGATAGCTGTCGTGGATGGGGTCGGACGGCGTGTAGGAGGTGCTCCATTCGGTGAGGTGAAATTCGAGATTCGGCATGGGCGATTGGGTAATCTGCTCACGGATGCGCAGGACGTTGCCGTAGATGCCGCGGGGATTGTGCGAAAAGACGGTCCCGGCAGTGCCGGTCTCATCCAAGTGGCCGCTTTCAACGCAGTAATCGTGGGTGGAGATGAAGTCCACGGGCAGGTGGTTGCTGGCGCAAAAATTAATGAATTCGGGCACCCACGCGCAGCCCGCGGTGGCGGGGCCGCCGACGCGGTAAGCCGGCGAGACGCTCTTGATGGCGCGCGCGGTGATGGCGTAGAGGTCGAAGTAATCCTGCTGCGTGCCGGCAAAGAACCCGCTCAAGTTGGGCTCGTTCCAGACTTCGAAATACCACGTGCGCACCTCCGCCTCGCCGTAACGCTCCGTGAAGTGGGCGACCAGCGCGCGGATGAAATCCTCCCACTTCTTCAGATCGTTCGGCTTCGTGACATTCCCCTTCCACCAGAAGATGGTCCTGTTACCGCTGGCGAGAGCGCTGGGGCAGAAGCCCAATTCGACGAATGGCTTCATGTGAATGTGCTCGAGGAAGTCATAGACCTCGTCGATGTATTGCCAGTTGTATTCGGGTTTCCCATTCTTGTCCTCGCGATAAACACCCATGTCGTCGCAAAGCAGACCGTGCATGCGCAGGTACGTGAAGCCGCACTCCTTTTGGACACAGGTGAGCTGGCGCTGCCAGTCGGCGCGGAGCCCTTCATTGGCGCGGCCGGCGCCGACGCAGGCTTTGAACATGGTGTTGAGCGGGCCTTTGACCTGTTGCGCGTCGGCGGAGATGAGCCGATCGGCCGGTGGCTGAGTATCGGCGGCGAAGGCGGTGAGGGCGGTGGTGAGGAGCGTGAAGAGGATGCGAATCATAGGTTGTGTTGATTAACCGAATAAATCCATCTGCGGCGGTGGCGCCAGCTGCTTGAGCTTGTCGCGGTCCTGCTGGCGGCGGGGCTGGCGGACCGTGCCTTCGGGCGTGAGCTCGGATTCTTCAAGGTTGCCAAGAATCACCTTGGCGCGCTCCAAGACTTCCATCGGCACACCGGCCAGGCGCGCCACGTGGATGCCGTAGCTCTTGTCCGTGCCGCCCTCGACAATTTTGCGGAGGAACACAATCGAGTCGCGCCACTCGCGGACGGCCACGTTGAAATTCTTCAGCCGCGGCAGGCGCAGCGCCAGCTCAGTCAGCTCGTGGTAATGTGTGGCGAACAGCGTCTTGGCGCCGACCTGGTTGTGCAGGTGCTCGACGATGCTCCACGCCAGGCTGAGGCCGTCGAACGTGCTCGTGCCGCGCCCGATTTCGTCCAGCACGATCAGGCTGCGCGGGGTGGCGTTGTTCAGGATGTTCGCCGTCTCCGTCATCTCGACCATGAACGTGGATTGCCCGCGCGTGAGGTCGTCGCTGGCGCCGATGCGGGTGAAGATGCGGTCCACGAGATCGATGCGCGCCTCCGCGGCCGGGACGAACGAACCGGTGTGGGCCAAAAGCGTGATGAGCGCCACCTGGCGGATGTAGGTGCTCTTGCCCGCCATGTTCGGCCCGGTGATGAGCGCGATCTGGGGAAAAACAGCACCCGCACCCGGCCTTTGGCCACCCTCTCCCATCGGATGGGAGAGGGCCGGGGTGAGGGTCGCCAAGGCCGCATCATTCGGCACGAAACGCTCATCCTGCAGGCTCTGCTCCAAAACCGGATGCCGGCCGTCGCGGATTTGCAGGATGCCTTCGTCCGCGACCTGCGGGCGGCAATAGTTGTGCAGCCGCGCGGTCTCGGCGAACGAAGCCAACGCGTCCAATTGTGCCAAGGCCGTAGCGGTCTGCTGGATTTTCGTCATCTGGCCCAGCGCTTCCTCGCGCACGCGTTGGAAGAGTTCGTATTCCAGCTTCACGCTGCGCTCCTCCGCCCCGAGAATTTTACCTTCCATCTCCTTCAGCTCCGGCGTGATGAAGCGCTCGCCGTTGGCAATGGTTTGCTTGCGAATGTAGTGTTGCGGCACCTTCTCGAGGTTCGCTTTCGTCACCTCGATGTAATAGCCGAACACGGAATTGAAGCGCACCTTGAGCGACGGGATGCCGGTGCGCGTGATTTCGTCCGCCTGCAATTTGGCAATCCAATCCTTGCCGCCGCGCATGGCCTGGCGGAGCTCGTCGAGCGCGGCGTCGAACCCGTCGCGGATCATGCCGCCCTCCTTCAGCGCCAGCGGCGGGTCCTCCACGACGGCGCGGGAGATCAACGCGACGAGGTCGGGCGATTCAGCGAGTTGAGATTCCAATTCGGCCATCAAGGTAGGGCTGCGCTGCTGCGCAGCCTCAGAACCTTCTTTCAACAAGGCCGAGCGGCAGCTCGGCCCTACCGAAGCGAGAATTCCTTTCACCGCCGGGATCTGTTCGAGCGCCAGGCGCAGGGCGATGAGGTCGCGCGCGTTGCCACTGCCGGCGCTCAACCGGCCCAGGGTTCGTTCGAGATCGCGCACCTGGGTCAGTTGCGCCCGGAAATTATCCAGCCCGGAAGCGTTTTCGATGAAGGTCTGCACTGCGTCCTGCCGCCGGCGAATGGGCTCCACCGCGGCGAGCGGTTGCGAGAGCCAGTTGCGCAGCAGCCGCGCGCCCATCGGCGTGACGGTGCGGTTGACCGTGCCGTAGAGCGAGGCGTTGGCCGGGGCATCGCGATGGAGCGGCTCCAGAATTTCCAGGTGCCGCAGCGTCGTGTAATCCAGCGCGAGATAATCGCTGCGGCGGTAAAACGACAGCCGGGTGAGATGCTTCACGTCGCGGCGCAGATTTTGCGTAAGATAATGCAGCGCGGCGCCCGCGGCGCCGATGGCCGCCGGGCGGTCCTTCAACCCAAACCCGTCCAGCGATGCCACCTGGAAATGATCGCGCAGAGTAAACACGGCCGTTTCCGATGCAAAGGTCCAGTCATCATAGGCATTCAGGATCCAGCCGAAGATACCCTCACCCGGCCTGCGGCCACCCTCCCCCATCGGATGGGAGGGGGGCGGGGTGAGGGCGGTTTTCCCGGATTTATTCGGCTTCGTCCTTCCGCCGAGCAAATTCCGTACAACTTCGGCTTCGCTGGGATAAATGATCTCCGCCGGCCGCAGCCGCTCCAGTTCGGTCAGCAGGGCCGAATCGGATTCCAGTTCCGTCGTCAGAAAATCGCCGGTGGTCAGGTCCACCAGCGCCAGGCCAAACGTGTTTCCCCTCGGATGGACTGCGGCGAGAAAATTGTTGCGCTCAGCCACGAGCATGCGCTCGTCGAAATGCGTGCCTGGACTGAGGATCTGGGTGACCTCGCGTTTGACGAGCTTGCCGGGCCGGGCGTCTTCGAGTTGGTCGCAAATGGCGACCTTGCGGCCGGCCTTGAGCAGCCGGCCGATGTAGCTGTGGGCCGCATGATGCGGCAGGCCGCACATGGGCACCCCATTGCGGGCGGTCAGGGCGAGGTTGAGAATCTGCGCCCCGGTCTGGGCGTCCTCGAAAAACATCTCGTAAAAATCCCCGAGCCGGAACAGCAGCAGCGCGTCCTTGGGCAGTTCGCCTTTGATGCGGCGATACTGCGTCATCATGGGCGTGAGCTGGGTGTCGGCGGCCATGGCGGCAAATCTAGTCGGGATTGAAATCCAGGTCGAAGTTAAAAAATCAGCGGCTGGTCATGAGTTGCGCGCCGGTAGAAATCGGGTTAACTGTCCGGGGACCAAAATGATTGCCTCGAATCATGCCACGGCGGTTGAGCTGGAAGCGGGACTGGATTTCATCCGGCGCTCGCCCAAGGACGGCGGCGCACTGGAGTTGATCGTGCGGCGGCCGCAAGTCAACGAGCGCGAAACTCTGGCTGAAGCGACGCTCGACCTCGTGGAGGGGTTGGTGGGCGACAGTTGGAAGGCGCGCGGCAGCACCCGCACGCCGGACGGCGCGGCAGATCCCGAGACGCAGATCACGCTCATGAACTCACGCGCCGCCGCCGTCATGGCGCGGAGCCGCGAACGCTGGGGTCTCGCCGGCGACCAGTTATTCGTGGACCTGGATTTGAGCGGGGCGAATCTGCCGCCGGGAACGCGCCTGGCCGTGGGCGCGGCGGTGATCGAGGTGACCTGCCCGCCGCACAACGGCTGCAAAAAGTTCATGGCGCGCTTCGGCCCGGAGGCGCTGCGCTTCGTGAATTCGCCGCTGGGCCAGGAACTGCACCTGCGCGGCATCAACGCGAAGGTCGTGCGCGGCGGGCTCATCCGGACGGGTGACGCGGTGAAAAAAATCCGAGCGGGCGGTCAATAATTCCGCTTTGACAGCCGCACCGATTGGAGTAAAGAACACCTCATGAATCCGCGCACCAAGGAAGGACCGGAGCATTCATCGCTTAAACCGGAGGAGCTCGCATGACTGAAACCATTTCGTTCAAACTCAACGACCAGCTCGTCCAATTGAAGGTGGATGGCGACCGCCCGCTGCTGTGGGTGTTGCGCACCGACCTGGGATTGACCGGGACCAAGTACGGTTGCGGCGAAGGCCACTGCGGCAGTTGCACCGTGCTGCTCAACCAGCGGGCGACGCGCTCCTGCCTGCTGAAAATCAAGGACGTGAAGAACAAGGAGTTGGTGACCATCGAGGGCCTGGCCCGGAACGGCAGGTTGCATCCGGTCCAGAAGGCGTTCATGGAACACGACGGCCTGCAATGCGGCTTTTGCACGCCAGGCATGATCCTCACCGCCGTCAGCCTGCTGAAGTACAACCCCTCACCGACCGACCAGCAGATCGGCCAGGGCCTGGAACAGAATTTCTGCCGCTGCGGCGCCCACGTCCGCATCGTCCAGGCTGTCCGGCAGGCCGCCGCCGAAATGAAAGGAGCCCAATGAACACGAACGATTTTCTGGCGGCCAATTTCCGGGATATCCACAGCTACGAGGATTTCTTCGCGAGCAACCGGCGCGATTTTCTCAAGCGCGTGGGCGGCGGCATCGTCATTTTTGTCGCGCTGAACGACGTGCTGCTCGGCCAGGAGGAGGCGCGGCGCCCGCGCGGCGGCCGGCCCGGATTGCCCTCCGACTTCAACGCCTTCCTGCGCATCGGCGAAGACGGCCGGGTGACGTGCCTTACCGGCAAGATTGAAATGGGCCAGGGCCCCATCACCTCCCTGCCGCAAATGCTGGCGGAGGAGCTGGACACGCCGCTGGACACCGTGGACATCGTGATGGGCGACACCGACCTGTGCCCGTGGGACATGGGCACGTTCGGTTCCATGACCACCCGCATCTTCGGACCGGCCTTATGCGCCGCCGCGGCCGAGGCCAAGCTGGTCCTGCTGGAACTGGCTGCCGAGCAACTCAAGGTCCCCCAATCGCAGCTCGCCGCCCGGGACGGCATCATCTTCGATCAGGAAAACAAGGACCATCGCCTGACCTATGGACAACTGGCGAAGGGCCAGAAAATCGAACGCCATTTGCAGGCCAAGCCTGCCTTGAAGAAGCCGGCCGACTACAGGATCGCCGGCAAATCGCTCACGCGCCGCGACGGCGAGGTCAAGGCGACCGGCAAAGCGCATTACGCCGCCGACGTCCGCGTGCCGGGCATGCTCTACGCGAAAATTCTGCGCCCGCCGGCGCACGGGGCCAAACTGAAGAGCGTGGACACCGCACCGGCGAAGGCCGTGGCCGGCGTCCAGGTGGTCCAAGACGGCGATCTGGTAGCCGTGCTGCACGAATTCCCTGATGTCGCCGAAAACGCGCTCGGGAAGATCAAGGCCGACTTCGATGTGCCGGAAGCAACGTTTAACGACAAAACGGTATTTGACCACCTTTTGAAGGTGGCTCCTGAATCGCGCGTGTTGAAGACTGGCGGCGATCTGGAGGCGGGGCAAAAGGACGCGGCCAAAAAATTCGACTGCACCTATCTCAACAGTTACGTCGCCCATTCGCCGATGGAGCCCCATGCCGCCCTGGCGCAAATCGAGGGCGACCAGGCGACGGTCTGGGCTTCGACCCAGAATCCGTTCGGCGCCCGCGACGAGATTGCGACGGCGATCGGTTTCCCGGCGCAAAAGGTCCGGGTCATCGCGCCGTTCGTCGGGGGCGGCTTCGGCGGCAAAACCAACAACCGCGAGGCGGTCGAGGCGGCGCGCCTGGCCAAGGCCGCCGGCAAGCCGGTCCAGGTAATGTGGAGCCGGGCTGAGGAATTTTTCTACGACTCTTTCCGGCCGGCGGCCATCGTGAAGATCAATTCCGGCGTGGATGCCGCCGGCAAGATGATCTTCTGGGACTACGACGTCTATTTTGCCGGCGAGCGCGGCGCGCAGCAGTTCTACACCGTGCCGAATCATCGCACCGCCGCGCGGGGCTCCGGATTTGGCGGGCCGGCGAGCGCGCACCCGTTCGCCACCGGCGCCTGGCGCGCGCCCGGCAACAACACCAACACGTTTGCCCGTGAATCGCAGATTGACATCATGGCCGCGGGCGCGGGGATCGACCCGGTGGAATTCCGGTTGAACAACCTGAGCGACGCCCGGATGATCCGCGTGCTCAAGGCCGCGGCGGAAAAATTCGGCTGGACACCGGCCAAGGGCCCGAGCCGGCGCGGCTTCGGCGTGGCGTGCGGCACGGACGCCGGGTCCTACGTGGCCGCCATCGCCGAAGTGGCGGTGAACAAAGACAAGGGCACCGTGCAGGTCAAGCGCGTCGTCTGCGCCCAGGACATGGGCGTGATCATCAACCCGGAGGGCGCGAAGATTCAGATGGAAGGCTGCATCACGATGGGACTGGGCTACGCGTTCACCGAGGAAGTCCGCTTCAACGGCGGCGCGGTCCTGGACACAAACTACGACACCTACGAAATTCCGCGGTTCTCCTGGGTCCCGAAGATCGAGACCGTGCTGGTGGAGAATAACGACACTCCGCCGCAGGGCGGCGGCGAACCGGCGATCATTCTGATGGGCGCGCTGATGGCCAACGCCATTTATGACGCCGCCGGCGCCCGGCTGTTTCAGTTGCCGATGACGACGGAACGCGTGAAAGCCGCTATCCAAAAGGCCTGATTGACGCGAAGTAAATGATTCCCAAGACCACGCGTCCAAAGCGATCAGGTGGGTCACGGTTGCGAAATGATTCAGGATTTGAGGAAGACCGGAGCGAAATTGTAACTTGTTTTCTGTCGGGAAGGGCGTAGGGTAAATTCATCTTCGTCAAAATCGACGGAGCCTGGGTTATGAAAACTTCTCTTTCCCGGCAGCTCTTGGGATTCCTCCTTTCGTTGTTTTGTCTCGCGCACGTTGCCTCGGCGGCGCCGCCGACCATCATCACCCAGCCGACCGACCAAGCCGTGGACGTGGGCAGCAATGCACAATTCGTCGTCCAAGCTAGCGGCACGCCGCCGTTGCACTACCAGTGGCAGTTTGGCGGCACCAACCTGGCGGGTGGCACCAACACGTCGCTGACCATCACCAACGTGCAGCCGGCCAACACGGGCACCTACGCGGTGGTCGTGACCAACCGTTTCGGGTCGGTGACCAGTTCCAATGCGGTGCTGACGCTGGGCCAACCTCCAACCATCACCATCCAGCCGTCCGATCAAACCGTGGCCTGGGGCGGGATGGCCGGTTTCAGCGTGGCCGTGAGCGGGACGGCGCCGCTGAAGTATCAGTGGCGCCTGAATGGGACGAACTTGCCCGGCGCCACGAACATTTCGTTGACCTTGACCAACGTGAAACTGTGGCAGGCGGGCAGCTACACGGCGCTGGTGACCAACACCTATGGAGCAGTCCTTAGTTCGAACGCCGTATTGACTGTCACAGTCCCGTGTGCGATGCCTCCCTCCGGGCTCATGGGCTGGTGGCGGGGGGAGAGTAACGCCTTGGACTCGGCAGGAGGCAACAATGGTTCGGTGACCGGTGGCGTCAGTTATGTCACTGGTGAAGTCGGTGAAGCTTTCGCGTTCGATGGGACCACCGGTTACATTTCGGTGCCTGCCTCACCCGCCTTAAACATCGGAACCGGCAGCGGACTCACCATCGAATGCTGGATCAAGCCGGCTTCAACGAACACCCAAGGGCCGATTGTGTTTTGGACCGCAGGCCTGCAACTTTGGGTTCAGCCGGGGCTGCAACTCTTCGCGAACATTAAGGATGCGGCACCGTATTATCCTAACGACCACATGGTGTTTGCGCCGGCTGGGCTGTTGAGCACGAATGATCTTCAGCATGTGGCGCTGACGTATGACAAGGGCAGCGGTATAGCGGTTATTTACCTTAACGGGATTCCGGTAGTTTCCACCAACTTGGGCAGCTTCAACCCCGAGACCAGTTTGGACCGTGGTCCTTTGAATATCGGAATCTATCCGCTCCCGCCGCCGCTCACTCAATTTTATAGCGGACTGATTGATGAACTGAGTGTTTACAGCCGCGCCCTGAGTCAGAATGAAATTCAATCCATTTACAATGCCGGCAGCGATGGGAAATGTCCGGCTCCGGTGATCACAGTACAACCCATCAGTCAGCCGGCGCTAACGGGAACCAATATAACGCTCTCGGTGTCCGCCGGGGGCATGGCCCCTTTGATTTACCA
>DATJOW010000081.1:0-34174 GCA_035506715.1 Candidatus Acidiferrum sp. | reverse complement strand
AATCTTCCGCACAATCGCCAGACCCATTCCCGTTCCCTCGTACTCGTTCCGCGTGTGCAACCGCTGGAACACGTTGAAAATCCGATCCACGTACTTCTCCTCGAACCCAATGCAGTTGTCGCTCACCGTCAGCCGGCAAAGCTGCCGGTCGGGCGCGCCGGGGTCGGCGATGACCTGCGCGTCCACCTTGACCACCGGGGGCTCCTCCGGCCGGCGGAACTTGAGGGCGTTGCCGATCAGGTTTTGCAGCAGCTGCCGCATCTGCAGCGGCTCGCCGTCGATGACCGGCAGGGTGCCGATCTCCACGCGGCCCTTGACCAGCTCGATGCGCCCTTCCAGGTCATCCACCACGCCGGCCGCCACTTCGGCCAGATTGACCCGGGTAAAGGGCTGGGCCTTGGTGGTGACGCGCGAGAAGGCGAGCAGATCATTGATCAGGGTCTGCATGCGCGACGCTGCCTTTTGCATCCGGTCCAGGTAATCCAGCGATTCGGGCGCAAACTGCTCGGCGTTCTTCTCCTTGAGGCGTTCGCCGAAGACGACGATTTTGCGGAGGGGTTCCTGGAGGTCGTGGGAGGCGACGTAGGCGAAGTCCTGGAGCTCGCGGTTGCTGCGTTCCAGCTGGGTGGTGAACTGGCGCAATTTGGCCTCGCTGAGCCGCAGCGCATTCTCGCCCTTTTTCAAGTCGGTGATGTCGGTGTTGATGCCGAAAACATGCCAACGGTTTTCTGCCAGTTTTTGGATGGTGATGAATTCCTGCATCCAGTGCTCGACCCCATGCTTGTCGGTGCACCGGAACACGTTGCGATAAAACGGCTTGTCGTTGAGAAACGCGTCCCGCGTGACCTCGTGCATGTGCCCGAAATCCTCCTGGTTGCGGCTCACGGCCCAGACCTCCTGGTATTGCATGCCGGGAGGCACGTCGAGCGGGAACACCTCCTGCGCCGCCTCCAGATTCAACACCGGGAACTCCCAGACGAAAATCCGCGGTTCATTCATGACCCGTCCTCGCCAGTCTTCCGGAGCGGTCACTTCCCCGGAATTGAGGATGCAGCGTGTGCTCCGCAGAACCTCGCGCAACCGCTCCTCGCTTTGCCGGAGGGCGTCCTCCACCTGTTTTTGGATGGTGATGTCGCGGCCGATGCCGATCAGCCCGACGATTTTCCCGTCCTGGTCGGGCAGTGGCAGCTTGCTGGTCAGCAGCCAGCGCTTCTGGTGCTCCTGGTCATAAAAGAACTCCTCCCGGTTGATCACCGGACGGCCGCCGATCACCTTGAGATCATCATCCCAGAACTTTTCGGCGATGTCTTTCGGGAAGAAATCAAAATCGGTTTTGCCGAGCGCCTCGGCCTCCTTCGTGCAGCGAAGATTTTTCAAGTCGGCTGGATTGGCCAGGAGCTTGCGGCCGGCGGCGTCCTTGGCATAAATGCAATCCGGCAGGTTGTCGATCAGCGTGCGCAACAGGATGCGCTCCCGGTCCAGGGACTCCTCCGCGTCCTTGAGGTTTGTGACGTTTCGGGTGATGCCAAAGGTGCCGATGATGTTCCCGTCCCTGTCACGCCAGGGCATCTTGGTAGTGAGCAGCCAGGCGCTCGTCCCGTCCTCATAGGTTTGCTTTTCCAGCTTGCCGATCACGGGCTGGCCGGTATGAATGATTTTCTGTTCCTCCGCAAAGGCGGTGCGCGCGTGCTCCGCCGGGAAGGTGTCAAAGTCGGTTTTGCCAATCAGCCATTGTTCAAAGGCCCGCACGTCGGCCAGGTGGGGAGGCCACTCGTCAGGTTTGTCACCCGGATGAGCGGCCCGATAGACCCGGCGCGTGCTGTGCAAGGTGGATTCCGCCTTCGAGTGGCTGACCCGCACAATGTGTGATTCCAGATCCTTGAAATAGATGTTGTCCGGGAAGGTCTCGAGCAAGGTCTGGAACAGTTGCTGTTCGTACGCCAGCTTGGCTTCAGTCTGTTTTTGCGCGGAAATGTCGCGCGAGATGCCCACCGTGCCCAAGACTTTGCCTTCGGCGTCGCGCCAGATTGCCTTGCTGCTGATGTACCAGCTTTTCTTCCCTGAACGATCGCCCGGCTTGCAGACGTACTGTTCCTGGTTCATGGCCGGCTGACCGGTCTCGATGATCTTCTTTTCCTCGGCCAGGAATCGGGCCGCCAATTCCCGCGGAAAATAATCGGCGTCGCTCTTGCCCTTCATGTCCTCCGCCGCCGGCGCGCCCAAGTCCCGGGCATGCGCCAGATTGTTCAGCACGTACCGGCCCTCCGGATCCTTGGCATAAATGCAATCGGGGATATGGTCGATGAGCAGGCGCAACAAGGAACGCTCCTGCTCCATCTGGGCGGTCCGCTCAGCAATCCGGTGTTCCAGTTCGTCCCGGGATTGGCGCAGCCTTTCCTCGGCCTGTTTCTGCGCCGTGATATCGCGGTTGATGCCCACGATGCCGATGACCTTTCCCTCCGCGTCCCGCAAGGGAGCCTTGGTCGTGGAGGTCCAGGCGACGTCCCCGTTGGGCAGGACCTGCTTTTCGGTCTTGTTGATGAGGGCCTCGCCGGTCTGGAGAATCCGCTGCTCGTCCCCGGCGAATTCCCGGGCCCGCTCCTCCGGCTGAAAGTCGAAATCGGTTTTCCCGATGGCCTGCGTCGGGTCGGTGAGCCCCAGCCGCTGGACCAGCGAACGGCTGAGCTTGAGAAACCGGGACTGGTTGTCTTTGAAGTAAATCCGGTCTGGAATATTGTCCAGGAGCGCCTGGAGTTGCCGGCGGTCGCCGGCCTGCTCCTGGTTGACCCGGGTCAACTCGGCATTTTGGGCCACCAGCTCCGCGACCTGCCGCTCCAGTTCAGCGAGCCGCACTTCCAACCCGCCGCGGGCGTGCATCCGGCTGGTGTCGGTGGAATTCCCGTTGGAGTTGCCGTTGGAAGTTCCATTCGAATTTCCGCTGGAGCTTCCATTGGAATTTTCCGGACTGATATGATTCAGTCCGATCAGTTCTTGAGCGTGGTCGTCGGTTGAGTTCATGGGTCAAAAAACAGGCAAATAAAAGCAGTTTAAGTGCCAGTCCCGCCGCAACCGGCCCGGAATTGTTGGGGAAAACCGCCCAATGCCACGGGTGGCCGGCGCTCCGCGGCAGCGCGGTCCCGGCGGCCCCTGGCGCCTACTTGTTGAAACGGAAGTTGGTCAGGTCGTAGTCCTGCATCACGTACTGTTTGGTCTCCAGCCGCATTTTATTGGCGCGCTTGGCCTGCGTTTCGCCGCCCGCGGCCACAAAATCCGCATAGCTGATTATTTCGGCCCGGATGAAACCCTTCTGGATGTCCGTGTGGATGGTGCCGCCGGCTTCCCAGGCCGTGATGCCTTTGCGGATGGGCCACGCGCGGTTCTCCTTGCCGCCGACCGTAAGAAAACAGATGTAGCCCGCCTCGGCAAAGGCGCGCAGCAGCAAGCCGTCGGGATTCTCCAGGTCCGCCGGCCCGGCCACCGTCACCGGCTTGGCGGTGAAAAAGTTGTGCGCGGCGACCGCCTGCCGGTCGGCCGGCGCCAGCGCCGCGTTGAAGATGAACTTCTCCTGTTCGAGCAGCGCCTGGATTGTTTCGAGCGCCGCGCGCTCGGCCGGCTGCGGCTCGCGGCCCAGGCGCGTCTCCACAAATTCCAGGTCCTTCAAAATCAGGTCCGCCCGGCCCTCCACCGACGCGAGGATGGCGTCGGCGTCAACCAGCTGGTCCTCGCCCACCACGTCCACCTGGGCGTGGGTTTTTTTCTGCGCCTCGACCAGGTTATGGGCCTCGTCCAGGCGCGGGTCTTTCAGGTTATGCTTGCCGGTTTTGATACTGGTGATGCCAAACAACGCGATTTTCATAAAATGATCTCACTGCGGTTGCAGGACGTGCTGCAGATACCGGCCGGTAAAACTCTCGGTGCAGCGGGCGACCGTCTCGGGCGGGCCTTCGGCGACAATGCGGCCGCCGGCTTCCCCGCCTTCCGGGCCGAGATCAATGATCCAGTCCGCCGTCTTGATGACGTCGAGGTTGTGCTCAATCACGACGAGGGTGTTGCCGGCGCTGCGCAGTTTGAACAGCACCTCGAGCAGCTTGGCCACGTCGTGGAAATGCAGGCCGGTCGTCGGCTCGTCCAGAATATAAAACGTGCGGCCGGTGGCCTTGCGGCTCAACTCGGCGGCCAGCTTCACGCGCTGCGCCTCGCCGCCGCTCAGGGTCGTCGCCGCCTGCCCCAGGCCGATGTAACCCAGCCCCACCTCCGCCAGCGTCAGCAGCGGCTCGTAAATCTGCGGCACGGCGCGGAAGAACGCCACCGCTTCGTCCACCGTCATGGCCAGCACGTCGGCGATGTTCTTGCCCTTGTAGGTGATTTCGAGCGTCTCCCGGTTGTACCGCTTGCCGTTGCAGACTTCGCACGTCACGTAAACCGGCGGCAGGAAATTCATCTCGATCTTCAACACCCCGTCGCCTTCGCACTTTTCGCAGCGGCCGCCCTTGACGTTGAAGCTGAACCGGCCGGGGGCGTAGCCGCGGATCTTCGCGGCCGGCAGCCGGGCAAACAAATCCCTGATGGCGTTGAACATCCCGGTATAGGTTGCGGGGTTGCTGCGGGGTGTGCGGCCGATCGGCGTCTGGTCAATCACGATGACCTTGTCGATGACCTCAAATCCCCTGAGCGCGCGGTGGGCGCCCGGGGTTTCCTTGGAACCGTAAAATTTGCGGAACAGGGCGCGGCGCAGGATGTCGTCCACCAGCGTGCTTTTGCCCGAGCCGCTCACGCCGGTGACGCAGGTGAACGTGCCGAGGGGTATCCGCGCGTCCAGGTTGCGCAGGTTGTTCGCCCGGGCCCCGAGCACTTCCAGCCAGCCGCGTTCTTCGCTTGGCGCCAGGCGCTTCTTCGGAACGGGGATGCTCAGCTCGCCGGTGAGGTATTTGGCCGTGAGCGATTCCGGATGTCTCAGGATTTCCGGCAGGGAGCCGGCCGCCACGAGCCGGCCGCCGTGGACGCCCGCGCCGGGGCCGAGGTCCACAATGTAATCCGCCTGCCGGATGGTGTCGGCGTCGTGTTCGACCACGAGCACGGTGTTGCCGAGGTCGCGCAGGCCCTTGAGCGTGGCCAGCAGGCGGTCGTTGTCGCGCTGGTGCAGGCCGATGCTGGGCTCGTCGAGGATGTAGAGCACGCCGACCAGTCCCGCGCCGATCTGGGTGGCCAGCCGGATGCGCTGGGCCTCGCCGCCGCTGAGCGTCCCGCTTTCGCGGTCGAGCGTGAGGTAGCCGAGCCCGACGTTTTTGAGGAAACCCAGGCGGGCGCGGATTTCCTTGATGACTTCGTGGGCGATTTTTTCCTCGAACTCGGTGAGCTTGAGGCCGGCAAAAAAATCGTCGGCCTGACCCACCGGCAGCGCGCAGACGTCCATGATGGACAAACCTGGAATGGGAAAAGTTTTCAGTTTTGAGTTTTCAGTTTTCAGTTTGCCGGACTGAACACTTGAAACTTGAAGCTTGAAACTTTCTTCATTCCCCAGCGTGACCGCGAGAATCTCGGGTTTTAACCGTTTGCCCTTGCAGACGTCGCAAAACTGCGGGCTCATGTAAGGTTTGATGCGGTTGCGGACGAATTCACTTTCGCTTTCGGTATAGAGCCGTTCCAGGTTCGGCAGCACGCCCTCGAACGGGCGGCGGATGGTGTGCTGGCTGCCGGCCCGCCAGAAATGAAAATCCACGTCCTGCTCGCCCGAGCCGTGCAGGAGGACCCGTTTGAAATCTTCCGGCAGATTCTTCCAGGGGGTTTCCAGGGCCACGTTGAAGTGGGCCGCCACCGAGCGCAGCATGGCTTTGTAATAAATGTTCATCCGCTTGCCGGCGCGCCGCCACGGCTGGAGGGCGCTTTCCAGCGCCTGCTCGGGATCGGGCACGACCAGGGCTTCATCGAAGACCATCTTCTGGCCCAGGCCGTGGCAGGTGGGGCAGGCGCCGGCCGGAGCGTTGAAGGAAAAATGCTTCGGCGTGGGCGGGTCGTAGCTTTTGCCCGTGGCGGGCGAGCACATTTTGTTGGAATGAAGGGTTTCCACCCATTCACCCGCTTGCGGATTGCGGATTGCGGATTGCGGATTGGCTGCCGATTCGCCGACTTTGGACTTTGGGCCTTGGGCCTTGGACTGGTCCGGCGACTGGTGCAGGGTGAACATCACGCCCTCGCCCCAGCGCAGGGCGGTCTCGACCGAATCACCCAGCCGTACGCGGATTTTCTCGTCCATCACCAGCCGGTCCACGACGGCTTCGATGGTGTGAAATTTCTTTTTGTCGAGCTTCACCCGCGCGGCCGTCTCGCCGAGCTCGACGAACTCGCCGTCCACGCGGGCGCGGACGAAGCCCTCGCGGCCGAGGCGTTCGAGGACGTCGCGGAATTCGCCTTTTTGCCGGCGCACGACCGGCGCCAGCAACATCACCCGGGTCTTGGGCGGCAGCGCGAGGATTTTGTCCACGATGTCGCTGGTGGTCTGGGAGACGATGGGCACGCCGGTGTCGGGGCAATGCGGCTTGCCGATGTGGGCGTAGAGGAGGCGGAGGTAATCGTAAATCTCGGTGGTGGTGGCGATGATGGAGCGCGGGCTGGAGCCGGAGCTGCGCTGTTCGATGGCGATGGCCGGCGACAGACCCTCGATGAAGTCCACCTCCGGCTTCTGCATCTGGTCGAGGAACTGGCGGGCGTAGGCAGAGAGGCTTTCGACGTATTTGCGCTGGCCCTCGGCGTAGATGGTGTCAAACGCGAGCGACGACTTGCCGCTCCCGCTGAGGCCGGTGATGACCACCAGCCGGTCGCGCGGGATGTTCAGCGTGAGGTTCTTCAGATTGTGCTCACGCGCGCCGCCGATGCGGATGAATTCCTTGCTCATGGCCGCGAATTTTCCATGCAAACCAATCGGGAAGAATATATCAAACCGCGGTGAAAGCAAAGCCTTTGACGGTGAAAACCCGCAGCCAAACTGCGGCCGGAGAAGCCGGACCGTTACGGGTGGCGACGGGGAATCAGGCGCCCAGCCGACGGCGGCACAGTGCCCAGCCCGCCAAGAACGCGGCCAGCAGGGCCCCGGTGGCGGGCTCGGGAATCGGGGAGAGCAGGAAAGCCTGATTCTGGCCGCCATAATTCCCGTTGGCCACAATCTGTCCCTGGTCGTTGATGCCCTCCGCATCCGTGAGGGTCAGGCCCGAGCCGGCAGGTATCAGGTTGTTCAGGTCGAGCATCTGACCGTTCTCATAAATGAAGGCGTGGTAGGTGTCGGTGCCATTATTGTAAGCCTCGCCGACGATCTGGCCGCTGTTGTTGATGGCGTGGGGCGTAAAGGAACCAAGATTGCTCATCGTTCCGTCACGATAAAGAAAGGCGTAGCCGGTCCCGTCGCTGGCGGTGGCCACGCCCACCACCTGGCCGCTGTCGTTGATGGCATTGGCAAAACTCACGGCGCCTCCAAAGGTGCCCAAATCGGTCATCGTGCCTCCGCTGTAAAGAAAGGCGTGCCGGTTGATCGAGCCATTGTATTCCGACGCCCCCACCACCTGGCCGTTATTGTTCATCCCGCCGGCATAACTGTCCGCGCCACCGAGGGTCCCAAGGTCGGTCATCGCACCCCCGCTGTATAGAAAGGCGTGGGCGCCGCTGCCGCCGGTGGCCGACCAGCCGGTGACCTGGCCGTTGTTGTTGATCCCCCAACCAAAAGCTGATGCCCCGCCCAGACTGCCCAGGCTGGTGACGGAATACTGAGTCTGGGCAAATGCCGCCGGCGCCACGGCCACGAGGAGGACCGATGCGGCGGTTCTGACATGGCCGGAGGGTTTCCGGAAGATTCCCATGAGGGTGGCACTTTTCATGGTGCGGGCCTTTCAAATTTGCCCGTGCCGCGGCCAGCCGCCGGCAAGCGAATCACCGCCGGCCAGCCGGGTTTACGGATACGTTCTGATTTTTCTTAATATGTCTTTTCCGGCACCTGCACCTCACGGGTACACGATGAGGCGGTAAAATTTGCCGCCGGTCAGCGCGTTGGTGTCGGTGAAGACAAAATTGGTGGTGGCCGACGTAATGTAGCCGGCGTTCGTGGACCAGGCGGCGGGCGGGGCCAGGTTGGTCGTCCACTCGACCTGGAACTGGTAATTGGTCGGGGCCGTCCACTGGAGCTGGAACTGGCCGTTGGTTGTCACGGCGGCGCCGGAGATGGACACCGGGCTGGCCGGCGCGTTCGTGGCCGCCCCCAACAGCACCAGCTGGTAGAACCGCACGGGGCCGAACCCGCCGGTTTGCGAGCCGTCGTCGAAGAAGCTGAACTGGCCGATGCCGGTGGTGACCGGCCCGGCATAAGCGATGACGTTGGTGAACGTCTGCCAGCTTACCGGCGGCAGAAGGTTGCCGGTCCAGCGGACCTGGAACAGGTCGTTGGTGGGCGCAAACCAGGTGAGCAGGAAGCCGTTCGTGCCGCCCAGGTTGGTGGCCGTGATGATCGGCGTGTTGAGCGGCGGCGGCGGCGGAATGACGGCGACGGTGAAACTGTTGGTGGCGCTGGCCATCGGCGACCCGTCGTCGGTGGCGATGGTCGTGAACAGATTGGTGGTGTTGACAAACGCCAGGCTCGGGGTCCAGGTGATGATGCCATTGGCGCTGATGCTGGCGCCGGGCGGCGCGGCGGACAGCTGATAGCCCACGATCGCGTTGGGATCCGAATCCGTCGCCGTGTTGTTCACCACCAGCGTGGTCCCGGCCGCCACCGTCTGGTTCGTCTGGAACGGCAGCACCAGCACGTTGGTGGCCTGGAGGAGGATCAGCCGGTAAAACCGGTCGGGGCTCAGCCCGCCGGTTTGCGAGCCGTCGTCGAAGAAGGTGAACCGCCCGTCCGTGGCGGTGACCGGTCCGGTGTAGGTGATGATGCCCGGAACGGTGTTCCAACTCGCCGGCGGCAGGAGGTTGTCCGTCCACTGCACCATGAACGATTCGTTGGTAGGGGCGTACCAGACGAGCAGGAAGCCGCCGTTGGTGGGCGTGATGCTGGTAATGACCGGCGGCGTGCCCCCGCCCGACGGCGGCGCGTTGGTGGGCGGCGGCGGATAAAAGTCCACCTCGATCGAGTAGTCGGCCGGGCCGCCGCTCGGATTCTGGACGCCGAGATAATACGTGCCGCCGGCGACGATGTTGGTCGGCACCGAGTTGCTGGTGAGAATGGCGATGCCGCCGGACGATCCCGCCAGGAGGGTGTAATCGCCGGTGTTGGTGCCGGTCGGGAAGCCGACCTGGCTGTACAGCAGGTTGAGCGGGCCGCCGGCCACGGCCGACAGGATGTTGGTGGCGATTTGCGCGTTGACCGGCACCTTGACCAGATAATAGTCAATGCCACCGGCCGGGACGGTGCGGAGTTGCGGCACGCCATTGGTCAGGGGCGTGGAGCTGGTGGTGATATTGGTCGCGCTGACCATGATGCTGACCGTGACCGGGCCGAAGGCATTGGTCGTGCTCAGGTTGAACACGCTGAAGTCAAAGGACGCGAACCCGAAATAATTGTTGGTGGGCGTGAACGTCGCAATGCGGCCGGCCAGGGTCACGCTGCCGTTGGTGGCATTGCCCACGCTGAAGGCCAGGCGACCGGTCCGGCCGGCGAGGGCATACAGGTCCACCGCCACCGGCGTGTTTGTCACGGTCAAGGCATGGGGGCCGGCCAGCCAGTTGATGTAATGCTCCAGGTCGGTGTAGCCGTCCGGGTAGCTGTGGTTGTTGTTCGGCACCGCCGGGTTCATGCTGTTCGTGCCCAGCGCGGCCAGGGTGATTTCCCAGTAATCCGGGATGCCGTCGCCGTCGCTGTCCAGCGGCTGCGGGGCGGAAGGCTGGACCGGCCAGGGATTGACGCCCACGAAGCTGGTGAAGCCCTGGCCGACCCAATAGACGGCGGCGTTGGAATAGCCGCCGGACGTGACCCCGAAGTTGGTGTGGAGGTAAACGCCCGGGAAGCTGTTCGAGCTGATGAAATCAATGATCTGGCCGCTCTTGCTGCGCACGCCGCCCACGATATTGGCATCCACGGAATCGCGCGGGACCGACAGGCCGGCGGCCGGGGTGCCGGCGGCGGTGACGCCCGCCACGGAGGCGCCGGCGAAGGCCAGCACCTGCTCGTACGCCTGCGGCGGGTTGGTGAAGCTCACGGGAATTTCCGGCAGGGGCGTCGGGGCGCCCAGTTGCGTGTAATTGCCGCTGAACATGCCCCAGCCGGTGTTGGCGCCGCTGAGCGCCGGGTTAAAGCGGTTGGGGTCAATGAAGTTCGTCGCCTGGTAAATCCGGGTGAAGGCGGCGCTGGGAACACCGGACGCGAACGCAATACCGGGATTGGCCGTGGTATAGAGGCCGGCGATGACGTAATTGCCGACATAATTGAGCGCGTTGGTGTAGCCGCCCGGATTGTCGGCGGCGTCGTTGGCGTTGTAGCCGCAGAAGATGCCCCAGTTGCAGACGACATTGTTGATGAAATCCAGCTCGAGACTGTCGCCCAGGCGCGGACTGCGGCTGTAATTGTCCGCGTAGAGGTTGTGATGGTAGCTGACCGCGCCCGAGCCGTAGCGGAGGAGCGAGCCGTAGCCGTGGGCCTGGAACCCGGGACTGCCATTGTCCATGTAATGAGCGGAGTGATTGAGCGGCTCGGCGATCAGGGACCACTGCACGCTGATGTTCGTCGAAACCGTGGTGGACAACGCCTCGTCAATGCTCCACGTCGCGGAGAGATGGTCGGCGATCGAGTTGGTCACCCCGACGAAATGGAACGAATCGTCCTGGAAATAGGGCGAATAGAAGTCGCCCGGCCGGCAGCGGAGGAAGCGCGCGACGGCGTCGTGGGTGCTCTCCACCGATGTGGTCAGGCCCTGGAGGGTGATGCCGGCGCCCGGCGCCGTCTGCCCGGCAATGGTGATGTAGGGTTTGCTGAGCCGGAGGTTCGAGAACAGCCGGATGACGCCGGAGACGTCGAAGACGATGGTCCGGCTGCCGAAGGTGGATCCGATGCCGTAACGCAGGCTGCCCGGCCCGGAATCGTTCAGGTTCAGGACGTGGTACACGTCGCCGCCGCGGCCGCCGATGGCCAGGCCGCCCGCGCCCTGGGCGCCGGGGAAGGCCGGCAGGCCGTTGGTGAGCACCACCAGCACATGGAAGATGTTCGTCGCGTACTGGGGCGGCCCGCCGCTGTCGCTAACGATGTTCGTGAAGGTATAGACGGCCGGCGCCTGGATGGGGATGGGCGTCCAGGTGATGACGCCGTTGGTGTCGATGGTCGGGAACGGGCCGGTCGGCACGCTGGTGGTCAGCACGTAGTTGGTCACCGGCGGCGTCCCGCCCGTGGCCTGGTTGGTCACGGTGAACAGCTGGTTGGCGACGGCCAGCAGCTCGGGCAGTTGGGGCAATTGCAGCGGCGGCGGCACGAGGTGGAAGTTCACCTGGATGCTGTAGTTGTTGACGGTGTAGGTGTTGGGATTTTGCACGCCGAGATAGTAGTAGCCGCCCGGCACGATGTTGGTCGGGAAGCTGGTGGTCGTCAGCGTGATGGAATCCGCCACCGTCGGTCCGAGCAACTGGTAATCTGGCGGGGTGGAGCCGGTGGGCGGCGCCGTGCGATCCCACAGCAGGTTGAGCGGCCCGCCCGGGGAAATCAGGATGTTCGTGGCCATGTCCGCGTTGGTCGGGACGTTGACGAGGAAATACATGATGCCGCCCGGCGGGATGGTGTTGGTGAGCGGCACGCCGTTGGTCAGCGCCGGAATGGCGGGTACCGGCGTGGTGAAGATGAAGTGCATCTGCCAGCTCGCGAGCGAGGGCGCAGGATTGGTCGCGCCCGCGCGGTCGTCCTGGATTTCCAACTGCCACTGGCCCTCGGCGTTTTCGCCCTTCAGGGTGTCGAGCGATTGCTCGGGCAGGTAATACAGGTTGTAATCGTTGGTCGGGACTGGCGTCAGGCTAAAATCATCCAGCAACATGCCCGGCTCAATGCCGGCCACGACGAGCGGGGTGTTGGTGCGGGTGGCGATAAAGGTGATGGTGGCCGTCTGCCAGTTGGTGTTGTCGCCGAAGAACGGCGCCTGGGGCACGCCATCCAGCGTTATTTGCGCCTCGGCCAAGCCTAGAGGAATGGTCGGCGCGTTGGTGCTGAACTTGCCGGCGCTGCCGTGGTTATAAATGGCCTTGACCTCGGAATAGGACAGGGCGCGCCGGTAAATGGTGATTTCGTCCATCCTGCCGTTGAAGAAGGAGTTGTAGCTCGGGTCCGGGTGATTGCCGAGGAGCAGGGGTTGGGCGGTGGTGAGGTTGCCCGGCTCCGGAGTCGGGTCAAATTGCAGCACCGGGATTCCATCCACATACATGTGGCCGCCGAACCTGGAGTTTCGCACGACGCTTAACGCGACGTGATGCAGGTTCCCATCGCGCAGGTCCGGCCCGGCCGGGCCCCATTCGGTCCCGTTGTTGGCGATATTGTCGGACAGGCGGCAATGGATTTGCCCGCCCACCAGGTTGAATTCATAGCCTTGGCATTGGAAGTTGTTGGGCGCATTGCGTTTGTCCACGAACGACATCACGCCGGTCGTCGGGATCGGCGGCGGATTGAGCGGGCTGATCCAGCCGTCAATGGAGAAGTCCTGGCCGGCGCCGAAATCCAGCACCGCCGAATCGGCCACCGCGATGCGGTTGGTGCTCCCGTTGTTGGTGATGCCCAGCCCGACTTCCGCCGGCGCATAGGCAACGGTGCCGACGGTGACGGTTCCATTGTTGCCGTAGACACTGTCCACCAGATTGGACTCCCCCCGCCAGAAGCCGGCCGCCGCCGGCCCGCGATACGCATAGCTGAGGGTGTATTTCGTGCCGGGGCTCGTCGGCAGGGCGCGGTAAATCTGGCCGTCGGCCAGCGCCAGCAGGTTTGCACCCGAATGGGCCAGCGAGGCATTGCTGATTACGGCGACCAGGTTGGTCAGCACCGTCCAACTGCCAAAGCCCGGCTTGTTCGTTTGCGGCGTTCCGTAAGTGTCCGCAATCGTGTTCTCAAAGCTGTCGCTGAACGTGTCCGACACCAGGTCGATGCAGTCGAGATTGACGCCGTATTTGTCTCCCGGCGCATCCAGGGACTGGAACGTCAACTTCGTGAAATTCGAAGTGGCCGTGAAGACGACGGAGGTTGTGGTCCAGCCCAGATTCAGCCAGCCATTCGTTTGCTGAATCGTCATGCTGAGCAACGTCGTGGCATCCTTCAGAACCCGCATGGACGCCGTCGGGTGGCCATAGAGCTTCCCATCCGCATTCTGGGAGTAAGTGAAGGACAGGGTATAGTTTTTGCCCGGCACGGTGGCGACATTGGTGGAAATGGTTCCCGGTTCAAAACCGTCCAAATCGATCCAGTTGGTGCCTTCATCGCCAACGCTGTTGGTGCTGTAACTGGGATTGCTGATGGCGTCGATGCTTCCGCCGTCAACACGCCAGCCGGTGAAATATTGTCCGGTGCTGTACACGACATCGCCGAATCCGGCACCTTCAAACGAATTGTGCATCGGCGGCGGATTGGACGACGTCGAAAGGGTCGGGATGAAGGGGATCGGCGCGAACTTGATGGGCGTGGTGGTCTTGTTGGTGTCCTCCGTCAGCACCAGGTAGGTCTGGAGCGTCTGCACGGCGCTCACCGAGTATTTCCAGGCGGTGCCCGTCGTCCCGCCGCCCGGGTTCATCACGATGGCGAGCGTGGTCGAGTTGGTGTAGGCCACGTTGAAGATGCCGCTGCCGCTGATTACGCCCGAATCGAAGATGAGGGCCCCGCTCGAGTCATAGATGACCATGTGATCCGGCACCGAATAGAAGTCGTAGTAAACCGTCAGCGTCCCGGTGGGCAGGCCCAGCGTGATGATGTTGGTGGTGGGCGCGGAGCCGCCGTTGACCGAGAGCGGCGCGACGTTGGTGATGCCCAGGCTCGCGCCCAGGCCGCTCGTGGTGCCGGCGCCGCGGTTTTCCACCAGCAGCACCCGCGTGCCCTGCGGGCTGATCAGGTGAAACACCAGGTCCGACACGCGCGGATGGTTCACCCGCAGCGCCACCTCCATCGTCGAAATGATCTGGCTGTCCGACACGTACTGGTAGGCCGTCGTCACCGCGTCGTCGAGAATCGGCTGCCCGGGCGAGGACGTGTACACCGCCTGGGGCGCCGTGCCCAGGCCGAGGGTGGCGATGATGTAAAAGCTCTGGGGCAGCACGCTCTCGTTGTACAGCCCCACCCAGTACCGGCCGGGCACAATCGGCGGGCCGATGGTGATGGCGTTGCCCGGCGGCGCGCCGAGCGTCGCGACATTGGTCAACTGCACCCAGACGTCGTAATTCGTCAGGTTCGGCGGGCGGCCGTAGCGGACAAACAGGTCCACGATCCCCGTCGCGGTGAGGTTGGTGGCCGCAATCGTCAGGCTGGTGGCGCCGGGCGGCACGTCCACATAACCGTAAAACCAGCCGAGCGCGCCCAGCGTGCCGTACAAGCCCTTGGTCAGGTCCTGGTGCGGTTCAATCTGCAGGTTCAGCCCGACCACGCTGCTGGTCTGGGTGAGCGAATCATCAATCTCGGTCACAATCCACGGGCCGTTGGCCTGGCTGCCGGTGAAGTTCATCAGGCTGCCCGGGCCGTCCGTCGGGCGCGAGCCCAGGATGTCGCCGAACCCGCTGTCGTCGTAAATCATCTGGTAGAGCTTCTGCGGGTTGTCGAGCGACACGTGGTTGTTCAACACCATGGTCTGGGACAGGCCGTTCTGGCCGCCGTGCGAGAGCGTGCCGATGAGGTCGCCGTAATTCTGGCTCGCGATGGTGTTGGTCACGACCACGCGCTGGACTTCCATGGGATAAAGCGCCAGACCGAAGACGTAGCCGTGGCCGGGCCGGGCGGGCGTGCCGTCGGGAATGTCCACCGGCAGGGGCACGCCGTTCACGATCTGGACGCCATTGGGCCCGGGTGTGCTGAAGGGAACGTCCGTGAAGATGGGAATGAAGCCGTATTCGGACGCCTCCTGGTCCTCGGCGTACACGCCCACGTAATAGACCTGGCCGGGCTTGGAGTTGTTGTCCGCGACGAATTCCGTGCCGCCGCGGCCGAGGGACGAGCTGTTGAAGACGCCGCCGGCGGTCGAGCCCGCCTGGGCGCCGTGGACGCAATTCGCAATCACCGCCGGGTCGAGGTTCGTCAGGCCCGGGTCGGTGCTCACGTACAGGTCAATGTCGGCCTCCGGCCGCGTGCTGTTGAACAGCGAACCGGCGAACACCCCCATGCGCGGGAGGGACAGCGTGGCGGGCAGGAAGGTGATGAAGCCGGCGTTGGTGTAATCGGCGGCCAGCCCGGTGTTGGTGATCACGTAGAACTGCCACTGGTTGGTCATGCCCAGCGTGACCACGGCGTTGGTCCCGCCCCACGGCGAGTTGGCGCCCAGCGGCACGGTGTTGGTGCCGATCTCGGGCGCGCTGGCGCCGGCGAACTGGTTGTACAGCGGCGCGTTGGTGGTCAGCACCGTGGTGACCTGGCGCGTGGAGGACGGTCCGGGCACAAATCCCAGACCCGGCCCGACGTCCAGGACCTGCATCGCGTTGCTCACCTCGCCTTCGCCGCACGAGACCACCAGCACGAAATCCTGGACCACGTCGGGCGCGTAAACCAGCGAGCCGCCCGACAGGCGGTTGGTCTGCATGGTGATGGCGTTGACGTTGACGCGGTAGCCCTGGACGCAAATGGTGAAATTCGTGCCGGTGCCCGCCGGCAGATACACGTTCTCCACATTGTTGACGGAGTCATAGACGGCGTTGGTGGGGCTTTCCGGCGTGTTATAGATGCTGGAGGCCGCAATGTCGTTGCCGAAATAGACGATGGGGTTGGTCGGATTGGTCAGGTTGGTGACCACCAGGTTGAGGTCGTTGACCAGCTTGATGGCCGCCGCCGGGTCGCCCGGCGGATCGGTCCACGCCAGGGTGATGCGCAGGGGCAGGTTCAGCGCGTTGGTGTTGCCGATGACCACCTGGAAGTTGTGGCTGTCGCCGGTCGCCAGCGCGTTGGTCACATCCTGGTCGAGATAAAAGCTGGCGCAGTCTTGTTTGAACTGGTTGGTGAATCCGGGCGGCAGGGAATTGGGGAGGTTGACCTGGCCCCAGCCTTCGTAGTTGATGGCGTTCTGGACCTGGAAATCGTAGAAGCCGGTGGGGCGCGCGCCGTTGATGAGCAGCGCCTTCAGCAGGGCCGGGCTGGGTGTGCGGCGCAATGAGTTGGTGAAAAAATCCTGCATCAGCGCCAGGACGCCGGACACATCGGCCGCCGACATGCTCGTGCCGGATTCATAGCGGTAATACGGACCCGCAACCGTCCCCGGGCCGCTACCCGCCATATCCGGCGAGCCGATGGACTGGTTGAGGTTGCTCAGCACCAGGAAATAATCGCCGGGATTGTTCGTGGTGACGGTTTCGGTCAGGACGTCAAAGCTGATGGGATTGGCGGTGTTGTTGCTGACGCCGTAGTTCCAGGCCCAGAAACCCTGGGTGTTGAGGATGTCGGCGATGGTGTAGCCGCCGTCCGGCGGGATCACCACCTGGTTGTTCACCGTGTTGTGCGTGTAATTCGTCGCGTTGGCCAGGCTGAAATAAATGGGCAGGAACGGAAACGGAAACGGCGAATCCGCGTTCGGAAAAACGAAGACGGCGGTCTCGATGGTGTTGTTCGGGATGAGGGGAAAGACGTTGGCCCACAAATTGCCCGGCTGGAGCACCAGGTCGCTGAAGTAATTCACGTCGATGCTGATCGGGTTGATGTAAAAATAGCTGGCCACGTCCCACTGCGCCGAGCGGGTCGAGATGACGAACGTGCCCGGCGCCACCACGTCCGGCTTGAACCGGCCGTAGCTGCCTTCGATGCCGATGCCGACGTTGCCGCGGCTGGAGAAGCCGGCGATGCGGTAGCTGGTGCTGGTTTCCGCCGCCCAGGGCGTGACGTAGTTGGTCACCGTCCCGTCATCCGAAATCACCATCACCTGGTTGGTGATGTTGCGCAGCTCCTGGAGGGCGCCCACGGTGATGACGTTCTTGGCCGTGGCGGGCGACAGGATCGAGTCCGCGATGCCGCTGCCCGGGTCATTGCCGTCGTCGCCGCCGCCGGCGTTGCCGGCGGAAAAGACGAAGCACACCGGCTGCGAGCCCGTCACGAATGGCAGGGCGTCGCGCACCGCGGCGTCGTAGCTGGCCGCCGCCAGGTCGTAGGCGGGAACACCGTAATTCCAGCTGTTGTTCGAAATGAGCGCGTTGGTCTGCGCCGCCGTTTGCTGCAAATCCTGGTCCGAATCGTACAGGCTCACCGAGAGCAATTTCGCCAGTTGGGCCTTGCCGCGGAACTGGCCGGCCACGGCAAACCCGTTGGTGGCGATGATCGAGCCCGGCGCGTTGCTCACGGTGGTGGATTTCGTGCCGTCGCCGGCGATGATGCCGGCCACGTGCGTGCCGTGGCCGTCCGAGTCGGTCGTCGGGCTGCCGAGCACGCGGCCAATCAGGTCCGGGTGGTTCACGTCGATGCCGGTGTCATTGACCTGCACCAGCACGTTCGAGCCGGTCAAATTCAGGTAATTGGTGGGGACCAGCGTGTCGCTGGCCACGCCGAGCGCGGCCCGGCTCAGGTCGTTGGCGTGAACCCGCTTGTGGAACAGCTCGACGCGCTGCACGCCCGGCAGCGCCGCCAGCGCCGTCCAGTCCGCCGGCGGCTGCACGCGCACGATGGGCCCGAACGGCGAGCGGTCCTGGTCCGTGACGACTGCGCCCAGCTTTCTGATCTCCGCCATCGTCGCCGGCGCGTCGCGGTCGAACAATCCCAGCGTCAGCACCGCGCCATCGGGCAAACTCATCTGCCCGACCGCCTGCGGCAGGAGGGCCGACTGGATTTTGAAATACGGCTCGTAGGGCAGGACCGCCTGGGTGAGCGGGTTGTCCGCCAGCTTGCTCGCGCCGCCCTGGCGGAGGAGCACCAGGTAGGCGTTATTGGGAATGTAGGAAACGATTTCCGCGTCCAACGCCGCGAGCACCGCGCGGAACGCGGCGTCCACTGGCCGGCGGGACTGGACGATGTAGGCGCCGGGGTCGCCCGGGGACCGCAGGTGGGCCGGGATGTTCAGCGTCAGCGGCGCGCTGGAGTCAATCAGCGCGTTTTCGAGCAGGATGGCATGGCGGTCGCCGGTCAACTGGCCGAGCGTCCGGGAAGTGTTGCTGAGGCGGAAGGCAAACGGGCCGGGACGCACGGGGGCGTTGCTGGCGGTCGCCGAAGCCGGCGCGGCACTGGCGGCAGCGGTCGCTCCGACCGGCGCCGCGGCCGGGGCGGGTGCGACCGGCTTGGGCCGCTGCCCCGGGTTCGGATGCCACAGCCACCACGCGCCCGTCAGACACAACAGGCACGCCAACAGCCAAAACCACAAACGCCTACGCATAACTTTTAAACGACTAATTTAACTGCCAAAACTTCAATTCAACCGCCAAGGCGCCAGGAGCGCCAAGCCGGAACGCCAGCCAAAATTCACTCGCCGTACTGGTTCGTTTTCTTTCACTCCACTCTCAGCTTCCGGGCGGTTTGTTTATTCATTTTAAAACCGGTTTCAACCGCCAAGGCGCAAAGAACGGCAGGGTTTCAATTCTCTTTCCACGCCTGGCACACCCGGCGTCATGACGGTTGCTCCATGGATGATTCTCCGGACGCCCTGCTTCAGAACCGGAACGTTGAAATTGATCAACAAGCCCAGGGACAGGCCGGTGGCTTTGAGATAGGAAATGACCTGGGCGGTGTGAATGTCCGCCAGCGCATCCACGGCCTTCAACTCGACAATCAAGGAGTCACCGACCAGCAGGTCAATTCGTTGCCCGCCGATTTGCCGGCGCTTGTAGAGCACGCTGATTTCCTTTTGCCGTTCAAAGGGAATGTTCCGGCCCTCCAATTCGATGCCCAGGGCTTCCTCGTAAATGCTTTCCAGAAAGCCGGGCCCGAGCTGACGATGCACCTCAATCGCCGCGCCGATGACAGCCCGGGCCAGCTCGTCCGTCTTTCGATTCGGTTCGATAAAAGTCTTCATAAATTTCCAACCGCCAAGGCGCCAAGGACGCCAAGGGCTAAATGTTTTATTTCATTTTTTGTCCAAAATCTTTCGCACCTGTCGTCATGGCGGTTAGTTGCCGGCTTTCTCTGTTTTTCTGTAAAATTCATTCTTGGCGACCTTGGCGTCTTGGCGGTTAAAAGTTTCTGTTCATCTTGGCGTTCTTGGCGTCTTGGCGGTTTAATCAATCCGGCGGCAACACGTTAAATCGCTCGATGACCGCGTTATTGTTCGTCACGGCCGGCAAATTCACCCAGTTGGTCACCGCATACAGCGTGGTGCCGACCAGGATGCTGTTGCTTACTGCGGTGAGGTGGTTGGTAATCACGCTGTCGAAGCGGACCACGGCGCGGGTGGCGGCCTCGGCCACCACCTGGTAATTGGTGACCAAGCCGAACATGCCGGCGGGCGTCGTGCCGGTGTAAATGCCCCGGGGCGCGGGCTTGAGCGCCTGGCCGTAGCAGTAAATCACGTAGCGCGGCGACGGGGCGCAGTGCAGCAGCGACAGCACCTGCTGCGGCAGCCACTCGTACAGCTCGTCGCTGATGCCGTTGGTGAGCTGGATGCCGGTGCTGCGGTTGAGGAACGGCGATTGTTCGGTCAGTTGCGGCACGGCCAGGATGTCGCCCGTGTGCGTGAAGGATTGCAGCGGGAACTGGTTGGTGTCGGACCGCGTGGCGTTGATGCCTTGCACGATCTGGGCCACCGCCGGCTGCAAGGACAGCGGCAGGAGCCGGTCATAAAAACCGACCGGCTGGACGTAAAGCCAGGTGTAATTGACCAGCGAGTTGGCATGCTGCGCAAACAAAATTGGGGGGTTAATTGCGGCATCGGGCGCGTTGTTGGACAGCACCACGACACCGCTGAACAGGGCCGACCACGCGGCCAGGTTGTTGTTGGTGGGGCCGACATTCACCGACAGCGCGCCCCGGGCCGCGTTATCGTTCGGCGCGATGGTGAACAGGTCGAACAGCAGCCGGTCCTGTACCGGCGCGCTACAGAGGGCGTTGAACAGATCGTTTCCGGTCAAATTGGCCCAAGGGGACGCGGTAGCGTTCGCCGCCGCAAGGTTAATGCTGTTGTATTTCGCGCTTCCCAACCAGTTAGCCCAAGTGGCCAAGCCTAGATAATTGGTCGTCGTGACGTTGGTCTGCACCAGACTAGTGATATCCGAGGCCTTGAGATAAACGGTCTGCCAGGGCGTGCCGCGATGGACCCGGCCCAGCCAGCCGACGGTGGGGAATTTGTTGGTCGGGAAATCCCAATCGTCCGATCGCCGCACCAGCGGGTCCTTAATGCCGAGATATGTAGAATTCTGATCAGCAGGATTGCCGCCCCACGGCATGTAACGCTGATTCAAATGCCCCAAGTTTTCGCTCGTGAGCGCGGCCGCGATGTGATCCAAGCGGCTGGCACTGGCCCAGTTCAAATCGGCACCGACGTAATGGACCAGCGGATCATTCGCCTGCCAACTGAAATGCTGGACGTTCGTGGCCGAAGGCGTGTAAGGCGCCTGCATGTTATTCGTGGAAGTAGCCCAGCCATAGTCGGCCGTTTGGGACGGCGGCAACGGGCTCACATGGAAGAAAACGCGGAAGGCGTTGATTTCATTGCTGCGTACGGTCGGGTCTTTTGTATTCCAATCGTTCAACGGCGGCTGAATGAGCCCCAATGAAATTGAGACCTGGTTGGCCAAGCCGTTGGGAATGCTTTGGGTGGTGTAGTTTGCAAGCCACAAATTACTGTTCACGGTATTCTGCAGTTCCGCCGTCAAATCGCGGAAGCTGCTCGGCCCGCGCAACTGCACGTAATCAATCACCCGGTTGGAAGGCGAAGTCGCGGTTGGCCACGGCATGAGCATCATCACCCTCAGATCGTTGGTGAGCATGAGCCACCAGTGCGGCGTCGGGTAGGGATAGCCCGGCATCGTGGTCGGCAGATTGGTTTCATAGGGCAAGTCCAGGTTGGTCGTCAAATACGGGAACCCGCCATTGAACCGGTACATCGAGTTGGGAATGGCGGCGATGACCGTATTCAAGGGCAGTTGGAACGACGCATTCGCGCCCATTGGATTCCCGACCGGATCATACCCCGGCCAGGCAGACAAGTTGAGGCTGCCCGCGGTGGTGAAACTCCAGTTGGTGGCGAAGCCGATGTCATTGGTCAGGATGAGGTTCCGCAAAAACTCGGTCGCAATCATCAACACCCCGTTGGTAAAATTGTTGGTGTAGGAATTCCAGCATTCCACCCCCAACTGGCTGGTGAAGCTCATCAGGAACATCTGGTTGTATGAGTAGCTCTCCTTCGGCGCGCTGGGATCCGGCCGGGTCACCTGCAACTTGCGGGTCAGCATGAACGAGTTGTCCATGGCCAGCTCGTTGAAATTCGGGAACCCTTTCTTGGCGCCGACAATCCACGGCACGCCAAAAATGTTCACCGCCCAGTTGGTTACACCGCCGATCGTGGTGGTCACCCCGCCAACGAGGGACACGTTGGTCACCGAGAGATCCGTGGCTTCCAGCGGCGCCGAAAGCGGCTGAAAGATGTCAAGGACTGTGTCATTGGGGTTGACGAGGGGGACATCGGTAAAGCCGGTGATGAAGACGTTGGTGCCGTAGCCGGCCACGCCGGAGGCGTTGGCGTCGCGCGAAAAGAGCGGGCGGAAGACGGACGGATAATTCAGGCCGAGCGCCCAGGTCTGGTTGGTGGTGGCGTCGTAGATGTTGGCGGCGAGCTGGAGCAGGCGGTTGACGGCGGGCGCATAGACGAACTGGTTGCTGATCAACACCGGGATCCGGTCAATGCCGAAGGCCGGGTAGTTGGTCCACTGGTCGGCGGTGAAGGTGTAATTGGTGACGGAGAAGATGTTCGCGGGCGCGCCGTAGATGGCCATGGCAAAGTTGGTGGGATTGCTGTTGCGCCACTGGGTGGTGTAGGCGCGCAGCAGCCGGTCGGCGGTCGCGTTAAAAAAGTCCAATGGGCGCCACGACACAAAGTTGGTTTCGGCGCCGGGAACTATGGCGTTCGTCGTCATGGAGCCCTGATCGTTATACCCGACGAGGATGTTGGAATAGTTGAGATTCATTTTGCCCGGCTCCGGGGCGGTGTCGGACCCGAGCTGGGCGAGCAGCCGGTAAAAGGTGTAGCGGTCGTAGGTGGAGTTGGTCTGGCCCGCGGCCAGCAGCCGGTCGGAGAAATCATTGCCGGCATTGATTTGCGGCTGCGCCACGCCAAGGGTCGTCTTGGTAAAGTCGAACAGTTCCTGGTGAGTAAAGAACTGGTTGGTGTTGTCCGCGCCGGCCCACGAGAAGGTCAAATCCTGGAAGTAATCGTTGGTGCCCGACACGGTGTACATCAGGGGCCCGTCGCTGTAGTAATCAATGTTGTTCCGAAACGCCGCCGCACCGGCAACAAAGGGGAATAGTCCGTTGACCCCATTCTTCACGAAGGCCAGCGAGCTGTAGTTGTTGTAGTAGCGCCAGGCCAGCAACGCGCGGGCGTCGTCAAAGGCCACGCCCCGATTCTGGCCCGGGAGATATTGGTAGAAATAGAAGTTGTAGTTGATGGGGTTCCCGATGACCAATCCCCACTGGTTGGTGTTCAAGTCGGCCAGGAAAGCGGCCAGGTTGATTTCCCACGAGCCCACGCCCTGGTTGCGGAAGAAATAGTCCAGCCCGGCGTTCCCCGGCTGATTGGCCGCCGGGTTGACCGTGGGGTCGCTGTTGCCCGCCTCAAACACCTCGTTGTGAATGGCGTTCAAGTCGAGCGTGTTGCCGGCGGGCACGGCGACGAAGGCGTACCGGGCGATGAACCGGTTGTTCGGGCCGTGCGGCGCGTCCGGGCGCTCCAGCACGCCGATCCATTGGGGGTCGCCGACCTCGACATTGGTGACGATCAGGCCGCCGTAAAAGAGCGGGTTGCCGGCCGCGTCGTAATTGGTGACCAGGCCGCTGGGGTCGAACCGGCGGTTCCGGTTCAGGTCAACGTAAAACCGGAAATCGAGCGGCGTGCCGGGGTTGGTGTCCACAAAGACCGGCGGGCGCGGGCTGTACCAGAGGTTGGTGAGCAGCAGCAGAAAGTCGGAGCCGGCGAGGTTGCTGTAAACGTTGTTGCCGCCCGGGTACTGGTAATTGACGTTGGTGTAGCTGGAGATGCCGGACTGGAAACCGATGGGGTTGATGTAATTGGTGGAGACGAGCAGGCCGAAGCCGTACGGGTTGGTGGTGACCACGGCGTTGGCGATGATCTGCGCCTCGGCGTTGGCCAGCGCGGCGTCGGCGGCCAGCCGGGCGGTGGCGGTGTCGGTGACGGTGGTGACGGAATTGCGCTCGCGGCGGCTGATGCCCAGGAAGGTGATGGCCATGATGGTGACCACCGCCAGCAGGATGAGCGTGATGATCAACGCGACCCCGCGTTGGGATTTATGATTGATGATTGACGATTGATGATTGGCCGCAACCGGTGCCGCCGATTTTTTCCAAATCGTAAATCGTAAATCGTAAATCGTAAATGGACGTTTCATTGATAGGCCGAGGGATCAACGTTGCGGATCGGGACGCGCTGGCGGAACAGGTGCACCTTGGCGGACTGCTGCGACAGGTAGTTGGACTGCGACCAGCCGGGGGCCACGTCCGGGAGCGATTCCGCGCGCTGGATGGCGCGGTCTTCGAGCAGGCCCAGCTCGATGGACACCGCCGCCGGGATGGTGTTGCTGAACTGGTAACAGCCGACCTCGCCCCAGTTCGTCACGGAGAACCAGACGTTGCGGTTGGTGGCGCCCACGCGGTCGATGGCGCCAAAGTAATAGACGTTGGTGGGGGTCGTCATCCAGAAGCCCTTGGGATCGTAGGCCCGCGCGGTCAGGTGCACCACGCCGTCCACCAGGTGGCTGAGGCCCAGGTTGGTGGCGGTGGCCGACACCGGCAGCACGCTGTTCGTCAGGAACGTGGCGTACAATCCCCACGGCATGTTCGGCGCGCTCACATTGGTCGTCATCGTGAACCGGTACAGCGGATTGAAATAATCCGGCGACAGGGTGTCCACGAAGTAGCCGATGCCCGTCCACTGGTTGTTCTGGCGGGTGAGGAGGAAGATTTTTTCCAGCACGTTTGTCCGCTGGGCGCTGGTGCCCACCAGCGACTGCACCAGGGGCAGCGGGTTGGTCCGATACTGGTACTGGCTGAGCGCGATCGAGAAATTCACCGGCGCGTTGGTGGGAACGAAGTCGTAGTACCCGCCGGCCAGGTCGATGTTGCTCTGGCCGAAGGAGGGCGTCATGGCCTCCAGGTCGCTCTTGATCAGGCCCATCACGCTGCGGCCGCCTTCGAGCACGTCGGTCTGGGTGATGCCGGCGCGGAACGCGGCCTGGGCGCCGTTGAACACCGCCATCAGCGCCAGCACGATGAGCGACAGCAGCACCACCACCACCAGGATTTCGACCAGGGTGAAGGCGGCGCAAGCAAAGGCGGAAGGCTGAAGGCCGAAGGCTGAAGGCTGAGAGCCCGAATTCGAACTTCTGGCTTCTGGCTTCTGGCTTCTGGCTTCCGGTTTCATTTTAGACTTTAGCATTTAGCCCTTGGCATTTTTGTTGATTCACGGGGCGTTGGTGAAATTCTGGGACTGGTAAAAGTAAAGGTTGGTGGAGTAACTGAGATAGGGCGTCAGTTTCCCCGGGACGAGCGTGCGGAACGACTGGTGCTTGACGTCGGCGGGCAGGCTGTTGTTGGGCAGCAGCGGCCAGTAGAAGGTGAGGCGCAGCTCGCGCAGGTTGGCCGCCATCTGCCGGTAAAAGGCGTTGGTCGTCGCGCCGTCGAACCGGATGGCGGCGTTGGTGTCCTGGGCCAGCGGCGCGTTGACGCACAGCAGGCGGTAGCCGAAGGAATCCTCCGCGATGATGCTGCCGCGGTCCTGCGGCGGCTTTTCCACCGCCGGCCCGCTGAGGGAGCGGACGTAGGCGACGACATGATTGCTGAGCCCGCCGTTGATCAAGGTGGGGATGGGCAGGCCGCCGTGGCCCGTGGTGTATTCCGGCGTGCTCATCAGCCCGACGATGTTGAAGCCATTGGTCAGGCGCACGCCCTGGTCGCCAGCCGCGAAGGTGTACCCGTACGTGCCGCTGCTTGGATTGCCGCTGGAAGGGTAAAAGGTCCAATTGTTCGTGATGGCAAAGACGTAGTTGGTGAGGTCGTCCAGGCCGCGCGCGCCGCCCCGGATGGCCTCGAGCAACACGGTGGCGTCCTGGTTGATGAGGGTCTCCTCGCGGTTGCTCCGCTGGGTGTGCATGCCGATGGGCAGGACGCCGATGATGGAGACCAGGGCGACGCCGATGATGGCCAGGCTGATGGCGATCTCGACCATGGTGAAGCCGGATTCGGGGCGCGGGGCGCGAGGCGCGGGGCGCGAGCCGGACAGACCCGGAACTCGGGCGCTTGCCCTCGACGCTCGACCCTCGACTCTCGACCTGAACAGAATCTTCATGGCGTCAGCTTGTGATACTTCAGCACCGCCCGGCCGGTCAGCCGGTCGATGTGGACGATGTTGTAGGCCAGGTTGGTGCTGTTGCCGGGCGGATTTTCCTGGATCTCCGGCGAGTTGGGCAGCGGCGGCGCGCCGGGCAATTGCAGCGTCTTGGTGACGGGGTCCAGCGCGGCGAACACGCTGCCGTGCGCCAGCGGGATGTACTCGTCCTGGTCGGCCAGGTTCACCCCGTCCACCGTCAACTGCCCGAGGTAATTGAACGCGATGTAGGGCAGCACCACCCGCGTCAGGAAGGTGTTGGTGCCCTGCTCGGTGGGGAACGGGATGGTGTTGGTGACATGGAAGCCGTAGAAGCTGTACCGGTTCGAGTTGACGGGGTCGGTGATGACGTAAAGGGAACCGGGCAAACCGGGGGCATTGGTGAACTTGGCCCGGGCGATGAAGTTGCCTTCGGGCAGGGCCTGCCACCGGTCCAGGTAATGCCAGGCGTGCTGGCCGGGCTGGTCGCCGATGGCGCCGTAGGCGACGAAGTTATAGCCGCTCAGCTGCTTGTCGGCCAGGTTGGTGACGGCGGGCCGCACGCTGGCCGGCAGGTTGCCCCACCAGCTGTTGAGGGCCGGGTTGGGAAAGGTGCGCGTGTTGCCCGCCCCGAAATCCATCCAGTAATTGGTGGGGAGGAACACCATGAACACCGTCGTGCGCTGGCTCATCGCCAGCTGCCGCGCCCGGGCCACGCCATCGAGCAACTGGCGCGACGCGCCCAGCGTGGCGTCGCCCTTGCCGAAGTTCTTGAGCACCGGGACGGTCAGCCCCGCCAGGATGCCCAGGATGGAAATGACCACCAGCAATTCCAGGAGGGTGAACGCGCCGCGGAATTTATGCTTTGTGATGGACGATGGATGATGGAAAGCACGAGACACCGCCGATTTTCTGCAAATCGTAAATCGTAAATCGTAAATCGTAAATGGACACTTCATTGCCAGCCCACCACGTTGTCCTTGTTCGCGCCGGTATTGGCCGGAACGGTCGGATCGATCTTCCCGTCCGGCCCGGCCGACCAGACCATGACCTTGCCGTGGAACTGGAAATCGTCCTTGGGCGGATTCTGCGGGCTCATCAAGCCGTTCAACCCGGGGTTGCCCAGAGGCGTACCCGTGCCCGAAATCGAGTTGGAGCTGTAAAACTGGTCCCGGCAGAGTTCGTCGTAGCTCAAATCCATTGTGATGACGTAGGGATTGCCCCAGGGATCGCGATAGACGCCGGTGACATCCACGCCGCCGGGCGGATGCGGGTCGGTATCGGTGGCCGGGTCAAAGCCGGAGAATTTGGCGCCCAGAAACGCCGTCTCCTGCGGGTTCTTCTGGTAATTGGTGTTCTCGGTCATGACGCCGTTGGGGAAATTGGTCAGGTTCATCAAAATGCCGATCACCTCCGAGTTGGTGCGGATCACGCCATTGATCGGCGTGCCGATCGTGATGGAGCCCCCGCTGTCCAGCTTGAACACGCCGCCATAAGTGAAATCCGGGTCGCCGCCGGCCTGCGCGTTCTGGATGGCCTGGTTTTGCGCCGCGGCGGAAACCGGGAACCGGCCGTAGGTGGAATCGTATTGCTGGACGGCATTGACGATCTGGCTCATCTGCAGCTTGGCCTGGGCGACCTGGGCTTTTTTTCGGGCTTGAGACAGCACCGGCAGCAGCAAGCCCGCCAGCGTGCCGATGATGGCGATGACCACCAGCAGCTCGACGATGGTGAAGGCGCGGGGATAACGCGTGACGCGTGACGGGTGACGGGGGCACGCCTGGCTGGCGGCGCCCATCTCGTCACTCGCCGCTCGCCACTCGTCACGTTTGGCAGAGGTTGTTTTCATGGATTTGGAGGTAAAGGTGACAGGATGCAAAATCGGGGGGGCTTCCGGCAACCGTTTTGTCAATGGCGGGTTCCCGGAAATGAGGCGCGCGCCGTTCCGGTCGTTCCGCACCGTGATGAGCGGCGACCACGCGTGGTCGTGCCAGTCAATTGCCACGGGGCGCTCACGGCCGGTTCGGGATGTTAGAGCCAGGCGCATAAGGCTTCAGGGCCAGGGACTGTTGACCTGCACCTGCTTGGTCCAGTTGCAGATGAGGTTGGTCTTGCCGCCGATGACCAATTGGACCCATAAATCGTAGCCGCCCGGATTGTTGGTGGGGTTGGACGAGTTGTAGCGCCACGGATTCACGTCGGGCAGGCCGACGGGTTGATAAGTCTGGTCGGGGCCGCCGACCGACGCGACCAGCAGGTTCACGCCCTGCGGCCCGGTGTTGATATTGGTGAACAGGTAATACTGCTTCGGGCGCAGCTCGGGCAAAAAGTTGTGGGCGGCCGTCGCGTCTTCGCCGCCGGCGCCCTTGGTGCAATTCAGGAAGCCGCCCACGCCAAACGCGCCCTGGATCTGGAGCGGCGTCAGGGAGGGCGGATTGCCATCCAGCGTCGTGTAACTGCCGTTGGTAAATACGGTCCCGGCCAGTTCATAGTAGAGCTGGTTGGGCAGGGTCAGGGGATTTCCGACGGCCGGCGGCACGGCGGGGCTGGGCGGATAAAAACCGTAAGTGGCCTTGTAGTTCTCGATGGCGGTGATCAGCTGGTCCATTTCGGCGCGGGTGTTTAAAATCTTCTGCTTGGTCTTCACCGGGCCGGCCACCGCCAGGAGCAGCGCGGCCAGCGCGCCGATGATGGCCATCACCACCAGCAGCTCGATGAGGGTGAAGGCGCGAAGCCGGTTGAAGGTTGAGGGTTGAGGGTTGAGGGCTGTCCCGACGAGTGGTTCGCGCGACCCGGGAGCGGAACGCAACACGTTCGCTCCCGGGTTTCTCTCGTCACTCGCCACTCGCCACTCGTCACTGTTTATCGTTTTCATTTTTCGCGCAGTTCGTCTTCCATCCGTTCGCTGAGCCACTGCTTAATCATGCTCTGGTAATTCAGGTACCGCGACCGGGCCAGCCGCTTGATCCGCGCGAGCATCCGCGGATCCATCCGCAGCGTGATGGTCACCGACTCGGCGGTCTCGGCATTGCCGGCCGTGGCGGCTTCCATCAGGCGCAGGTCCGGCCGGTTCTCCGACCAGAACTCCGCCTCGGCCTCTTCGTTGTCGAAGAGCGGCACCTCATCCCAACTCGAAAACGTTCTCACGTCTTAATTTTGAGTTTTGGGTTTTTAATTTTAAGTTTCCCCCGGCGGTGTGTTTGCTCTTCCGACTTAAAACTAAAAACTCAACCTTTAAAAACTACGGTGAGAGCGTCTGGTCCATCTTCCGCTGGTAGAAGAACCGCTCTTCGGGTTCGAACACCCGGGCGCGCAACACGCGCACCAGCCGGCCATTGGTCCGATACACACTGAAGATTCCGATTCCGCCCGCCGACATGCCCAGGTTGAAAAAGCGCGCCTGCACGCCAAACCGGGGCGAGTCCGGCAACAGCCGGATGGCAAACGGGTCCTCAAAGGACTCCTCAATTTCCCGCTGAGTCAAAGAACCATCCAGATCGAAGGGCGGATTGTTCCAATCGAACTCCATAGCGAGCTAATTGTAAATAAAACGCCCATGCAATGTCTTTACTTTGTATTTACACACAGGCGCTCCGGTTGTCAATGGTTTTTGTGTCTTTTTTTGTGCTTCAGAATCAAAGGCTTCGGAACCGACATCGGATCAGTCGCCGCCGCCGGGACCGCCGCCGCCGCCGCTCAGGCTGGTAATCATGGCAATCAGCGGCAGGAACATGGCGATCACGATGCTGCCCACGACCACGGCCAGGAAGACGATCATGATGGGTTCCAAGAGCGAGGTCATGGAGGCCACGGCGTTGTCCACTTCCTCGTCGTAATTGTCGGAAATCTTCAGCAGCATTTCGGGCAGGGCGCCGGTCTGCTCGCCGACGTCCACCATGCTGACGACCATGGGCGGGAAGACGCCGGAGGCCTCGAGCGGCGCGGTGATGGTTTCACCTTCCTTCACGCTTTCATGGACGCTGGAGATGGCGTTGCTGACGATGACATTGCCGGCGGTCTCCTTGACGATGGTCAGCGCCTGCAGGATGGGCACGCCGCTGCTGACGAGCGTGCCGAGCGTGCGGGTGAACCGGGCGATGGCGACGCGGGTGATGACCGGCCCCAGCACCGGCATTTTGAGTTTGATTTTGTCCCAGACGTACCGGCCGATCTTGGTCCGGATGACCAACATGAACGCCACCACCACGGCCGCGACAACGCTCAGCGTCTGCAGGATGTGGAGCCGGATGGCGTCGCTGATGGCGAGGACGAACAGGGTGAAGCCGGGCATCTTGACCTGCATGCCGGCGAAGACCTCCTTGAATTTGGGCACCACCATGACCATCAGGAGCGTGAGGATGCCAACGGCCACGATGAGCACCGCCACGGGATAAAACAGCGCGGCCTTGACCTTGCCTTTGATCTTCTGCGCTTTTTCGGCGAATTCGGCCAGGCGCTTCAGCACCACTTCCAGCACGCCGCCCAGTTCGCCGGCCTTGACCATGTTGACGAAGAGCCGGTTGAAGACCTTGGGGTGCTGGGCCAGCGCCTCGGAGAAGGTGCTGCCGCCCTCGATCGCCAGGGCCAGCTCGCCGAGAATGCGCTTGAGCGCGGCGCTGCGCTCCTGCTTCTCGAGCACGCGCAGCCCCCGCAGCAGCGGCAGGCCCGAGTCCACCAGCGTGGCGAGCTGCCGGGTGAAGGTCGTGAGGACCTTCGGTTTGACCTTGCCGCCGAGGCCCGGGATTTTGATGTTGAGATTGATCTGCATGTTGAGGGCGCCGCCCTTTTTGCCGCCCGCGCGCGGAGCGGATTTGGCTTTGCCCTTGGCCGGCTTCTTGTCGGCCACTTTTTCGGCCTCGATGATCTTGGTGGGGAAAAGGCCCATCTCCTTGACGCGGCCGATGGCCTCGTTCTGACTGGCGACTTCAACCGAGCCCCGGGTTTCCTTGCCTCGGTTGTCCAAAGCGACGTATTCGTATTTCGGCATAGCAACTGAATCAACCCCGGCCGCAGCCGGGGTCAGGTGTATTTGACGACTTCTTCAATAGTGGTATCACCTTCAAAGATGCTGCGCAAGCCGTCATCCCGCAGCGGGACCATGCCCAGTTCCACCGCCTTTTGCCGCAACACCACCGTCGGCGCGCGCTCGTTGATGAGCAACCGGATGGGCTCGCTGATGACGAGCAGCTCAAAAATGCCCTTGCGGCCCTTGTACCCGGTGTCGTTGCAGGTCGAGCAGCCGCGCCCGTAATGGAACACCTTGTCCCCCAGGTCGTGCGGCGACAGGTTCAGCAGAGCGAGCTGGTCCTCGGTCGGCTCGAACGGCGTCCGGCAGCCCTTGCAGATGGTCCGCACCAGCCGCTGGGCCAGCACCGCCATCAGCGTCGAGGAAATCAGAAACGGCTCCACCCCCATGTCGATCAGACGGGTGATGGCGCCGGTCGCGTCGTTGGTGTGCAGCGTGCTCAGCACCAGGTGGCCGGTCAGCGAGGCCTGAATGGAAATCTGCGCGGTCTCCAGGTCGCGCATTTCCCCCACCATGATGATGTCGGGGTCCTGGCGCAGGAACGACCGCAGCGCCTTGCCGAACGTCATGCCCACCGAATCGTTGATGGCCACCTGCATGATGCCCTCGATGTCGTACTCGACCGGGTCCTCGGCCGTCAGCAGCTTGGAATCGATGGCGTTGACCTTGCGCAGGCAGGAGTAAAGCGTCGTGGTCTTGCCCGAGCCGGTCGGCCCGGTGACGATCAGGATGCCGTTGGGCCGCTGGATCGCGTCGTTCACGTATTCCTGCACGTACTGCGGGAAGCCCAGCGTGCTGATGTCGAGATTGACCGAGTTGCGGTCGAGCACGCGCAGCACGACCGATTCGCCGAACTGGGTCGGGAGGGTGGACACGCGCAAGTCCACCTGGCGGTTGGCCACGTTGTAATTGATGCGGCCGTCCTGCGGCAGCCGCCGCTCGGAGATGTTGAGGTTGGACATGACCTTGATGCGCGAAATCACCGGCAGGGCCAGGTGCTTCGGCGGCGGCGACATTTCGTACAGCGCGCCGTCCACGCGGTAGCGGATGCGGAATTCGGTTTCGAACGGCTCGAAATGGATGTCGCTGGCGCGGTCCTGGATGGCCTGGGCCAGGACCAGGTTCACGAACTTGACGATGGGCGCCGCGTTGGCCAGGTCCTGCGTCTGCTTGTCATCGCCGGCCTCCGCCTCGCTGACCTCGCGCGCGATGTTCGCGTCGGCGCCGAGCTCCTTGAGGATGTCGGCGAAGTCCTCGGATTCCTCCATGCCGTAGTGCTGCTCGACCGCCTTTTCGATTTCGGCCGGGTCGGCCACCACCACCTGGACGTCGCGCTTGCTGGCGAACCCGATTTCGTCCGCGAGCGCCGGGTCCAGCGGATCGGCCAGCGCCACCTGCAGGGTGCCCCCTTTGACGCCCACGGGGAGGCAATGATACATCCGGGCCACGTTGGCCGGAATGCTCGCCAGCAGTTCGGGGGAAAAATGGATGTTCTTCAACGAAACGACTTCCGTGCCCAGGTTGGTCGCCATCACGTGCAGGAGGTCGTCGAGCTTCATGATCCCGAAATCCTGCAACAATTGGGACACGGGCGTGCCGCTGCGCTTGAACTCGGCGACGACCTCCTCGTACTGCAGGTCGTCGATCATCTGCTGTTCCCGGATGAGGGCCAGCAAGGGGTTGGAAATCTCTTCGGCCATGGGTCAAGGCGTTATCGTTTTTGTCCGGCCTGCGCCAGCTCGAGTTCCTGCAGCTTCTGCTGCACGGTGGTCGGGTCCTGGGCCTTGGTGATCACCTCGTCGCGCGCGATCATGCCCTGCTGGTATTTCTCCAGCAGAAAACTGTCCAGTGTGACCATGCCGTACTTGGCGCCGGTCTGGATGTCCGAGTTGAGCCGGAAAGTCTTGTTGTCGCGCACCAGCGCGGCAATGGAGGGCGTGTTGACCATGATCTCGAAGACGGCGACGCGGCCCGGCTTGTCCACGCGCGGAATCAGCAACTGCGAAATCACCGCCTGCAGCACGGTGGAGAGCTGGATGCGGATCTGCTCCTGCTGGTTGGTGGGAAAGGCGTTGACAATGCGGTCGATCGTCTTGGCCGCGCCGGTGGTGTGCAGGGTGCCGAACACCAGGTGCCCCGTCTCCGCCGCCGTGATGGCCGCGTCGATCGTTTCCAGGTCGCGCATTTCACCCACCAGCACCACGTCCGGGTCCTGGCGCAGCGCGCGGCGCAGGCCCTCGGCGAAATTCGGCACGTCCACCCCGATCTCGCGCTGGGTGACCAGCGATTTCTTGTGCTTGTGGTAATACTCGATCGGGTCTTCGATGGTAATGATGTGCGCCTCCTCGCGCTCCTCATTGATGATGTTGATCATCGAGGCCAGCGTGGTGGTCTTGCCCGAGCCGGTCGGCCCGGTCACCAGGACCAGACCGCGCGGCTTGTAGAGCAGCTCCTTGGCGCTGGGCGGCAGGCCGATCTGCTCCATCGTGAGCATCTTGCTGGGAATCTGCCGCATGACCAGGCCGAAGTTGCCCTTTTCCTTGAACACGCTGGTGCGGAACCGCGCCGCGTCGCCGAAGGCGAACCCGAAATCCGCGCCGCCGCGCTCGCGCGTGCTCTGGATGTTTTCCTCCGAGGTGATGCTGCGCATCAGCTCCTCGGTGTCCTCCGGCCGCAGGAGCGGGCCCTCCACCCGGTGCAGAATGCCGTGCACGCGGATCACCGGCGGCGCCCCCACGCGGATGTGCAGGTCGGAGGCCCCCTCCGCCACCACCAACTGCAGCAAATCTGACATCGAGTATGACATATTTAAATAGGCGCTTGCATCGCGGACGGGTTGACTGGTTGCATCGGTTTCATCGGCAGCGGCTCTAGGATTTAACGGTTTAACATGGTGACAATTCCGGCATTACGATTCGTCGCCGACCGTCGCGCGGATGACTTCATCGGCCGTCGTCAGGCCGGCGAGCACCTTGCGAATGCCGTCCTCGCGCAGCGTGCGCATGCCCATCTCGCGGGCGCGCGCGCGCAGGACCGAGGCGGTCGCCTTGTCGTAAATCAATTTCCGCGTTTCATCGTCAATGACGAAGATTTCAAAGATGCCGAACCGGCCGCGGCAGCCGGTGTTCGAGCAATCGTTGCAGCCGCGGCCTTTCCGGAGCGTGGCGCCCTGCAACTGGTCGGACGTCAGGCTCAGCGCGCGCATCTCCGCCTCCGTGGGCTGATACGGCTCCGCGCACTTCTTGCAGATGCGGCGCACGAGGCGTTGGGCCATGAGGCAGCGCGTGGACGATGCGACCAGGAAGGGCTTCACGCCGATGTCCATGAGACGCGTGACGGCGCTGGGCGCGTCATTGGTGTGCAGCGTCGAGAACACCAGGTGGCCGGTGAGGGAGGCATTGATGGCGATGGTGGCGGTTTCGAGGTCGCGGATTTCCCCGATCATCACCACGTTGGGCGCCTGGCGCAGGATGGAGCGCAGGGCGGCGGCGAACGTCAGCCCCACCGCCTCGTTCACCTGCAC
>DATJOW010000080.1:0-26273 GCA_035506715.1 Candidatus Acidiferrum sp. | reverse complement strand
TTTTTTCCGCGCCGGCCGCGCCGGATTATTTCACGCGCACCTGGCAGGTCGAGCAGGGGCTGCCACAGAACAAGGTCACGGCCGTGGTGCAAACGCGCGACGGCTATTTGTGGGTGGGAACCTACAACGGACTGGCGCGGTTCGACGGCATCCGTTTCACGGTCTACGACGATAACAACACGCCGGAATTGCGCAGCCGCCGCATCACGAGTTTGTTTGAGTCCGGCGACGGCACGCTGTGGATCGGTACGGAGAGCGGCGATGTGTCGCAATTCAAGGACGGCCGTTTTGCCGCCGTGCCGCTGCACGCGAGCTGGCACGACGGAAAAATTTATGCGATCACCGCCGACGATGCGGGGGATGTCTGGCTGCTGAACGAGTCGGGCGAACTGGCTCGTGCGCGCGACGGGAAAGTCCTGTCGCCACCTTCCAGCAACGTCACCAACTACATCTCCCTGGCCCGCGGGGTGGACGGCACGATTTGGGTTGAGCGGGAGGGGGCCGTGTCCGCGCTCAGGAACGAACGGCTGACCGATGAACTGTCCACCAACGGCTATGTACAGGGTTTTTGTGCGGCGCGCGGGGGCGGTTTTTGGGTGGCCAACAACGGCAATGTCCGCAAATGGAAGGACGGCGAATTCGTCGGCGATTTCGGCGCGGCGCCATGGGGCTTGAGCATCGTCCCGAACTTCAAGGAAACCGCCTTCGGCGCGCTCGCGGCCGGCACGCCGGCCGACGGGCTTTGGCTGCTTTTTCCCGGTCAGACGAACACGCCCGCGCTGCATTTCAACCACACCAACGGACTGCCGTCGGACTGGGTGATTTCGCTGTGGGAGGACCGCGAAAAAAATCTGTGGTGCGGCACCGGCGGAGGGCTGGTGCTTATCCGCCCGAACAACCTGGAAACCATTTCTCCGCCGGACAAATGGAAAAGCTGCCCCGTGCTTTCCGTGCAGCCGGCGCCGGATGGCGCGCTGTGGGTGGGCACCGAAGGCGCGGGCGTGTATTGCCGGCAAAACGGCGGCTGGACAAATTTTGATTGGGCGCAAGGCATCCGCAATAGCTACGTCTGGTCGCTCGCCGCCGACGCGGCCGGGAAAATCTGGGCCGGCACCTGGGGCGGCGGGTTGTTTGTGCAAAAGGACGGCGGATTTGATTTTGCGCCGGGCATGGGAAATTTTCTTCCGCCGATGCCGGCGCTTTTGTCTCTGGGCGACGAGCTTTGGATCGGCACGACAACCGCGGGCGCGCTGCGGTATCAAAATGGAAAGCTAGAGCGGTTCGACAAGATTGCGGGTGAGCCGTTCGGTGACGTGCGCGCCATCGCGCAGGACAAAGCGGGGGCACTCTGGTTCGGCACGGCGGGCGGCGGCTTGGTGCGCCGCGAAAACGGAAATTTCCGGCGCTTCAAAAAATCCGACGGCCTGTCGTCCGACTTCATCGAGTGCCTGCATGTCGCGGAGGATGGCGCGGTGTGGATTGGCACCTTCGGCGGCGGCTTGAATCGGTTCAAGGACGGCAGATTTTCCGTCATCAACCTCCAGCAGGGATTGCCCAATGGCGTCATCGGCCACATCGAATCGGACGGGCGCGGGTTTTTCTGGATGAGTTCCTACGAAGGCATCCTGCGCGCCCGCGAGCAGGATTTGAACCGTTGTGCCGACCGCGAGCTGGCAGAGGTCCCGTTTGTGATCTATGGGATCAACGACGGTTTGCCAACGCTGGAATGTTCCGAAGGCTTGCAATCAGCGGGCGCCAAAACACCGGACGGGCGGCTATGGTTTCCCACGGCGAAGGGGCTCGTCGTGGTGGACCCCGCCGGCGTTAAATTAAACCGGGTGCCGCCACCGGTGCGCATCGAGGAAATGCGCGTGGACGACAAGACATTTGCCGACGGCAGCGCCGCCGGACCGTTGAAAATTCCGCCGGGCCGGCACCGCATCGAATTTGTGTACACCGGCTTGAGTTTTGTGGCGCCGGAAAAAGTGCGGTTCAAATGCCGGCTGGACAATTTTGAGGCGGATTGGGCGAATGTCGGCACGAAGCGGGTGGCAACTTACAATTACATTCCCCCGGGGAAGTATTCGTTCGAGGTAACGGCGTGCAACAATGACGGCGTCTGGAACGAGGACAGCGCCGGACTGGCCTTTGAAGTCCTGCCGCATTTCTGGCAGACAACGTGGTTTCATGTGCTCGGCGGCGTCGCAACGGCACTGGCCGCCGGCGGGGTGGTCTGGTTCGACACGCGGCGGCGGATGCGGCGCCGGCTCGAACACGCCGAGCGCCAGCGCGACATCGAGCGCGAGCGCTCGCGCATCGCGCGCGACATCCACGACGACCTGGGCGCGCAGCTCACCCGCATCACGATGATGAGTGAATCCGCCCGCAGCGAAGTGACGGATCCGGAGCGCGCCGCCGCCGGTTTGGACAAAATCTACCACACCGCGCGCGAGGTGACCCGCACGATGGATGAAATTGTCTGGGCGGTGAATCCGAGCCACGACCGGCTGGACAGCCTGGCGAATTATTTGAGCCGGTTCGCCTACGAATATTTGAGCGAGACGGAAATCCGCTGCCGCCTGGAGATGCCGCTGCAATTGCCGGCGCTGCCGGTCCCGGCCGATATCCGGCACAATTTGTTTCTGGCGCTTAAAGAAGCGCTGCACAACATCGTCAAACACTCCGCGGCAACGGAAATGCGCATTGAATTGAAGCAGGAATCGTCAGGGTTGATTTTAATCGTCGCGGACAATGGACGCGGTTTTGACTCCAGCGGTTTGCCGGACCGCGCTCCGCCCAGGCCGGGCCGCATCGGACGCGGCAACGGCTTGACCAACATGAAACGACGCCTCGCGGAGATTGGCGGCGGGTGCGAAATTGCCAGCGAGCCCGGCAAAGGAGCGACGGTGAAATTCACCGTGCCGTTGCGCGCCTGATGTTTTCGCGGGCAGGCCGTGTCATAAACAATTACGACGATGCAAAAAAAAATACCGGTGTATGATGGGTGAGAAAATGCATATCAGGGTTTCCATCGTTGAAGATGACGCGCCGGCACGCGAAATTCTGGCCAAATGGATCGAGCAGGCCCCCGGCTTCAAATGCGTCGGCGAGCACGAAACCGTCGAGGATGCGCTGGAATCATTGCCGGCGGAAAAACCGTCGGTCGTCTTGATGGACATCAATTTGCCCGGCATGAGCGGCATTGAAGGCGTGCGCCGGCTCAAACCCTTGCTGCCGGAGACGCAGTTTTTGATGTTGACGGTCTATCATGACACAGATCACATCTTTGACGCCTTGGCGGCGGGGGCGACGGGTTATTTGCTCAAGCAGACGCCGCGGAACGAATTGCTGGCTTCGATCAGGGAAGTCCACGCCGGCGGTTCGCCCATGAGCAGCAACATCGCGCGCCGGGTGGTGCAGGCCTTTCACCGCGACGACGCCCCGGTACCCGAGTCGGCCAAGCTGTCCCAAAGGGAGCGTGAAGTGCTGGAACTGCTGGCGCGAGGGTACCTTTACAAGGAAATCATTGATTTGCTGAACGTGAGCCGCGGCACGCTGAACACCTACATCCGGCGCACTTACGAGAAACTGCACGTCCGCTCGCGTTCGCAGGCCGTCGCGAAGTTCAGCCATTTCTCGCTGAACGAGCCGGGCCATCGCCCGACCAAGCCCTGACGATTGGTGCGGCAACATTGGTCGCTTTTGAGCGCCGTCGTTCCGGCAGGTGCCCGGAGCGAGCCGCGATACCGCAACCGACGCCCCTCCCCGGGTCGGCCACCGGTGCCCCGCAACCATCGGTCATATCCTTGCACGACATGACAGTTATTGGTTCTGTGTCAAAATCGCCTTCGTGTTGTCCCCATCATTTCTGTTGATTGATGCCATTAATGCCCTTTGCTCGGCGCCGGTCAGGGCGGCAGGAAACAACCCGGCCCCGAGCCTTGTCTCCACCACATAACCAACCCAACCAAATCTATGATAAAACACCAATCCTCGTTCAAGTCGTTCCTTGGCCGGGCGTCTGCGGTGATCGGCGCTGCCGCGCTGGTCGCCGGCCTCCACAATACGGCCAACGCCACCCAAACCGTCCGCGAGCTGTTTGACAACCTCCCCAACAATCTCCTTGCCTCTGATGGAACCACGATTGACGGCATGACCAACGACTTTACCTCGGTCGGCTTGTCAACGGGTTTCTGGACGAATAATCCGCCCGGCAGCACGGGCATCGGTTACAAGGGCAGTTGGACCATGAATTGGGTCCTGCAGGGTTTGCAGGGCAACATCCTGCCTGATTCAGCCGGACTTAATGGGTTGCTGAATGCGTATTCAGGAAATCTCAACTCGCTCATCGATCCGAACACGGGCAACCCCTACGGCATATATTCGTCCCAGATTTATGCGACGCACCCCTTGAATCCCAGTGCTTATGTCAACTGTTCAGTTCCCGGCACCTACTGGTTCAGCGTGCGCATCGAGAAGAATTACTCCTGGTCGGCGGGTGATTCTTCGGCGGGAATGGGTTTTTCCACCGGCAACGGGCCGACCGACCAATTTATTGGTATTGGTGTGACCCGGCCAGGCACCACCGGACCGGGCGGCTCTCCTGATTGGGGCGATACCGATTACGTGACTCAGGGCACGCTGGGTCAAGCGGGAATTCCGGGCCAGGATGATACCGGCGGGCCGTATCTGCCCCTCGCGACGGGCCCGGCGCAGTTGTATAATAGCGGTCTTGGTGCCGTAAGCTGGGCCGAAGCCGGCTTGGTTGTGGGTCGTCTCGTTGTCAACTCCGGCGGCAATTGCGAGTTGGATGTGGTGACCTTTTTGCCAAATTCGCCGCTTTTGGGGTTTACAACGGATCCCAGCCTCATCGTCTGGGACGCGACGACGACTTTCACCACAACGCAGACGTTCTCTCAACTTCTGGTGTGGATGCACGGCCCCAACGTGGAATACGATGCCATTCGAGTGGGCACGTCTTATGCCGACGTGATTGGGCTGGAAACCGTCGGTGCGCCGGTGGCCAGTCCGAGCAACACGGTTTATGCCCCCACGGCGGTCACGTTTACGCAAAATGCGCAAGTGAACAGCGGCAATACGCCGATGTCCTATCAATGGTTCACCAACGGCGTGGCCCTGGATCCGAATGACAATCCGACCGCGACGAATGCCAGTTTGACGCTGTCGAGTACGGTCGTGGGGATGACGGCGGATTACAACCTGGTGGTGAGCAATTTCTTCGGCATGACGACCAGCGCGGTTACCCATCTTACCGTCTTACCGCCCACGCCGGTGTACTTTACGGCCAAGCCGGTTTCGACAACTCGTTATGCCGGTTCTCCCGGAGCTTCATTCTCGACTGCCGTGAATGGGACGCCGCCTTACACCTACCAATGGATACACGCCGGCACCAATTACGGGCCGCCGGTGACCACGTTCGCCCAGAGTGATACGCTGGTGATACCCGGCCCGCTTACGATTGCAAACGGAGGTAATTACTCGGTGACGGTTACGAATAACTACCGCACCACCAATTCTGGTGATGTGTCGCTCACGATCATCACGCCGCCGGCAGGGTCATTTGCGGCTGCGGTGACCGCGCTGTCACCCTGGGGTTATTGGCGCCTGGATGACAACGTGACCCCGGGTAATCCCACCCTCTACGACTACTGGGACTGGAATAACGGTACCGTCGTGGATGTGACCACTCCGACCTATCAAGCCCCGGCGGCACCGTATGTCGGTTTCCCGAATCCTCACCAGGGAATCACGCTTAACACGGGTGGTCCGGCTGCCTGCCGAGTCAACCTGCCCAAGCTGCCGTGTTGGACCAACCAGATGACCCTGGTATTCTGGGTGACAAACGGTGCCGCGCAGATGTGCCCCATGAATGGCTACGGTAACGGGTATGGCTTGTATGATAATAATGGAGAACTGATATTTGAGTGGGCTAGTCTCGGAGCGCCGTCCGGCGGGGGCGGAATGGATACCGGTCTGGCGGTTCCACAAACTGGTTGGACGTTCGTGGCCTTGGTCGTGGAGCCTACCCAAGCGACCGTCTACTTGGGTACCAACAACTCCCTGCTCGCTTCGGCAACCCTGACCGGCCTGAGTCTCCCAACCTCCGACGAGGCCGGGGACACCGCCGGGTTGTATGCCCCCGGGCTCGGACGCATGCAATGGCCTTGGGCTGAGGATGGGGGTGGTGCACCTTGGACTACCATGCATGGCACCTGGAGCGATGTGGCAGTGTTCTTTTATTCGCTGCCGCCCGCTGCGGTCACCAATCTCTATCTGTCCGGCGTAGGTCAGTGGATCTATGCCTCGGCCGATGGTCTGGGCAATCTGAACATGAACTGGAATCCGGCCTTCACGCTGCAGGAAGCCAGCTCAGTCACCGGTCCTTGGACGGATGTCGGCGGCAGCCCAACGCCGCCTTACAGCGTGCCGATCAATACGGGGATCGGCCAGCATTACTACCGGTTAAGACAGTAGGGTGGGGGTTCAACCAGTAAAGTCATGAACCGGCCGGAGCTTATAGGTGGCTCCGGTCGGTTCTTTCAAAGTTGGATAGCGACAAAATGATACCAATTGTGGATAAAAAGAAACGCGCCGCATTCACATTGATTGAACTGCTCGTCGTCATTGCCATCATCGCCATCCTTGCGGCCTTGCTGTTGCCGGCGCTGGCCGTGGCCAAAAATCACGCTTATGCCGTTACCGACATCAATAACTGCAAGCAAACGATGACAGGGATGCTGATGTATTGCAACGACAACGACGATTGGCTGCCCTGGCCCGGTTGGAATACAACTTCTAATTGCTGGGTTTCATACAAAAATCCACCAGCTTTGTTTACCCATACCGCGGCGAGCTTTCAAAAAGACTATGACCAGCAGGTCAGTTGGTTCACCGGCATTACCGCCCCCGAGCCCGGAAGCCCAAAACCTCCCGGATGTGGTTTGCTTTACCAATACCTTACGAATCCAAAGTTGTTCCTTTGTCCCCAGGACTTTACGGACCCGTATTACCTGAAGCGACCGGAAATCATCAGCAGCTATGTCTGGAATGGTGCTCTTGCGGCTTACGCAGATGACAATAACGGAGCCAACCCCCCTTATCGGATGAACAGATTCAAACCGACAAATATCTTGGAGTGGGAAAATGACGAAACCCAAGTGGTCAATTCGCCCGGTTTTTGGGGCGACTTTGCAAATAAGCCATCGGAAAACGGTACCACGCCAAGCATGTCCAAGCGTCATGGAAAGGCCGCCCAAATTAGCAGAATGGATGGCAGTGCCGCTCGCGAATCCTGGGTCAATATCGTTGCGTGGGCTGTGAGTAACAAACCGAACGATCTGTGGTGTAGTCCGGGAAGGACTGACGGCCACTAACCGGCTTGGTTTTGAGAAATGGACCATCAGCCTTATATAGAATTTATGCCAAATCGAAGTAGCAAAACCGCCTTCCCGCACGCTACGTTCCGGAGCGGCTTTACCTTGATCGAATTGCTCGTCGTCATCGCCATCATTGCCATTCTGGCGGCGCTGTTACTGCCCGCATTGAGCAGAGCGAAGATGAAGGCCACGGCAACCGCCTGCTTGAGTAATGAGAGGCAGCTCGCGCTCGCCTGGCTAATGTATGCCGACGACAACAACGATCTGGTCGTCAATTTCAGCACCTACAACGGCACCATCACTCCCCAGGCCTACGGCGTGCCGTGGCGCACCGATATCCATAATGGGCAAATTACTGGCGAATTGGACATGACCTTGCCGGCAGGAATCAAAGCCAACAGCGAGGCGGCGCAGCAATATTTGACGGAAAGGGGGTTTCAACAGCCCAGAAAGAACGTGACCGGACCGTTGTATCCCTACTGCCGGAATTCCAGTGTCGTCCATTGTCCCGGCGACAGGCGATACCAGTTGAAGGTAGGCCCCGGCTACAGCGGGCCTTATTCCTGGGACAGTTATTCCGGAGCCACGTTTTTGAACGGCGAGCTGCGCAGCGATCGGAAAAATCTGAGCAAGCGAACGGAGATCCGCATGCCGAGCGAGCGTTTTCTCTGGATCGAAGGCGCCGACATGCGCGGTGAAAATGTCGGCTCCTGGGCCTTGAACAGCTACGGCACGGTCGCCAACGGCTTTACCGATGCGCTGTTCGGAGATTCGCCCGCCGCGTTTCACGTGATTTCAGCGTGTTTTAATTTTGCCGACGGACACGCCGAAAGCCATCGATGGCAGGACAGCACCACGTTGGCTTATGCCAATGACACGACGCAATCCAAGGATTCCGGCGGTTCAACGCAGACGGCCGCCAACCACAAAGGCAACCCGGATATCCAGTGGGTTGCCAGCCACTACCCCGGCAAACACAACCCGTGAGCCGCGATCAAATGGCGCCAACTGATGAATTCCAGGTTTTTGACCATCACTGCGGTTCATCTTCAATCCGGGACGCGATTGTCTGACTTGTGTCGGGCAAACGGTGGAAGCTCGGCGGGGACATTAGACAGATGGACTTGGCCATGAAACGGAATGCCGGACGCAGCAGTGTTCACTGTGGGCGGGGGGCCAGCCAACCCACCTGCCCTGGTGGAAGTCAAAGCGACAGGAAAAGCACGGAACATCGCATTGAATTTATGCAACAGAACAGTGACAAAACTGTATTCCGCTCCTCTTCGTTTCGAGGCGGCTTTACGCTGATCGAACTGCTCGTCGTCATCGCCATCATCGCCATTCTGGCGTCGCTTCTGCTGCCGGTGCTCAATCGGGCGAAGGTCAGGGCGATGTCCGTCAATTGTATGAACAATGCCAAGCAGTTGGGACTGGCTTGGTTGATGTATGCATCAGATAATGAAGAGCGCCTGGCGATCAATTGCGACAGCTCGATTGCCACCAACGGAACTCCGTCCTGGATTAGCGGTCGGATGGACTGGAGCCCGGCTGCGGTAAATACCAACACGGACAACCTGGTCAATGACAGCCTCTCGCTACTTGGGGGATATTTAGGGAGAAATTATCGGGTGTTTGTGTGTCCGGCGGTGGACAATTACTTGAGCAAATCGCAGCAAGCGAAGGGCTGGAGCGGTCGCTGCCGGGGTTGTACGATGGATGCCGCCCTGGGTGATGGCACCAAATTCAATGCCGGCTATGGCCTTTATTGGTATTGTGCCAGGACACTGTCTGAAATTCATGTCCCCGGACCCTCTGATGTGTATGTTTTTCTCGATGAGCATCCGGACTCGCTTGATGATGGGATATTCTATACCCCCAATCGGCCTTGGGGAAGTCTGGTGGAACTGCCCGGCAACCAGCATAACGGCGCCTGCGGGGTGGCGCTGGCGGACGGTCATTCCGAGATGCACAAGTGGCGAGGCAAATTTTCAAATTTGCCGGTCACATATATTTACACCATAAATGTCTCCGTGCCGTTGAATGACCCTGACATGCTCTGGCTGGAGAGCCGCACGCCGGTTAAGTGACGATCGTGGCAGCACCTGCATCGGTGAGGTGGAATTGATGAATGCTGGTCTTTTTGGCTGGAACAACAATCATTGCGCGAACACCAATCAGCTGTTTCCAGGTGGCGCGGCGGTTCGTCCCGCCCCAATCGAACGAACAAATTGATGAAAATGATCAGTCCCATCCCCCTTATTTTCGGCATCGCGTGCGCCGCGCTGCTGGCGACAAAACTGGCCGCTGCCGACTCGCCGCGCGAACATCTCGCGCTCGACGCGAACTGGAAATTCCATCTCGGCGACGACTGGCCGGAGGCGCTGAGTTTCGTAAACTCCGGCACCGGCTCCGGGCCGGCAGCGGAGAACTTCGTCGACGCTTACTGGCGCGTCGTCAATTTGCCGCACGATTGGGCGGTTGAACTGCCATTCGACCCGGCCGCCGATGGCAGCCACGGATTCAAGCCGCTCGGAGCAAAGTATCCGACGAACAGCGTTGCCTGGTATCGCCGCACGTTCGGGTTGCCGGCCGCCGATTCCGGCAAACGGATCTGGTTGACTTTCGATGGCGTGATGCACGACGCGACGGTCTTGGTCAACGGCTGGCTGGTGCGGCGGCACGAGGGCGGGTATTACCCGTTCCGGGAGGACATCACCGACGTGGTGCACTTCGGCGGCACGAACACGATTTCCGTGCGGGTGGACGCAACCAAGTCCGAGGGCTGGTTTTACGAGGGCGCGGGCATCTACCGCCACGTCTGGCTGGATATCACTCCGCCCGTTGCCATCGCGCCGGATGGAGTTTTTGTGTCGCCGCGATTTGGCGGGAATATTCCCAAAGGCAGTCCCAAAATCGAAGTCGAGGTCCGCCTCCTCAACTGCACGACGAACGCGGCGGAGGCGACGGTGAGCTGTATCGTCATCTCTCCGGACGGCCAATCGGTGAAGCGATTTTCTGAATCGGAAAAATTAAAACGCGAATCGCAGCGCGTGGTCAAACTGGAGGCAAAGGTTCCATCACCGGCGCTGTGGTCGCCGGAATCGCCGAACCTCTACCAGCTCATCACCACGATTTCCGTGGCCGGCAAGGTGGTGGACCAGGTAACAACTCCCTTTGGCATCCGCACCGTCGGGTTCGACCCGACGAACGGCTTCCTGTTGAATGGCAAGCCCTACGAACTTTACGGCACGTGCAACCACCAGGACCACGCCGGCGTCGGCGCCGCCATCCCCGATGCGTTGCAGGACTTCCGCGTGAAACAATTGAAGAAGTTCGGCTGCAACGCCCTCCGCACCTCGCACAATCCGCCCACGCCGGAATTGCTCGAAGCCTGCGACCGGCTTGGCCTGTTGGTCCTGGATGAGAGCCGGTTGATGGGCAGCGATTCGGCGAACATGAGCAAGTGGGACGACCAGATCCGCCGCGACCGCAATCATCCCAGTGTCGCGATCTGGTGTATCGCCAACGAGCAGTTCATGGTGCAGGACACGCCGCCGGCGGGCAACGTCGCGCGCACGATGCAGGGCTACGCAAAGCAACTCGATCCCACGCGCCCCGTCACTTACGCCTCGCCGGAGGACGATGTGTTTCGCGGCATCAACTCGGTCATCGAGGTGCGCGGCTGGAATTACCATTACGGTCCGCAAATGGATCGCTATCACGCCGCGCATCCGACGCAACCGAACGTCGGCACCGAACAGGCCAGCGTCGTCGGCACGCGCGGCATCTACACCAACGACCCGGGGCACGGCTATGTGGCGGCCTACGATGTCGTCTGGCCGGGCTGGACCACGACCGCCGAAAGCTGGTGGGGTTTCTTCGCCGACCGTCCGTGGCTTTCCGGCGCTTTCGTCTGGACCGGCTTTGATTATCGGGGTGAGCCGACGCCGTATTGGTGGCCGTGCATCAATTCGCATTTCGGCATCCTCGACACGTGCGGTTTTCCGAAGGATGCGTTTTACTATTATCAATCGTGGTGGACGACCAACACCGTATTGCACTTGCTGCCTCACTGGAACTGGCCGGGCAAGGAAGGGCAGGAAATCCTCGTCCAGGTTTTCAGCAATTGCAAACAGGTGGAGCTCTTTTTGAACGGCGCGTCGCTCGGCAGACAGGCGATGAAGCCGAATTCCAAATTAAGCTGGCAGGTGAAATACGCGCCGGGAACCTTGAGCGCGAGAGGTTTTGACGCCGCTGGCAAGGTCATCGCCGAGACAAAAGTGGAGACCACCGGCGACGCCACCCAAATTCAACTCACGCCGGACCGCAAGACCCTCAACGCGGATGGCGAGGACGTGGCCGTGCTCACCATTTCCGCGCTCGACGCCCAGGGCCGCGTCGTGCCCGTGGCGCAGAACAAGATTGATTTCCGGGTCGAAGGCGCCGGCAAAATCATCGGCGTGGGCAATGGCGATCCCAGTTGCCACGAGCCGGATGTGTTCGTTCCGAGCGTGCCTGCGCGTAATGTTGCCGTGGAGGACTGGCGCTGGCAGCTGGCAAAAGTCCCGAAGAACAGCGGCGAATTGCCCGAATACGGGAATGGTTTTGACGACTCGGCATGGACCGTTCTCAATGCCAAAGCCAGCGGCGGCGAATTGACCATCAAAACACCCGACACCACGGCGATTTACCGCGCCCACTTCACGCTGACGGATGAAGACTTGAACAGCTCCGGCGCGCAGATTTGCTTCAGCGGCTGCGATGACGAAGGCTGGTATTTTGTGAACGGCCAGTTTATAGGCGAATCGCACGACTGGCAGGCGCAGCCAATTTTCGACATCAAGAAATTCATCCATGCCGGCGATAACGTCGTCGCCGTCAGTGTCAGCAACGGCGTCGGTCAGGGCGGCTTGAATCCGAACGTGACCGTCAAAATCATCGGCCACGCGAATGCCGCGCCGTGGGCGCGCAGCCTGTTCAACGGCCTGGCGCAGGTCATCGTGCAGTCCACGCGGGAAGCGGGCGAATTCAAACTGACCGCCAGTGCCGATGGTCTTCCACCGGCGACGGCTGTCGTGCAGACGCAATCGTCCGCACCGCGTCCATCCGGGCCGTGAACTGCCGCATTTGGATTGAAGCAACCAGTCTTGGACGGCCATTCCGGCGGCCTGGGCGTCAGCCGGCCGGCCGTTGACATTAACGCCCGACTGAATGCTGGAATGGCTCGCCAAGTCACAGTTCGCTTTATAAACTCGAAATGGTTTTCAACCTGCCGATACAAAATGCAAACGGCGCACGCCCATTTGAAATCACTCGCTCCCGCCGCCTTGGTGCTCTCGGGGCTGTTAATTTTCGCCAATGCCGCATTGGCCACCGATGAAATCTGCGCCTCCTGCGGCGCGCAGGTGACTGTCAGCGGTGACTTTGCGCACCATAAAGATGACGCGTCGGTCGCGGTTGCGGGCGCCGACAATAATGCGGAAGCGTTCCATGAGGAAATCTATGGAAAAAATTTTGCCGTAAGCATCGCCCACCTGGCCGCGGGGACATACAACATCGTCATTGGCGAGGCCGAAACCTGGGCGGCTGCTCCGGGTGAACGCGTGTTTGATGTGACGGCCGGGGAGGTTTCGCTGGCCAAAAATTTCGACATTGTGGCCACCGCCGGCGGCGCGAAAAAGGTCTGTTACATTACCGGCAGCATCCAACACGAAAATGACTCGATCAAAGGGCCGCTGACGGTTTCCTTTTCGGCGGTCAAGGGCAACGCCAAGTTCAACACGTTCGAGGTGAAAAGCGCTTCGGGCGCGCCGGTCGTTTCGTTCAGCGCATCGGAAATCGCCGATCCGTTTTCTGCCGTGGCCTCGCGTCTTCCGGAAATCAGCGAGCCGCCCATCTGGCGCGACCCCTCGCATGCGTTGAAGGAACGCGCGGATGATTTAATCCGGCGCCTGTCTCTCGCCGAAAAGGTCGCACAGCTGCAAAATGGCGCGCCAGCCATTTCCCGGCTTGGGCTTCCAGCCTATCATTATTGGAGCGAAGCATTGCACGGCGTGGCCAACTCCGGCGACGCGACCGTTTTCCCGCAGGCCATCGGCATGGCGTCCACCTGGGATCCGAACCTGATTCAACAGGAGGCGAACATTATCGGCGTCGAAGGCCGCGCCAAGTTCAACGATTACGTAAAACGGCACAACGGGAATGCGCAATGGTTTGGCGGGCTGACGTTCTGGTCGCCGAACATCAATATTTTCCGCGACCCGCGCTGGGGTCGCGGCCAGGAGACTTACGGTGAAGATCCATTTCTGTCGGGAGCCATCGGCGTGGCATATATCAAGGGATTGCAGGGCGACGACCCCAATTACCTGCTGGCGATGGGCTGCGCGAAGCATTTTGCGGTTCACAGCGGCCCGGAACAGGAACGTCATCGCTTCGATGCCGTGCCGCCGGAACGTGATTTCTACGAAACCTATCTGCCGCAGTTCGAGATGGCGGTGCGCGAGGGACACGTGGGCGGCGTCATGGGCGCTTACAATTCGCTGTTCGGCGTGCCTTGCTGCGCGAGTCCATTGCTGCTCACGGACATTTTGCGCCAGCAATGGGGATTTGACGGCTATGTTGTTTCCGATTGCGAGGCCATCGGCGATATTTGGCGGCAGCATCACTTTGTGAGCACTCCCGAAGCGGCGGCGGCAGCGGCGGTGAAAGCCGGCTGCAACCTGTGCTGTGGGGGCGATTACAATTCGCTGGTGCGCGCGGTGCAGAAAGGTTTGATCACCGAAAAAGAGATTGATGCCGCGCTGTATCACGCGCTGTGGACACGATTTAAACTTGGCTTGTTTGATCCGCCGGACAAAGTTCCCTATTCCCGGATTGGCATCGACCAGAACGACACGCCTCAGCACCGCGCGCTGGCGCTTAAAGTGGCCGAAGAGTCCATGGTGCTGTTGAAAAACAACGGCATTCTCCCGCTCAACCGCTCGAAAATCAGACGCATGGCCGTCATCGGTCCCAACGGAGACTCGAAATCGATGTTGCACGGCAATTACCACGGCTCCGCTTCGCATCCGATTTCCATTCTGAACGGCATCAAGCAATTGGCCGGCACGAACATCGCGGTCAGTTTCGCCCCAGGATGTCCGGTCACCACCTTGACCAACCGGGGAATTGCGGCGTGGAGCCGCCAGGACAATGACACGAGCCGTCCACTGGCGGAGCTTTACGCGGAGGCTCTCGCCAATGCGACTGATGCGGACGTGATCATTTATGTCGGCGGCATCACCCCCGCGCAGGAAGGCGAAGGCTTTGACCGCGATGCGATTGAACTGCCCGAGGTGCAGCAAAAACTCATCCAAGCGCTCCATGCCACCGGCAAACCGGTCATCATGGTCAATTGCAGCGGCTCGGCGATGGCGCTGCCGTGGGAAGCCAAAAACCTGCCGGCAATTCTGCAGGCCTGGTATCCGGGCGAGGAAGGCGGTCGCGCGGTAGGCGAGGTCCTTTTCGGCGATGTCAACCCCTCGGGCCATCTGCCGGTGACGTTTTACCGGGCCACTGCGGACTTGCCTGGCTTCACCGATTACTCGATGAGCAACCGCACCTACCGCTACTTCAGCGGCCAACCACTCTATGCTTTCGGTCATGGCCTTAGCTACACGAAGTTTGCCTTCCGGCGTGGCAGGCTGGACGCAGAGCGAATATCTCGGCAGGGCGCAGTAAGGGTTTCGTTCACCGTGAAAAACATCGGCGGGCGTGACGGCGATGAAGTCGCGCAGGTCTATTTTCGCCACGTCCATTCCAACATTCCGCAGCCGGCGCTGGCGCTGTGCGGTTTTGCCCGGGTGCATCTGAAGCGCGGCGCATCAAGCGAAGTCAGCATCGAGATTCCCGCCGAACGTTTGCGTTACTGGGACACGGAGAAGAAGCAATACGCGGTGGAATCCGGAGATTATGAATTTCTCGTGGGCGCGGCCTCGGACGATATTCGGCTGAGATTGCCAATGACCATTACCGACTAGCCAGCCAAGGCGGATTAAATCCCGGCATGGCCGTGGACATCATTGGGAAGGCCGGGATTCTGCCTGCGTGCAAACGCGTGCCAGTTGAGGCGGCTTGATGTCAGTGTCGGGGAAATTAACGACTTGTTGGATTTGTTGATCCACACCACAATAACGTGTGTCATCGTTTAATATTAAAAACTGCCTGGGAAAATCTCCTTTGGGTTCCCGGATTCTGCGTTTATTCCTGTTGATCTTGGGGTTGCTGGGGGGCGGTGGAATGGCTTGGGCGCAGCCCTACAACTGGAAACCCGTCGTCATCAATGGCGGCGGTTATGCGGACGGCATCGTGTTCCATGCCAATGCGCCGGGGCTGATGTATTGCCGCACGGACATCGGCGGCGCGTATCGCTGGAACCCGACAAACAATACGTGGACTCAACTGCTGAACTTCGTTGGCTACCCCAATAATCAAGGGAGTCTGATGGGCGTCGAAAGCATCGGTCTCGATGCGCAGGACACGAACCGGCTTTATCTCTCCTGTGGATGGATGGGCGGGTCCAATCCCAGCGGAATCATGATTTCGACCAATCAAGGCGCGAACTTTACCGTCATCAACTCTCCGTGGGTGATCGAATCCAACAACGACGGCCGCGGCAGCGGCGAACGTTTTGGCGTGGACCCCAACCTTGGCAGCATTCTCTTCTACGGCACGCATCTCGCCGGGTTGTGGAAGAGCGTGAACTACGCCGCGAACTGGTCGAAAGTCACCGGCTTTCCCGTCACCACCACCGCCAACGGCGTCGGGCTGGTCTTTGTGGAATTCATCCGGAGCAGCGGCTCGCCCGGCAGCGCCACGCCGGTGATCTGGGTCGGCGTATCCCAGGGCGGCACGAATCTGTTCCGCAGCGTTGACGGCGGAACGACGTGGACCGGCCTTAACACCAACGGCGTTCCTCCGGGCTATATGCCTCATCGCGCGGAGCAGGACGGGTTGGGCAATATGTACATCACCTTCGGCGATGCCCCAGGGCCAAACGGCGTCGGTTCCGGCGTCGTGCGCAAATTCAATCTCAGCACGTTGGCTTCCATTGATGTGACGCCGCCGACGGGCCAGGGCGGATTCGGCGGCGTGACGGTGGACGCCCAACACCCGAACACGGTCGCGGTGAGCACAATTGATTGTTGGTGGCCGCAAAATTATGTTTATCGCAGCACCAACGGCGGGACCAATTGGACCCAGACCTACAGCGGGACCACGGATTGCTCGAGCGGGCCGTGGATGGGGAACGGTGGACTGGTCGTCCAGGGTTGGAGCGACGATCTCAAAATCGATCCGTTCAACTCCGACCACCTCTTTTTCACCAGCGGCGGCGGCATTTTTTCCAGCTTCAATTTCACGGCAGCCCAGCCTTCGTGGGAGTTCCAATCCGTTGGCATCGAGGAAATGGTTTACTGCATGACCGGAACGGGGCTTGCCAGTCCGCCCAGCGGGCCGCAGCTTTTTAGTGCGTTTGGCGACATAGCGGGTTTTGCCCATTACAATCTGGATGTTTCCCCCCCGACTACGAATTATTTCACGGGCGGCGGCAATAACTACATCATCGATTTCGCGGAGCTGAACCCGAACCTGGTCGTCCGCACCTATTATAACAACTCGGGCCGCAGCGGCTATTTTTCGACGGACGCCGGAAGAACCTGGACGACCTTCGCGACGGAGCCGGCGGCGGCGGCAACGAACGGCCCCGGGCTCGTGGTCGTTTCCGCCGATGGCCGCCGGCTGGTCTGGGCCATTCCGGGTTCCCCTTCGTTCTATTCCACAAATAATGGTCTGACTTGGACTCAATGCGCCGGCAGCAATCCGACACCGCCAAATTTGTGGGAACAGCCCTATCCGTTCTCCGACCGCGTGAACTCCAACAAGTTTTACATCTACATGCCCGACTCGGGTGTTGTCTATGTCAGTACCAATGGCGGCGCCAGCTTTTACGCCGGAGCGACGCTAACCGCGTGGGCCGACAGTATGCGTACCACCTTCAACCGGGAAGGAAACGTGTGGGTGGCGCTTTACAATGGCCTGTGGTGTTCGACCAATTCAGCCGCGAGCTTCTTCCAGGTGTCTGGCGTGGAGGCCGCGCACACGCTTGGTTTTGGCCAGTCGAAAACCAACGGCGGCTATCCGGCCATCTACTTGCACGCACAAATCAACAATACTTGGGGCGTTTATCGCTCCGATGACCGGGCCGCAACCTGGACGCGGATCAACGACAACCAGCATCAATACGGTGGTATCCAGCAGGTCATCGGCGACCCGAAAATCTACGGCCGATGTTACATTGGGGCCCTTGGCATCGTTTACGGCGACCTGCCCAATCAACCGCCGTACACACCGGACGGCCTGACCGCCACCCCGTCCAACGCGGCGGTGGTCCTAAACTGGAACGCGGCGGTCGCCGCGGACAGCTATATTATCAGGCGCAGCACCACCAGCGGCGGGCCTTACGCCGATATCGCGACCGGCGTGACCGCGACAAGTTACCTCGATACCGGTCTCGCCGGCGGCGTTACCTACTATTACGTTGTCGCTGCGACCAACAGCTACGGCCTCAGTTCGAACTCTGTCGAAGCCGGTGCCACACCGTTGGGACCCGTGCCTTCGCCGTGGCAGACGCAAGACATCGGTGCCGTGGGGATTGCCGGCAGCGCATTATATGGCAACGGAGCATTTTCTTTAGCGGGTGCTGGGGCGGATATCCAGGGGACGGCGGATGCGTTCCGTTTCGTCTATTTACCCTTGGCTGGGAATGGCACCATCATTGCCCGGGTTGTTTCCGTGCAGAACATTGATCCGTGGTCGAAAGCCGGCGTGATGGTCCGGTCGAATCTGGACGCCAGCGCCGCCAACGCATTCGTCGCGGTGACGCCGGGCAACGGCGTGACTTGGCAGTACCGTTCGAGTCCCGGCGGCGGCACCAGTTGGAACCAGGCCGCCGGACTGAACGCGCCTTACTGGGTTAAACTGGTGCGCAGCGGCAACACGTTCTCGGGATATCGTTCTTCTGATGGCACGAGTTGGACCCTGCAAGGGACAACAACCATCAGCATGTTATCCAACGTGTATATCGGTTTAGCGCTGACCAGCCACAACAATTCGAGCCTCTGCGCCGCCACCTTTGACAACGTGACGGTGCAGCCCGGCTGGCCGGTTGCGCCGGACGCTCCCGCCAATTTGACGGCAGCGGCCGGTGACGGAAGGGTCGCGCTCAGCTGGTCGGCATCCGTCACGGCCACGAATTATTACGTGAAACGATCCACCATAAGCGGGAGCGGGTATCTGGCCATCCTCACCAACTCAAGCCCGAGCTGTGCCGACACGGGCGTCAACAACGGCACGCTCTATTACTATGTCGTGAGCGGAGTGAATGCGGCGGGGGAGGGAGCCAATTCGTCGGAGGTTAGTGCCCGGCCAACCTCGTCGGCGCCGCCGCAACTCGGTTTCGGGACGGCCGGCAATCAATGCCAACTCAACTGGCCGGCGGACCACACCGGCTGGCAACTGCAATCGCAGACGAACAGCCTGAGCGTCGGCCTCGGCACCAACTGGGTTAACACGACGGGTTCGACGCAGACGAATCTGGTGCTGCTGCCGCTGAATACGACAAACGGCACGGTGTTCTTCCGGCTGGTACTGCCTTAATGTGTCGCTCACGGAAGAGACGCAGGGCGGTATCGCGAACCGAATTGGATGAAAAACAGATCTCTGGAAACGAGCTGGCGGCGGGTTTTCCGCTTTAAGCGACGGCTGGCGCCCGTTTGTTCCCTGCTGGCCGTCGGTCTGGGGCTGCTGCCGACCTTGCCGACAAAGGCTGCCTCGCTTCAGTTGGTCACCGATGACTGGGGCGCCAGCGGGGTGCCGACCAATGTCAGCCTGTATGTCTATGTGCCGGACAAGGTGGCCGCAAACCCGCCGATTCTGGTTCTCCTGCATTATTGGGGCGGCGGCGCGACTGGCGTTTTCGCCGAGGCGCAGGCCGGCGGCATTGTTTCAGCGGCGGATCAATACGGCTTTATCATGGTGGTGCCGCAAAATCCCGACTGCTGGGACTATTCGTCGGCGCAATCGCTCACGCACGACGGCGGCGGCCAGACCCAAGCCATCGCCCACATGGTGAATTACACGATCAGCAAATATCACGCAAATGCGAATCGGGTTTATGTGACCGGCACCTCCTGCGGCGGCATGATGACCGAGGCGCTACTGGCCGTGTATCCTGAGATTTTCAAAGCCGGTGCCGAGTTCGCCGGTGTGCCGGTTGGCGGCGCCTGGACTCCCGTGACACAAACTGCGCAGCAATGGGGCGATCTGGTCCGCGCGTGTTATCCCGGCTATGCCGGGCCTCGCCCGCGCGTGCAGCTCTGGCATGGCACGGCGGATACTCTCGTAAATTACAGCAACCAACTGGAAGCGGTCGTGCAGTGGGGCAATGTTCTCGGCTTGAGTGCGAATCCAGCGTATTCGAACTCGGTAACCATCGGCAGCATTACAAACCAATTTTCACACCAAGCTTGGGTGGATGGCTGTGGCAACATCGCTCTTGATGCGTGGTCGGAAATTGGTGGCGGTCACGGCACGGATGCGAATCTCAACGCGCAATATGTCATTCCCTTTCTCGGCCTCGACAAAGTAGGTCCGGTTGATCCCGAAGACCCCGAAGTGTATTGCAACCACGGCCAGCGCGGGCGGCCGCACTTGAATGCGGCACGAACCACTTTCGTCGGCGACAACGGCCAGCGCCTGCGCGGCCCCTTCACCTCCACCGAATGGACGCCAGCATCCACCGATGTCGCCATGATCAAGGGAATGGGGTTCAATGCGCTGCATCTCTACGCGGAATCCTTTGATCCAAATTATCCTGCGAATGGAAGCACCACGCCGGGCTATGCCGTCGCAAATGTTGATGCCATCGTCGCGCAGGCTCGGACCAACGGCCTTTATCTCATCATGACCATCGGCAACGGCGCGTGGAATGGCAATTACAACGCGGCTTACATCACTAATTTCTGGAAATTCTATGCCCAGCGTTACGCCAACGAGACGCATGTGCTGTTTGAAATCCAGAACGAGCCGGTTGCGTGGGGGCCGCCCTACTCGTCGCCAGGCGCCACGCCGCCCGGAGCGCTCGACATGGAAGTGGCCGCTTACAGGACCATCCGCAGTTACGCGCCCGAAACGCCGGTGCTGCTTTTCTCTTACGCCGTGCTGGGGGATTCTGGCGGCGCGTCGGCGGCGTTGACGGACATTCGCGCGTTCAACACGAATGTTTTCGGCAACGCCAGCGCGGTGTGGACGAATGAGGCGGTCGCTTTTCACGGCTACGCCGGCGCGACGGCAATGTCCAACGCTGTGTCGCAAATCATCGCCGCCGGTTATCCCTGTTTCATGACGGAATTCGGCGGCGGCATTTGGGGAACCGGCGTGGGCGGACTGGATGCCTGCGCGGTTGCCGATTTGGAACATCTCGGTGTTTCGTGGCTGACCTTTCAATACCTTCCGCCCACGGGCGTTTCCGACGACGTGACCGATCCGAAGCGTTACGAAGATATTGTCAACTGGAGCGGCCTTTCCTGGACGCCCGATTTCGGCAACTGGCCGCCGGTGCGCGCCCCGTATGGCAATGGCGGTTATCCGTGGACCACGCCGGATTACGCCAACAATCTCCTGGCCGGCTCGTTGCGAATTCAGGCGGAGAATTTTGACGCGGGCGGCGAGGGGGTTGCCTATCACGACCTGACCGCGACGAATCTCGGCGGCCAATATCGCACCAATGAAGCGGTGGACATCGAAACCACGACCGACACCGGCGGTGGTTACGACGTCACCGGCACGGTGGCCGGCGAATGGTTGGAATACACCATCTACGTTTCCGAGCCGGGATATTACAATCTGGCGTTGCGCGTGGCGGGCACGACCGCCGCCAGCGCACAGGTTTTGGCCGGCGGGATGAACGGCACAAATCTGACTGGTCCTTGGATCGTGCCCGCGACCGGCGGCGCGCAAACGTGGACGACGATTTCCAACACTGTTTTTCTCACGCCGGGACAACAAGTGCTGCACCTCGATATTTTGTCCGGCGGATTCAATCTGAATTGGCTGCAACTCTCGCCCGTCACGACGGGCATCATCGCCAACGGCACTTACAAAGTTCTGAATGGGGCGAGCGCCCTGGCCGTCACGGGCGTTGCCGGCAGCAATCAGGTGATTGCCGCCAGCTACGCCGGCTCAAGCTCGCAACAGTGGAATCTCCAGCACATCGGCGGCGGCGAATACACCATTACTTGCGCCGAAAACGGATGGAGCCTCGCCAGCGGCGGTTTTTATTTTTGGAACAACAATCACTATCTCATCCAGCCGGCCGGCAACGGTTACTACCGTCTCGTGCCGACGGGCAACGGTTATTGTTTTGAAACGGTCGCCAGCAACCCGTCAGCCATTGATGAGAAAGTCTCGAACGGGAGCGCCTACCAACGGTGGGCCATTCTCGCTCCCTCCGCCCTGCAATTTCCGGTGGGCTTGAACGCGCTCGCGACTTCAGGGAGCCAAATCAGCCTGACTTGGAACGCGGTCGGCGGCGCGACCAGTTACAATGTCAAACGCTCGACCACCAGCGGCGGGCCTTACCCGACCCTCGCGAGCGGCGTCACTGCCACGAACTTCGCTGACACGGTGTCGGCGGGGGTGAATTCTTATTACGTCGTCAGCGCCGTTTCCAGCGGCGTCGAGAGTCTCAACAGCGCCGAAGCCTCCGTCAGTCTGCCGTATCCGTGGCAGTCGCAAGACGTGGGATCCGTGGGCCTGTCCGGTGACGCGAACGGCAGCAACGGCGTGTTCACGGTGACGGGATCCGGCGACGACATTTGGAACGCGGCCGATGCGTTCCGCTTCGTTTACACAAGCGTCACGGGCGATTGCACCATCATCGCCCGCGTCGTCTCGGTGCAAGCCATTGATGGCTGGTCGAAGGCCGGCGTGATGATTCGCGAAAGCACCAACGCGAACGCGGTCAACGCCTTTGTCGCCGTGACGCCGGGCAATGGCGTGACGTGGCAATACCGTTCGAGCCCCGGCGGCGGTTCGGCCTACGCCGCCACCGGCGGCCTGGGTGCGCCCTACTGGGTGAAGCTGATGCGCAGCGGAAACACGTTCACCGGCTACCGCTCGGCGGACGGCACGAGCTGGACGCAGCAGGGAACGGCGACGTTCCCGATGGCGTCCACGGCGGATGTGGGGCTGGCCGTCACCGCGCACAATAATTCGAGCCTCTGCACGGCGGTGTTTGACAACCTGTCAGCGCCCAACTGGCCGCCGCCGACCACACCCACGGGGTTGAGCGCCGTGGCACCAAGCTGGAATCAAATCAGCCTGACATGGAACGGTCTTGCTGGCGCAACCGGTTACAATGTCAAACGCTCGACGGTGAGCGGCGGTCCTTACACGATCATCGCCACCGGCCTCACCGGCACTAATTTCACCGACTTCGTTGCGTCGGTCCGCGCCGGGTATTTTTATGTGGTCAGCGCCACGGTTGGCGGCAGCGAAACCGGCAACAGCCCCGAAGCAACGGTGTGTTTTCCAAAGCTACCCGGCGCCATCATCGGCACAGCGGGTTCGTGGAACAATTCCGGCAACACCATCGCCAATGTTTTCGACGGTAACCTGAACACCTTCTTCGACGCGCCCAGTGGCAATGGCGCCTGGGTGGGGCTGGATTTTGGCGTGGGCGTGAGCAACATAATCACGTAAATCAACTACTGTCCGCGCGCGGGTTTCGAGTCGCGCATGGTGGGCGGCATTTTCCAGGGGGCAGACCAGTCGAGCTTCAGCGACGCGGTCATGCTGTTGACGGTCACGAATTCGCCGGGGTCAGGCTTGTTCACGTCGGGGGGCATCACCAACCTGGCGGGCTTCCGGTATGTCCGCTACCTTTCGCCCAACGGCGGCTATGGCAACGTGGCCGAACTCGAGTTTTACGGCTGCCGTTTGACGGTGACCCCGCCTCCGCTGATGGGCATGGCGCTGACGGCGACAAACCTGACCTTGTCCTGGCCCGCGGAATGCGCTGGCTACGCGCTGCAATCGCGGACCAATCTCGTTTTGGGCAACTGGGCAAACGTCACGTCGCCCGCTCCGGAAATCGCCGGCAATCAGTGGCGGGTGGTCCTGCCGCCGCCGCCGGCCGCCACAATGTATTACCGGCTCGTGAAATGAGACCGGTAGCGTTAAGCTGCAAAACAAAAACCGACCTGAACAAGCATTTCGCCCATGAATAGACCAGCTCTACGAAACACTGTGTTCAACGGATCAGTGACAACCGGTTTGCTCCTGCTGCTTGCCGCGTCACAGGGTGCGGCCTTCGCGCAGGAAAAACCCGAGCAGGTGTCTTCAAACCGCGCGCGGGCCAACTTCGCCCGGCCCGTGGTGCTCGCGGCGGATGACGTGCGCGCGTTTCCCGATGCGCCGGCTGGCTTTGACAAGCCGGCCACAAACGGATGGGCCGGGCGCACCGAGGTCTTTGAATACGATTCCACCGTCACTGGCGTGAAGCGCAAGGCGGTTGTTTATCTCCCGCCCCATTGTTCGACCGACCAGAAGTATCCCGTGCTCTACCTGCTGCACGGCATCGGCGGCAACGAATGGGAATGGATCGGTTACGTTCACGCGGACGCCATCGTGGATAATCTCATCGTCGCCGGGAAAGCGACGCCGATGATTGTGGTGATGCCGAATGGTCGCGCGCTGGCGGACGACCGCGTGCCGCCGCCGGATCGGACCTTCTCGCCGCAAAACGCCGCCGGTTTTGGGAAGTTCGAGCGCGATCTGCTCGACTGCTTGATTCCGGCGATCCAGGCGAAGTATCCGGCCGGCACGAATCGCGAGCAGCGTGCGATTGCCGGGCTTTCGATGGGCGGCGGCCAGTCGCTGAACTTCGGCCTTGGCCATCTCGACACCTTCGCGTGGGTCGGCGGGTTTTCGTCCGCGCCCAACACCAAACCGCCTGCGGAACTCGTGCCGGATCCCGCCGCCGCGCGCCAGCAATTGAGGCTCATTTATCTTTCGTGCGGCAACAAGGACGGCCTCATCAATATCTCGCAAGGCGTCCACGTCTATTTGAAAGAACACGGTGTTCCACATGTCTGGAACGTGGATGATCAGCCCCACGACCGTGGGACCTGGGCCAACAACTTGTATCACTTCGCGCAGCGGATTTTCCAATAAACACCGAATCTGTTCGTGCGTCGAAAGGCTCCCCATTTATGATGCTGAATCAAACCAAATTAAGCGTGTTAGCGCTGGGCTGTTCGCTCGCGACCGCCTTGGCGCAAACCAACTCCCTGCACCTCCCGCCGATTGCGGAAGGGCCGTTCAAGCCGGACTGGAATTCGCTGACGAATTACCAGGTGCCGGAGTGGTTTCGCGACGCGAAGTTCGGCATCTGGGCGCATTGGGGGCCGCAATGCCAGCCCGAGCACGGCGACTGGTATGCGCGGGGCATGTATCAGGAGGGAGGCTGGCAATACAATTTGCATCTCACGGAATACGGCCATCCCTCGACCAACGGTTTCAAGGACGTAATCCGCGTCTGGAAGGCGGAACGATTTGATCCCGACACGCTGGTGAAATTCTACAAGAATAACGGCGCGAGAATTTTCATGGCGCTGGCCAATCACCACGACAATTTCGACAACTTCAATTCCAGGTATCAGCCGTGGAATTCCGTCGCGCTCGGCCCGCAAAAGGATTTGATCGGCGGCTGGGCGAAGGCGGCGCGCAAAAACGGACTGCGTTTTGGTGTGAGCGTTCACGCGTCGCACGCTTGGACCTGGTATGAAGTTGCGCAAGGCGCGGACACGAACGGCCCCTTGGCCGGCGTGCCCTACGACGGCAAGCTGACGCAGGCCGACGGCAAGGGCCAGTGGTGGGACGGCCTCGATCCGCAGGACCTCTACGCGCAAAACCATGCGCCGGGCGATCAATCGGGCTGGGGCTGGTGGGATTGGGATCCCGCCAAAGGCGCGACCGTTCCGGACGCGGCTTACATGGAGAAATTTTTCAAGCGCACCCAACAGCTTTGGGACGATTATCATCCCGACCAAATTTATTTTGATGACACCGTGCTGCCGTTTCATGGCGTCACCGATGAAATCGGCCTGAACCTCGCCGCGCATTTTTACAACACCCGCCTCGACAAAAACGGCCGCACGGAAGCCGTGGTGAACGGCAAATGGCTGAACGACATGCAGCGCCTCGCGCTGGTCTATGACATCGAGCGCGGCAAGGCGCAGGGCATCTTGCCGCAACCGTGGCAGACCGACACGTGCCTCGGCTCGTGGCATTACGACCGCGGGATCTACGAGCGCAGAGACTACAAATCCGCCGCGTCGGTCGTGCGAATGCTGGCCGACATTGTCAGCAAGAACGGCAATCTTATGTTGAGCGTGCCGCTGCGACGCGACGGCCAGCCCGACGAGTTGGAGATCGAAATCGTCAAGCAGATCGGCGCGTGGCTGAGGGTGAACGGCGAGGCGATTTACGCGACGCGCCCGTGGAAAATCTACGGCGAAGGCCCGTCAACACAGGTGGCCGAGAAAGGCCAATTCGACGGCCAGAAAGACGTGTCCGACAGACCGTTCACCGCCGAAGACATCCGGTTCACGCAGTCGAAGGACGGGAAGACCCTTTATGCGATCGTGCTGGAACTTCCGAAGGACGGCAAAGTGACAGTTAAATCGCTGGCTGCTGGTTCAGACCAATGGCCTGGCAAGATCGGCAGCGTGCGGCTGGTCGGCGGCGGCAAATTAAAATTCACCCGCGATGAAAACG
>DATJOW010000079.1:0-3327 GCA_035506715.1 Candidatus Acidiferrum sp. | reverse complement strand
TGTCTTGCCGCCGCCGCAATTGATCACCAGGTTTTGCGCAATGCCCTCCTGCATGCCGGCGGTCGCCATGATGATCTTGAATACTGAGCCGGGGGCGAGCTGCGCCTGGATGGCTTTATTCAGTAGCGGCTTGCCCGGGTCGGTCACGAGGCGATTCCACTCGTCCCGCGAAACGTGTACCGCAAAGGCATTGGGATCAAACGCGGGCCGGCTCACCATCGCCAAAATTTCTCCCGTGCGGGGGTCCATAGCGACGATTGCGCCCGGCCTGCCTTCCATCGCCAGTTCCGCCGCAATCTGCAGGTCAAGGTCGATCGTCAGCTTGAGCTGCTTGCCGGGGACCGCCGGCACGTCCTTGAGCGTGCCGACTTCTTTGCCGCGGCTGTTGACGATCACCTGCCGCGAGCCGTTCTGGCCCATCAGAATATCGTTGTAATACTGCTCGACGCCCGACATGCCCACGATATCGCCCGGATTATAGAGTTCCCATTGCGGCTGGGTGAGCATGTCTTCGCTGACCTGCCCCACATAGCCGATGACGTGCGCCATAAAGCCGCCCTTGGGATAGAGGCGGCGATGCACGGTGATGATGTCGAGCTCGGGGAGGTCGGCACGATGGGATTCGATGAAGGCCAACTCATCGGGCGTAATGTCATCTTTGAGGAACAGCGGCTGATAGCCGGGAACCGACTTCATATGATCCAGACGCGCTTTGAGCTCATCCGGCTCCATGTGCAGGCCCTGGGCGATTTTATCGGCGTCGGCCAAGAGGTCGCGGTTCTGGTCGCGCAGCAAAAGGACGGAGAACGAAGGGTAGTTATCGACGATGATGCGGCCTTCACGGTCGAGTATCTTGCCGCGGGGCGCGAGAATGGGGACCTGCTTGATGCGGTTCTGCTCGGCGAGATTTGCGTAGTATTCGCTTCGCGCCACCTGCAGACGCCACAAACCGAAAGCGAGAAAAAGAAAGATCGCCAGCAGTATGTACTGCACTGCGGTCAAACGGAACGGCGATACTTTTTCCTCGCGGCCAAGCATGAGCTACAGACAAACCTATGCGGTCGTTGCAACCGGCTTCGCTATGGCGAAGCCGGCCCTACAGCCCGCGCAGACACCTGCGCACACCATCACCACCACGTCTTGCCTGGGAGAGGGTTCCACAACCGACATGCGACTGGCTGAACGGCACAAGCCCTTGGTGACTATTGTAAGGCCTATTGTCACTGCGGGATGGGAGAAATCCGGGAAGGTAGCGGCTTTTCGCTTTTCGCTTGCCCAGGAGAAGGAAGGCGACGGCCTCGGGGGCTGCAGCCCGCTCGGAGTGAAAGAGAGAAACAACTGGTACGGCGCAGCTCAAGCTGCGCCCCTTCCAAACACGGCCGAAAGTGAGTTTTCCCCAGCCTGTTAAGTCGTGGCCTGATACTAGACGGTGTTGTCGCAGTTTGTGGCCATTCGAGTCCCATTCTTTTGCTTCGCAAAAGGATGGGCCACCCAGACCCGCGGCGGGCGAAAAGCGAATGGCGCAGAGCGGCTTTATTTCTGCTTAAACCGGTCGAGCAGGTGATAGACAAAGACCCCCACCACCGCATTCGCCAGGCCGGCGATGGCGACGTGGCTCCAGCTCCAGACCAGCGGCTGGCGGAGCAAGCCGCGGCCTACACCGAAATAGATGGCGTCGTGAACGACGAGGAAAATGTAGGTAATGAGGAAGCGCGTGCCGGGATTTTCGACGTCAATTTTGACGCCGAGCGAGGACGCCGCGTAGCCGATGATCGTGTCCGTGATGCCGAACATTCCGATGGGATGCGACGGCCCGCCGAGCGAGTCCTGGAGCAGTCCGATGATGGCGCCGGTGATGCATCCCGTGACAGGATTGCGCCGGGCCACGGCGAAAAAGATAACCACCATCATAGGCAAGTCGAGCACAGCCAGCCAGCGCAGCTTGGCGGTTACGAACGCCTGCAGGAAAATCGCGACGAGTGGAACGAAGATGGCGGCGGCCCAACTGAATTCGTAAACCGCAACCTGCTCACGCGATACCAGGCTGCCGCGAAATGGGGTGGCGCGCGCGTTCATTGGGGAACAACCTCAGGCGGCTTGGCGGCGGGCGGCTGCGTATTCGCTGGTGGCGTGCTGACCGGCGGCTTGCGGACCGGCTTGGTGGCATTCGTAGCCGCTGCTGCGGGATTCGCGCCGGCCGCACTTTGGCCGGCGGGCTGCGGTAGCGTTGCCCCACGGCCCGCTCCAGCGCCGGCCTGATTGGCCGGCCGAGAGGCTGTGCCTCCGGTTGGACTCGCAGTGGCGGGCTTGGTGGCAGCCGTGCCGGCAGGGACAGAGGTGCGCGTGCCGGCCGCGGTATTGGGCGCACCGGCATTCTGCGTAGTTCCGGTGGTTGTGGCTGGCGCACCTGTCCCAGCAGCGCCCGCTGCCGGAGATGTGGCACCGGGTTGCGGAACGGGATTTCCGTTGGCGTCCACCGGTTGCGCGCTCGGCACCCCGGGCAACCGCTCGCTCAGGATGTCGGAGGCGCGAATCGGCCCCAAGTCTGTCGCGTCGGGCAGTTTGTACTCTACCTTGGTGATGACCAGCACTTCCTCGAGGCGATTGAGCCGCGCCGACGGCGTCACGCGGATGTTGAGAAAAAGGTCTTTGCCCGGCTCAACGGCGGCGACTCTGCCGATATCGAGTCCTTTGGGAAAAATGCGATCGCCGCCGCTGGTGATGACGACTTCGCCGGGCTTCACCGGCTCGTCGGCCATGATGTATTGCAGCGTGGTAGTACCATTGGGCGCGCCCTTGAGAATGCCCTGCAGGCGCGAGTCTTTCAACGCTGCGCCAACTCCACTCAATTGATCGTTGATGGGCAGCACCTGCGCGGAACCCGACGACACCTGCACGATCTTCCCCACGATGCCGGTTGGCGTAATGACCGCCATGTCCGGCTTGAGCCCATCGTCGGAACCTTTGTCGATGTAAAGCAGGCGCGATTGGTCGTTACCGCTGGTACCGATGACCTGCGCCGCCACCGTGTTCTCGACGTACTGCTCTTTGAACTGAAGCAGCGTTTGCAGGCGGCGCGCCATGTTGGCGTCTTCGGTGAGCCGAGTCTGCTCCAGCTTCATGCGCTCAATCTGGTCGCGCAGGTCGGCATTCTCGCCCCGCACGCCGCGGAGCCAGACGTAGCCCGTCCACTTGTCGTGAATGAAGTTCTGGGTGTGGACCACGGCTTTCTCAAACGGAGTGACGGCGGCGATGGCCCAGACACGGATGAGGCGGATGTCTCCTTCTTGGGTGGGACGCTTGACCTGCACGGCGAGGCCAATGAGC
>DATJOW010000078.1:0-7285 GCA_035506715.1 Candidatus Acidiferrum sp. | reverse complement strand
CGCTCACTCTAAAGCTCAACGAGTTACACGGCAAAGTGAACAAGGTCGGGAGCTACTTTAACATTATGGTAACCAGCCCATATTTCCAAAGGTGTTATGACAAGACCCCAATGGGCGATTTGATAGCGCGGCGCATTTTTGGAGTCGGTGTACCAAACCACCAGCATTTTTTTCAAATTCACTATAAAGTGTATTCTCAGGGAACGGAGTGCTCAGTCTTTCGTGAAATATTCGAAGGTCAATTGCATGAGCAAGCAAAAGCCACAACAGAACAGCCTTTACTGCTGCTGCGATACCACGGCGATTCTTCTCCAGAGGCCGCAGTTGTCGTTTCAGATATGGAAAGGGCCGTGGCAAGGGCGATCACCTTGATCAGTCAAAGGATTCAAGCCGTGAAGCCTTAACTCGACTTACGGCGAAATCTCAATTTTCGTTCAGCCCATCACCCACGGCGCGCGATAGTCGCGCGTCAGCAGTTTGCTGGCGTCGGGGTCGTCAACGATGACTTCATCGGCCACGTTCCAGCGGATCTTCCGCCCGACGAGCATGGAAATCAAACCCAGGTGCCCGGGAATGGCCGAGTGATGCGCCGTCTCCACCGGCGCGATGGTGGGCTGGCGGGATTTCACGCAATCCAGAAAATTCCGCTGGTGATTGCGTGACTCGTACAGCTTCACCTTGCGGTATTTATCCGCCAGGTTCTTGTGCTTTTTCCAATCCGGATTGGACCCTTCAAAGCCGCCGCGATTCACCCAGACCCAACCTTCGGTGCCGATCCATTTGGTGCCCATCTTGATGTCGGGATGGCCGCCGGCGATGGTCATGGTGATGTCCTCCGGGTACTGCAATTCAATCCGGTATTTGCCGCACGTGTTCCAGATGGCGTTGGCGGGCGGGAAATCGCCCTTGCCTTCAACCTCTGACGGACCGGAGTTGTCAAAGCCGAGTCCCCAGTGCGCAATGTCGCAGTGGTGGCCGATCCAGTCGAGCAGCTGGCCGCCGCCGGTGTTGTAATTCCAGCGCCAGTCCATGTGAATGCGCTGCTTGATGTACGGCTCCATTTGCGACGGGCCGATCCAGAAGTCGTAGTCCAGTTCGGCCGGCGGCTCGGTCACCGCGGCGTTCCAGGCGTCCGTTCCGGGAACGACGGTGGCCAGGAAATCAGTTTTGTCCTCCGGCTGTCCCAGCTTTTTCAACAGCTCCGGCGCGGTGCCGGCAAAATCGTGATGGCCGGAGGGCAGGCCGACCTCCACGTGCGTCACTTTGCCGATCAAACCGTTGCGCACGATTTCCGCCGCCTTGTGAAACGGCGCTTGGGAGCGCTGCCAGGAACCCGTCTGCCAGATGATTTTGTTTTCCTGCACGGCGCGGACGATGGCCTGCTGCTCGGCGATGGTCTTGGCCAAGGGCTTTTCGCCGTAGATGTCCTTCTTGCGGCGGGCGGCCTCCGTGGCGACCAATTCGTGCCAGTGATCCGGCACCGCGAGCATCACGGCGTCAATGTCGGTGCGCGCCATCAGCTCGCGATAATCCTGGTACGCCTTGCAGTCCTTGTTGTCGTAATGATCGTTGATGGTGTCGACCGCATCCTGCAAATGGTTCTTGTCGAGGTCGCACGCGGCCACCACCTGGCAATCGTCCTCGTAGAGAAACGCCTTGGTGTTGCTCGGGCCCTGCATGCCCCAGCCGACGACTCCGATGGTGATGCGGTTGGAGGGCGCGGTGCGCCGGGACGGGCCGGTGGCGCAGCCGGGCAGGATCAGGGGTAACACGGCGGCTGCGCCGGCGGTCTTGAGGAAGCGCCGGCGATTGAGGCGTACGGCTTTTTGATGGGATGAAGCGTCTTGCATGCGATTCAGGTTGTAATTTGCTTGGCCGCAAATAATGGACTAAATTCGCCGGCCCGCAATGTTTCATGCTGATTTTAGTCAAAATATTTTTGGCTGAATGGTGCCATGTTTCTCTAGTTGGCTAATAGCCGGTCTCGGGGAAGGGCTCGGCAGCGGCAAATTCAAACTATCCGGCGCTGAATCTGTCACCCTCTCCGCCGCGAAGCGGGGGAGAGGGGCGGGCTGAGGTGGCACTGACGGATCTAATCGCCGTGATTTTTACCAATTACATTCAAAATCCCCTCACTGGTCGCTGCGCGACATGCTCTCCCCGCTGGGCGGGGAGAGGATATAGGCCCGTTGTTTGGCCAAGGCATAATCCCAAAACTTTTTTTCGAATCGCTTGACCTGCCGGCGTTGGTTGGCAGAATCCTCGAACAAATTCTATTTGCTTATGCCAAGACCTGTAACACTCTTCACCGGCCAATGGGCGGACCTGCCGCTCGCCGAACTGCTGCCGCTGGTCAAAAAAATGGGCTACGACGGCGTTGAACTTGCCTGCTGGGGCGACCATTTTGAACCCGACCGCGCCCTGGCCGAACCGGACTACGTCACAAAGAAATGGGCGCTGCTCCAGAAGCATGGCCTGAATTGTTTTGCCATCTCCACCCACCTCGTTGGCCAGGCGGTGTGCGATTTGATTGACGAACGGCACCAGGCCATTCTGCCCGCCGATGTCTGGGGCGACGGCCAGCCTGAAGGCGTCCGCCGGCGCGCTGCGGAGAAAATGAAAGCCACCGCCCGCGCCGCCGGGAAATATTTCAATGCCAAGCCGGGGCGCAAACCCGGAGACAAGACACCCGCCATCGTCAACGGCTTCACCGGCTCCTCCATCTGGCACGCGCTGTACGCGTTTCCGCCGACCAACCAGGAATATTTGAGCCGAGGGTTCGCCGACTTCGCGCGGCGCTGGCGCCCGATTCTCGACGTGTTCGACAAGGAAAACGTCAATTTTGCGCTCGAAGTGCATCCGACGGAAATCGCCTTCGACATCGCCTCCGCCCAGCGCGCGCTCAAAGCCGTCCGCAATCACCGGCGCTTCGGCTTCAATTTCGACCCGTCGCACCTCGGCTACCAGGGTGTGGATTACGTGAAGTTCATCCGCGAGTTCGGCGACCGCATCTTCCACGCGCACATGAAGGATGTCTGGTGGGGCCACGGCGACGGCACGGCGGGCGTGTTCGGCGGGCACACGGATTTCACCGATCCGCGCCGCTACTGGGATTTCCGCTCGCTCGGCCACGGCGACATCAACTTCGAGGACATCATCGTGGCGCTGAACGACGTCGGCTATCGCGGCCCGCTCTCGGTTGAGTGGGAGGACGGACGGATGGACCGGGTGCACGGCGCGACGGAAAGCTGCGCGTTCGTCCGCAAGCTGGATTTTATGCCGAATCAGGCCGCCTTTGACGCGGCGTTTGCCAGAAGGAAATGATTTCAACCGCGGATGGACGCCAACAAACACGGATTTTTTTGTTGCGAATTGATCACTAACCCCTCGCCCCAGCCCTCTCTCCGCCGGGCGGGGAGAGGGTGGTCGCGCGAAGCGGGACCGGGTGAGGGGAGTGTTCTGTGTCCGTGCCCATCCGTGGTTAAAAAAGACAATTGGTGAACCACAAACTTCGACATGAGCATTAAAATTGGCGTGGTGGGGGCAGGCGGGATGCTGCGTTATCACGCGGCCGGGTTCCGGTCGGCCGGCGCGGAATTGGTTGGGCTGTGCGACGTGAACCTGGATGCGGCGCGCAAGGCCGCGACGCGGGAGAACATTCCTTCCGTCTTCAGCAATGTGGGCAAAATGCTGAAGGGCTGTCCGAAGCTTGACGCGGTTTCAATCATCGTGCCGAACAAGTTTCACGCGTCGATTGCGCTGCAGGTGCTGAAATCCGGCCGGCACGTCTTTTGCGAGAAGCCGCCGGCCACGAATGCCCGCGAGGTTCAAGCCATGCTGACCGCCGCCACCAAGGCGAAGAAGACGCTGATGTTCAATTTCAACAATCGCGCGCGGCCGGAAGCCCAGGCCGTCATGGATTACATCCGCGCCGGCCAGGTCGGCCGCATCAACTCGGCGCAGGCCAAGTGGATTCGCCGCACGGGCATTCCCGGCTTCGGTGGCTGGTTCACCACCAGGGCGCTTTCGGGCGGCGGACCGCTGATTGACCTGCTGCACATGCTCGATCTGGCGCTGTATTTCATGGGCTACCCGGAGCCGGACTACGTGGCGGCGCAGACGTTCAACGATTTCATTTCCAACAAGTCTTTCAAAGGGCCGTGGGGGATTCCCGACGTTGCCAAAGGCGTGACGGATGTCGAGAGCGCGTGTCATGGCTTCGTGCATTTCAAGACCGGCCAGGTGGTGTCCCTGCAAATCTCGTGGGCCGAAATGGTGAAGCGCGAGGAGGTGTCGGTGACATTTCAGGGCACGAAGGCGGGCGGGCTTGTGCAACGGCTGTTTGGCACCGACGGTCTTGATGAGACGGCGATTGACACCTGCGAGCTGTACGTCCAGGAAAACGGCCGCTCGGTGAACCGCGCGATTGTGGTGCCGCCCGATGAAACGATGGGCCGCGTCGCGTCGGCCGCGAATTTTGTGCAGACGCTGGAGCGTCGGGCCAAGCCACTGAACACGCCGGACCAGGCGCTGAAACTGATGCGCATCATTGACGCGGCCTACGCTTCGGCCCGCACCGGGCGGCCGGTGAAATGTTAATGGCGGTTAACCAATCACTCATTTAACGGAGACATGAACCTAAATCGCAAACTTCGCATGGGCATGGTCGGCGGCGGGCGCGGCGCGTTTATCGGCGCCGTGCATCGCATGGCCGCGGCGCTGGACGGTAAGATTGAGCTGGTGGCCGGCTGCTTCTCCGCCGACCCGGAAAAATCCAAGGCCTCGGGCGCGGATTTGTTCCTCGATCCGTCCCGGGTGTACGGCACGTATCAGGAGATGGCGAAAAAGGAAGCCGCGCTGCCGGCGAGCCGGCGCGTAGACTTCGTCAGCATCGTCACCCGGAACAACATGCATTTCGCCGTCGCCCAGACTTTTTTGGCAGCGGGCTTCAACGTGATTTGCGACAAGCCGCTGGCTTTCAACCTGGACGAGGCGAAAAAACTCCGGGACATCGTCCGCAAGAGCAAAAAAGTTTTTGCGTTGACCCATAATTACACCGGCTATCCGATGGTCAAAGAAGCGCGCGAGATGGTGCGGGCCGGCAAGCTGGGAAAAATTCTCAAGGTCGTCGTCGAGTATCCGCAGGGCTATGCCATCACCGCGCTGGAGGACAAAGGCGGCGGCAAGATTTCCAACTGGCGCATGGACCCGAACGTGGCCGGCGCGTCCAACTGCATGGCCGACATCGGCACGCACGCGGAAAATCTCGCGCGCTACATCACCGGGCTGGAGATCGAGTCGCTCGCCGCCGACCTTTCGACCTTCATTCCCGGCCGGCCGCTGGACGACGACGGCAACTGCCTGATTCGCTACAAAGGCGGCGCCCGGGGCATTCTCTACGCGTCGCAGATTTCTAACGGCGACGAAAACAACCTGAACATCCGCGTCTACGGCACCAAGGCGTCGCTTGAATGGTACCAGGAGCACCCAAACGAACTGATCGTCAAGGTGGTGAACCAGCCGCGCGCGATTTACCGGCGCGGCAACAGCTATCTGTCGGCGATCGCGCAGGCCAACAGCCGCACGCCGTTCGGCCATCAGGAGGCGTTTATCGAGGCCTTCGCGAATGTTTATCTGGCGGCGGCCAGCGCCATCGCGGACGAAGTCAGCGGCCGGAAGAGCAGGGGACCTTGCGATTTTCCGACAGTGGAAGACGGCGTCATTGGCATGGCTTTCATTGAAACCGTGTTGAAGTCCTCGAAGTCGAGCGACAAGTGGACGAAATTTCCCAAACTATAAAATCACAATGAAAATTAGAATCTGCACCCTGGCCATCATCGCTTTGGCCCTCAACATTGCGCTCGCGCAACAAAAATATCCGGAGACTGTCATTGACGGCGTCGCCGGGTTCAAGGACACGCCGATGCAGCCGGACGGCAAATGGCACGTGCACGATCCGGCGCGTCCGCAGCCGCCGGTGGTGACGCCGGGCACGTTCAGCGCGCAAGCCACGCCGCCCAGCGACGCCACGGTGTTGTTCGACGGCAAAAGCCTGGCGAATTGGCGCGACAAAAAGACCGGCGGCCCCGCCCAGTGGAAGCTGGAGGACGGCGCGATGGTGGCCGACAAGGGCGACATCGTGACGACCAACGAAATGGGCGACATGCAGTTGCACGTCGAGTTTTGCGAGCCGGAGCCGGGCGCTCACGCCGGGCAGGACCGCGGCAACAGCGGCGTTTTCCTCATGGGCCGGTACGAGATCCAGGTGCTGGACTGTTACCAGAGCAAGACCTACGCCGACGGCGCGACCGGAGGCATTTACGGTCAGCACCCGCCGCTCGCGAATGCCTGCCGCCCGCCGGGCGAATGGCAGACGTACGACATCGTCTTCAACGTGCCGCACTTCAACGACAAGGGCGAGGTGACCGCGCCGGGTTACGTGACGGTGATATACAACGGCGTGGTGGTGCAAAATCACCAGGCCATTCGCGGCGAAACCAACTGGCGCGTGCCCGGCAAGTACACGGCGCATGGACCGACCGGCCCGCTGTCGCTGCAATATCACAATCATCCCGTCCGGTTCCGGAACATCTGGGTGCGCCCGATGCCGGTGGTCAACGAGCCGTGAACGACGTTAAACTTAACCTGTTCCAAAAACTGATATGAAAACGTTTTTGATCTTCCTGGCTATGGCGCTGGTGACCACTGTCACGCAGGCCGCCCCGAAAAAACTGCTGGTGGTGACCACCACCGCGGGCTTCCGGCACAGCTCGATTCCGAACCTGGAAAAAGTCCTGGCCCAGCTTGGCAAGGACAGCGGCGAATTTACCGTGGATTACGTCCAACAGCCGCCGGGCCATGCCGCGACAGGATTTCCGGCCCAATTGAAAAAAGACGCCACGCCGGACGAGAAAAAGGCGTTCGACGAAGCGGAGGCGAAGTGGCAGGAAAGCTTGAAGGCCGTGCTCCAAAAATTGTCGCCGGACAATTTGAAGAATTACGATGGCGTGGTTTTTGCCAGCACCACCGGCGATTTGCCGATACCCGATCCGCAGGGATTGCTGGACTGGATCAAGGCGGGTCACGCGTTCATCGGCATTCACGCGGCGAGCGACACGTTTCATCACTGGCCGGGCTACATTGACATGCTCGGCGGCGAGTTCGACCATCATGGCGCGCAGTTGAGCGTGGATTGCTTGAACCAGGACCCGCAACATCCCGCCACGGCGCCGCTGCCGAAGGTGTGGACGCTCACGCAGGAGGAAATGTATCAGTTCAAAAATTA
>DATJOW010000077.1:0-4874 GCA_035506715.1 Candidatus Acidiferrum sp. | reverse complement strand
CGTGTTGTCCTTGTCGCGATAGACCAGGCCGAAGCGCTTGGGCACGGCGAAGTCCACCTGGTTGGTCGCCAGCGTGAATTCGCGGCCGATGACGCTCCAGACCTGCACGTCAATCTTCGGCCCGTAAAACGCCGCCTCGTTGGGCACCTCGACGTAGTTGATGCCCGAATTCTTGAGCGTGTTGCGGACCATGTCCTCGGTCTGTTTCCACAGCTCCGGTTCGTTGACGAACTTGGCGTTGTCGCCGGTCAGGCGCGACGGGTCGTGCGTGCTGAAGCGCATGATGTATTTCTCGAAGCCGAAAATCTTGAAATACTTGAGGTACATCTCGTTCACCGCGTTGAACTCCTGCGCGAACTGCTCCGGCGTGCAATAGATGTGCGCGTCATTCATGTTGAGCGAACGGACGCGCATGAGGCCGAACAGCTCGCCCGACTGCTCGTACCGGTAATTGCAGCCGTACTCGGCCAGCCGCAACGGGAGGTCGCGGTAACTGCGCGGCTCCGCCGCAAAAATGCGGTGGTGATGGGGACAGTTCATGGCTTTGAGGTAGTAACGCTCGGGCGGACTGCTAAAACAAATATCTCCAAACGCATTAGCGGTGTGCCGCCACATCAGCTCAAGTAAATCATTGCGTAGTTCTCCTGTGAAAACAGGATCTGATTTTCCGCTCAAAACATTATCCAAGCCGTCCTCGATGAGCCTCAAAATCTCACTCACACTTTTTTGTTCGGGTGATAGGGCGCGAACCCTTTTTACGACGTTGTGCAAATCCTCTTCATTTATATCACTGGTGAGAGATTCAACTACTTGAGCTCCGTGGCCTTCTCTTAACGTCATCGGCGGGAACATCGATTCCTTATACAGAATCGGGAGGTGGCCGCTGGTGAGATACATCTTCTCCTTGGCGATGTGCGGGGTTTTGACGCGCACGTAGCCGGCTTGGAATTCGGTTTCCTTCGCCAGCTTTTCCAGCTCCTCCACAATGGCCGCGCCTTTGGGCAGCCACATCGGCAGGCCGGGCCCGACAAATTCCGTGTCGATGACGAACAATCCCATCTCCTGCCCGATCTTGCGATGATCGCGGCGCTTGGCCTCCTCAATCATTTTGAGGTGCTCTTCGAGCTGGGTCTTGTTCTTGAACGCGGTGCCGTAGATGCGCTGGAGCTGCGGGTTCCGCTCGTCGCCTTTGTAATACGCGCTGGCCACGTTCATGAGCTTGAACGCGCCGATGTTGCCGGTGCGCATCACGTGCGGCCCGGCGCAGAGGTCAATGAAATCGCCGTTCTTGAAATAGGTGATTGGCTCGCCTTCGGGAATGGCTTCCAGGTTGCCGAGCTTGAATTTGCTCGGATTGCCCGGCCGCTCGGTCAATCCCCCCAGCCGCCCGCTCTCGGAATCTTTGATGGCCTGCTCGCGCGTGACGACGATCTTTTCAAAAACGTTGTTCGCCTTGATTTCCTTTTTCATCTCGGCCTCGATTTTCTCGAAGTCCTCGGGCGAGATGCGATGGGGCATGTCGAGGTCGTAATAAAATCCGTTTTCGACGGGCGGCCCGGCGGCGAACTGGGCTTCGGGCCAGAGGCGGAGGATGGCGGTGGCCATCACGTGCGCGCACGAGTGCCGGATGCGCTCCAGCTCGGACATTTTGGCCCGGTCGTCGAGAGTCTTACGTTCTTTCGATTCCTGAGATTCGGCAGACATGGAGGGAGTTTAACGACAAAGCAACACAGAATGAAAGCTCCAAGCGCCAAGATCCAAGCACCAGAGAAACATCAAGTTCCAAGCGCCAGGCTAAAGCGCGCGTGCGTTGAGCGGTTTGGAATTGGGGATTTGGAATTTCTCTGGAGCTTGGCGCTTGGAATTTGGCGCTTTATTTCGCGGTTCTCCAGATGGCCACCAGCGCGCCCAGGCCGAACAGCAACAGCACGCTCACAGCCACGGCGCTGCTGTTGGCGTATTGCGGCACCCATTGCAGCGATGCTGCGCCGACGGCCGGGCCGATGAAGTTGCCCACGCCGATGGCGGCTTCGTGGATGCCGCCGTGCTCGCCCTTGGTTTCGCTGGCGTCCATGGAATAAAATAGCGACGAATAATAAATCAGGCCGATGGCGACGCCAAAGATGATTTGCGCCCCGAGCACCACGAACAGATTCGGGATGACGAGCATTGTCGCGAACGAAAAAATCAGCAGGACAAACGCCGCCGCCAGCCAGCGGAACCGGTAATGCCAGCCCGTCCAGAACCAAAGCGCGAAAAAGGTGCCGAGCCGGGCGAAGCCCCAGAGCGAGCAGGCGAATCCGGCCTGCATGGGCGTGAGCTGGAACTTTGCGGCAATGCCGGGCAGCACGGCGATGAGCGTGTTGATGGCGATGTAGGCAAAGGGGTTCGAGAGCAGCGCCATGCGCCGGAAAGCCAGCGTTTTGGCCGGCGACGGCCGGTGCGGATCGGGCGGCAGAACGGCGGCAGCTTGGCCGGCGGCAGCCCGGGCCATCTCCGCCGCGTGATTTTGCAGCCAGAAGGTCAGCGCGAGTTGCCCGGCAAAAATGACGAACGGGAGGTAGAAAATGGACTGGTATCCGAATTTTTCCACGAGCGTGCCGCCGGTGAACAGCGCCAGCGCATTGGTTCCCGCCCAAACGACATTGTACGTGCCGATGGCCGCCGGTAGTCCGGTGGCATCCTCGCCTTCGCTCACCACCGCTTCGATAGCCGGCCACAGACAACACTGGCCGATGCTGAGCACCAGGCTGGCGAGGATTAAACCCACGGCCGAGTGAAGCTGCGAGCCAACCGCCGACGCCAGCAGCATGATGCCGAAGCCGGTTTTCAGGGCGGTGAAATAGCCACAGCGCTGGGCAAATCGTCCGGCCTGCCAGGAAGCGAAGACGTAAATCAGGCCGAGCAAGGCGGCGAGCGCCAGGTTTTGCTTGTCGCCGAAGCCGAACCGGTGCTGCATCAGAAAATACAGGTAATAAAAGTAAAACGAGATCGCGAAGGAGCTTGACCCCTGGATCGTGAAGCACGCGATTTTGAAGCGGCGCCCTTTTTTTGTCATCATGGCCGGCTGGAAATTTCCCGGATGGCGGCGCGACAATACCATTTGACCGCCTCCGACATCGGCGGCTGCAATGTGTCCAAATCCGCGGCCGAACACCAGCGAATGTCGTGATGCTCGGAGACAGCCAGCGTGGTAGGGACGCCGCGCTGCGGCGTCCGGCTCGCCTTGCCGTAGCCTTGCGAAGGCAGGTCGGCGCGGCGCGCCAACCCTACCTTTGGCCTCGCCCAGTAAATCATGCCGATGTGCTCGTGCTTGGGGTTGATGCGATGGATGTCGAGAAACCGCGGCGCGATGAGCGCGCGGGTGCCGGGGCCGGTCGTGGGCGGACGCTCGCCCAACAGCTCGACGTCGAGCCCGCTCTCTTCCTTCGCCTCGCGCAACGCGGCCTGCTCCGGGTCTTCGTCCAATTCGATGTGCCCGCCCAGTGGCAGCCACTTGTCCAGTTTCCGATGGTGAATCAGTAGTACCTTCCCGTCGTGAACAACAAAGATGGCGACGCTGAAATCAATTTTTTCGTGAATGTGGGCCATGTGAAAAATTCCAAATTCCAAGCGCCAAGCACCAGAGAATCATCACATTTCAATCTCAAATGGTGAAAACGTCCTTGGCAAGATTGTATGGTTTTTGGTCATTGGAATTTCTCTGGATGTTGGTTCTTGAAGTTTGGAGCTTTTAATAATCATACAATCCGCTGTCCTTCGTGTAACCGCCGCCGCCCGCGCCGCCCTCCGGCCCGCCCATGAAATCGCCCAGCACGTCGCCCATGTCCGCCTCGATCTTTTCCGGGTCTTCGCCGGCTTCGAGCCGTTTGATGGCGGTGTCCAACTCCTTCGGCACCGAACCGGGCGGCATGAGCTCCTTCATCTTTTTCATCATGTGCGCCATGTGCCGTGGATTGTTTTCATCCAGATGCTCCATGTCGCGCTCCATTTCCATCATGGCTTTGGCCACGCGCGGGTCATCGAAATCCGGCATCGGCGGGCCGCCTTCGTTCATGCCTTCGCCGCCGGCAGCCGGCTCTTTCAAGCCTTTGGTCAGGGCGAAGCGGCTGATCTGCTTGGACATTTTCTTGTTGCCGCACTTGGGGCAGACGGGCAGGCGATCGGGCTTCACGCGCTTCGACAGGAAGCTGAAAATCCGGCGGCACCTGGGACAGGCAAATTCGTAAATCGGCATAACAGAATTTATGATTTACGATTTATGATTTACGATTGCAAAAAAATTTACGAGTTTCCGGTGAATTTCCGGCGAACTCGTAAATCGCAAATCGGCAATCGCAAATCAAAAATTACTTCATCCGGTCGAAGGTCTTCTGGAGGATCTGCCAGTCTTTCAAGCCCTTGACCTTGTCCATGAAGCCTTTGTTGATGTCGGCTTCCTTCGCGTTCTTGGTGGGTTTGTTGACCCGGTAAAAGATGCCGAAGTAACCCGGGAAATCCGTGCCGGCCAGCTTGAAGGCGGCGGCCTCATCGGCGGGGTCGTGATCCTTGGGAATTTCCTTGAACAAGCCGCCCTTGCGGGGGTTCGCGGCGTCAAAGGCGCCCTCGTAAAACTCCACGCACTCGCTCAGGCATTCCACGAAACTGAAGCCGTCGTGGTCCATCGCCGCTTCCATCATTTGCAGCACATGGTTCGGGTTTGAGGCCGTCGTGCGGGCGACGAAGGTGGCGCCGGCGGCGATGGCCTGCTTCATCGGGTTGATGGGATAATCCACCGCGCCCCACTGGTCGGTCTTGCTCTTGAAACCGAGCGGCGAGGTCGGCGAGGTCTGCTTCTTGGTCAGGCCGTAAACCCAGTTGTCCATGCAGACCAC
>DATJOW010000076.1:0-41030 GCA_035506715.1 Candidatus Acidiferrum sp. | reverse complement strand
CGGCTGCGCTTCGAACTGAAAATCATCAAGACCACCGGCGACAAATTGCAGAAGGCTTCGATGGCCAGAAAGGGAGAAACGCTGCCGAAGGGTTTGTTCACCAAAGAACTCGAAGTGGCGTTGGTCAAAGGCCAGGCGGACTTGGCGGTGCACAGCTTGAAGGATTTGCCGACCGATCTGCCCGCCGGATTGGCGCTGGCGGCCACGCCCAAACGCGCCGACGTCCGCGACGTGTTGATTTACCGCTCCGCCGACTTCATCAAAACCCGGGCTTCCCAGTTTTCCTCTCAGCCCTCAGCCCTCAACCCTCAACCGGTTGATTGGGTGCCCGGCCAGGACGCGTTGCGTGGCTTCAAACCGCATTTGAAGCTGAAGGATTTTCCGAGGGACACGACCATTGCCACCAGCAGCACCCGCCGCAAGGAGCAACTGCTGGCCGCCCGGCCGGATTTAAACGTGGTCGAAATTCGCGGCAACGTGTCCACGCGCATGCAAAAGGTCGCCGAACGCGGTGAACTGGATGCCACGGTGCTCGCGTTGGCCGGCATCACCCGGTTGAATTTTGAAGTCAAGCCGAACGGCTCGCTGGTGGGCGATGCCGTGCCGGACGGGTTGCTGGCAACGGTTTTGGATGTGGACGTGATGTTGCCGTGCGTAGGACAGGGGGCCATCGGCATTGAAATGCGCGCCGATGACGAACGCATCGCTAAAATCTGCGAGCGATTAAATCATTTCAACACGTTCCACTGTGTGACCGCCGAGCGGGCGTTTCTGCACGCGATGGGCGGCGGCTGCCAAAGTCCGGTGGCGGCGTACGCCGAGATCGACGGCAGCCGGATGGAGATGCGCGCTGTGTCGTTTCGCGAAGGCCCGGCCAAACGCGCCGAGGGGAAACGTCCGATTGCCGAGGCGGCGGCATTGGGTGAGGAACTGGCGGAGAAATTGAAGTGAAAGCTGTGAGCCACAGATGGGCACAGATGAACGCGGATTTTTTTGACACGAATTTCACGAATTGACACGAATTCAATTGGGTAAGCCCGTCAGGGCTGGCATCTTTGCAGAAAATCTTGCTGCCATTTGGACTTCGCCCTTTTCAAGTTGGCCATAATTTTTGTAAGGTCGCCACGCCTTCGTCCGCGTTGCTGTCCCCGTTTCAGCGGCCCGGAACTGGACAAATGCAATAACGTGGGATATAAAAGTATAGGAGATCCAGTCACCGTGAATATCCGGTGAGGGGATTTTTTATTGAAATGGACAAGTTTGATTTATGATTGAAATAAAAATTCAATGCGGTTGCGGCCAGCGTTATTCCTTTGAAGTCGAGCCGGTCGGTGGTGCGATGCCCTCGCCGGTGGCGTGTCCGGTTTGCGGTGCGGACGGGACGGCGGCGGCGAACGGAGCAATCTCCCAGAGCTTGTCGGCGGCGGCGCCGGCACCATTGGTTTTAGATACCTCGAAGGGGTCGGCGGCGTCAATTCCGGCCCCGACGGGCGCCCCGCGCTTGCGCACCGCGAAGCCGACAGGCAATTAAATCCCGGCACGCCGGCGTACCGGGTCCAAACCCAGCAAACGGCAGCCCGGGGTGAATCCAGCAGTTGCCGCCAGGCATCGGCGACCGGCGCCGGGGGCAACTGCCCGTTGCCCGGCCGGATTTTAATGTGGTGGAGATCCGCGGCAACGCGTCCACGCGCATGCAAAACTCGCCGGACGCGGCGAGCTGGATGCCGCCGTGCCCGCGCTAGCCGGCATCACGCGGCTCAATTTTGAAATCAAGCCGGATGAGGCACTCGCCGGCGATGCCGCGCCGGCTGGGTTGCTGGCGGCGGTGCCGGACGTGGACGTGATGTTGCCGTGCGTAGGGCAGGGGGCCATTGGCATTGAAATTCTCGCCGATGACGAACGCATCGCTTAGATCTGCGAGCGGCTGAACCATTGCAACGCGTTCCATTGCGTGACCGCCGAGCGCACATTTTTGCACGCGATGGGCGGCGGCTGCCAGAGCCCGGTGGCGGCGTAGGCCGAGATTGACGGCAGCCGGATGGAGATGCGCGCGGTGTCCTTCCGCGACGGCCCGGCCCGGTGGGCTGCCGGCAAACGGCCGGTCGCCGAAACCGCAGCGCTGGGTGGAGAACTTGCCGCCCGGTTGAAGCAACCAATCCCCGCCATCGCGGGAACGGCACACGCGCCGGTGGGATTGTCAAAAGATCTCACCGCAGAGGGGCGTGGTCCGACGCCATTCGGCCGTCAAGCGGCTGTGGCCGTAACCGTCGCTGTTATTATCTTGTGTTCTAATCAACCTTCTATTAAATAAATTATGCTTACATACAAAAGGCCATTACTATGAAGGACAGATTCGTTCTCTTTCTCGCGGGGCTCGCCATCATCGCTGCAACTGCCCACGCTTCCCCAATTCCAGCCAAGACCAGTTCGCCTCCGCCGCCGAATGATTCCGTCAATAACGCGCAGGTCGAGACCGGCTATCACTGGTATGCGTACGGCGTGACCAGGGGCGCCACCCATGAGAATCGAGAGGATGGGAAAGCGATTTGGTATTCCTGGACCGCGCCGGCTTCCGGGGTGGCGGTGGTCAATAATTGGAACGAGCACAGACCTTTCGGGAGCTTCTCCGTTTTCACGGGCACAATTCCGGCCGCGTTAAAGCCGGTCAGGCCTCTGATGCGAGACCGGATGAGCGCGGCGTTCATCACCACCCTGGGCACCACCTACCTGGTGTCGGCGGAAAGGCAATCTCCCCCCAACGATGGCGCCGCAGATTTCACCCTGGAGCTGGTCCTCAAGACCCTGGCGCTTACCCAGCCGAAGGGTGATTACAATACGGCCCACCCGATCCCGCTCTCGATTGCCACCACTGAACTGCCTTCCATGGTGGAGAGCGTCAAATATTATGTGCTGCCGTTCCCGCTCGGGGAGGGATCGCCCATCCTCGTCGCCGAATCCGATTCTCCTCCCTATTCCGCCTTGTGGACGAACGCGCCTCCGGGCGATTGGTTTGTTTACGCCGAGTTGAAGCGGACGGACGACTATGTCCTCGACACCGAGCTCTCCGAAATCCACCTCCGCTTCAGCAATGATAATTTCGCGGATCGCACCGTGCTGACGGGCGCAAACACCAATGTCAACTACAGTGTCGCCGACGCGACCATCGAAGCCGGCGAGCCCGCCGCAAATTCGAATATGTTGACGGGCGACATCTGGTTTAGCTGGACCGCGCCCGCCGCCGGAAACGTATTCATTCCCCATATTTATGGAAATATGGCGGAAGCGATACACGTGTTTACCGGCGACACCCTGGCGACGTTGAGCGGGCCGATCGCGACCATGGACAACGCCGGCAACGATGTTCCCGTTCACGTCGCCGCCGGCGAAACCCTGCAAATTGCGGTGTTTGACCTGGGCAGCCTATCGTTGACGTTTTACGGCTCGCCGACCAACGACAGCTTCGCATCGGCAACTCTGCTTTCAGGAACGAACGTGTCGTTGACCGGCAATATCCTGGCGGCGACGAGGGAACCGGGCGAATCCGTCCCGTCCGGAGCGGGCGGCCACACCACCTGGTATGCCTGGACGGCCCCGACAAACGGAATGCTCGTCCTGCAAGGCGGTTTCACTGATGGCGGGAGCAGCGGTCCGCTCGTGGTGACGATGTATACGGGCAACTCGCTGGCGAGCCTCACCGGGGTGGCCACCAATGATTTGGGAATCATTGTCTTTTCCGACACCGCTTGCGTTCCTGTTCGTGGCGGGACGACCTACAAAATCTCATTGGATAACTCCTCCGCGGTTTGGGAGGTGGGGAACTTGGGTGATTTCAGTCTGCAGCTGTCGTTCGCTCCCGCGCCGACCAATGACGACTTCGTGAACCGGTTCGAGTTGATCGGTGATGACACCTATTTCGATTACACCAGCCTGGGGGCAAGCACCGAGTTGGGGGAACCCGGCGACGGCGCCTGCTCGCTATGGTGGACCTGGACGGCGCCGCATTCCGGAACAGCGATGGTCAGCGGCATTCTGTATACGCCTCTCTGGGGGAACGCTTACACGGGCACTACGCTAGCCGGTCTGTCACTCGTGGGGTCCAGGAATGGTTATTTCTACTGGGACGTCCAGGGCGGGCAAACCTACCAGATCCAGATCCTGACGCCCGGGCCGGAACTCATCACGGCCAGACTGCATTTGCATTATTACACCTACGGCACGCCGATCGAGCCTTAGGCGGCTGCAAAACGCCCTACTTCAGGCGGCCCAAGTGTTAGTGGCAGTTCATCGGCCGCAGTCGGCATCTTATCCGGACGTTTTCCGATCCGGTTTCTGGCACGACATTGTCGGCGAAAGCGATCTCAGTTCCGCAAAGGCTGGTCTTCAGTCAGGTCAGGGATGCAGCAGGCGGAAGAACAGATTCCCCGTTGGCGGTCCGACAGCCAGGCTCTTGTTTTTTCCGTCGTCGGAAATTTCGCAGCCGCTGTAACCGCTGGGAGACCAGTTCGGCGCCGTCAAATCCGGGTTCTGTTGCAGCGACCAGCCCGCTGAGGCCGATGGCCAGGATACCAGTAAGCCATTGCCGGAATGCTTGAGAGCCAACGATGGCTTGGAAGTTGCCGGCGGGAAGACTGAATTGTTGATCAACACTGAGATTGTGCCGATGTCAGTAAGATAATTGGTGCCGGCGTTGACAGTGATCAAGTCCGGCCTGCCATCGCCGTTGACGTCTGCGGCAATGACTTGACAAGAATTGCGGCCTACAGTCAGGGTGGTCGCCAGTGCAAAACCGCCCCTGCCGTTGTTGATCAATACCGTTGCCATGCCGGGGTTTGTAAAATGCGCGCAGATCAAATCGGCTTTACCATCTCCGTTAACGTCTTCAGCCACCAAGGAATAAGGATTGGTTCCTACGGAGTAGGTGCGGGAATCAAATCGGCCATGACCTCTGTTGATCAGTACGGATAAAGAGTCGCTGAATCTATTCACACACGCCAGGTCTTTCTTTCCATCACCATCAAAATCCGCGGCTACGACCGACAAAGGATCCTCACCGACCACAAGCGTAGCGTTGGAGCCAAACTCGCCATTCCCGTTGTTGGTTAATATTGTTAGCGTGTTGTCACCATCGTTCGCCGTGATCAAATCCACTTTCCCGTCACCATTGAGATCTGCGGCCAGAACAAAGTCGGGTGAGGTACCCACTGAATAAGTTCGATTGGAAACAAAGCCGCCACTTCCGTTATTCGTCAGCACCATTAACGTGTTGGTGACGAAGTCCGCATAAATCAAATCCGCTTTGCCATCGCCGTTGACATCCGCTGTCGTGAACGCCTCGAAAGAACCAGTTAAAGTAATAGTGTAGTTGGAGCCAAAGACACCATCGCCGTTATTCGTCAACACCGTCAAGGTATTGGCGCTACTGCTGGCGGTGATCAAATCCACCTTGCCATCCCCATTGACATCCACGGCCATGACTGAAAACGGATTTGCTCCCACTGTCAGCGTTGTGTTGGATCCAAAACTACCGGTGCCGTTATTCGTCAGTAGCGTCAGCGTAGCATCCCAAGGAGTGCCAAAGAAATTTGCACCGACCAAATCCAGCCCGCGATGTCCTCCAAGATTTACCGCGACGACCGAGTCAGGTTGCTGCCCCACCGGATAATTCGTTGCGGGCGCAAATGTAACTTGGGCGGGTGCTTGAATTAAATGGGCAAAGACGATTGATGCGATCAATAACCCCGGGTGCAGTTTCATTAATAGGCTTCGGTATTTTCACAATTATAAGTGATTGACAATAAACTGCAAATAACGGGTTCTGCTACAGTGAATTATTGAATCCTGTCCTGCTCAATTGGGTGCCGGCGGGGGCGTACTTCAAATAAAAAAAACGGCGCAGACTTTCGTCCGCGCCGCTGTCCCCAGTTCCTCCAGAGCGTGGGTTATACGTCGTAGTACATGAAGAATTCGTACGGATGCGGCCGCAGGCGGATGGCGTCGTGCTCCTTCCGCTTGGTGCTGATCCACATGTCAAGGAAGTCCTCGGTGAAGACGTCGCCCTTGAGCAGGAACGCATGGTCCTTCTCGAGGCAATCGAGCGCTTCGCTCAGGCTGCCGGCGACATTGGGCACCTTCTTCAGTTCCTCGGGCGGCAGCTCGTAGATGTTCTTGTCGAGCGGTTCGCCGGGTTTGATCTTGTTCTGGATGCCGTCCAGACCGGCCATGAGCAGCGCAGCGAAGGCCAGGTAAGGATTCGCGGCCGGATCCGGCGGGCGATATTCGAGGCGCTTGGCCTTTGGGTTTTCGCTGTAGGTCGGGATGCGGACGGCGGCGGAGCGATTGCGGGCGCTGTACGCGAGGTTGACCGGCGCTTCGTAACCCGGCACGAGTCGCTTGTAGCTGTTCGTGGTGGGGTTGCAAATGGCGCAGAGGGCCTTGGCGTGCTTGAGCAGACCGCCGGCGTAGTACAACGCCATCTGGCTGAGGCCGCCGTATTCCTTGCCGGCAAACAGCGGCTTGCCCTTGCTCCACAGGGACTGGTGCGTGTGCATGCCGGAGCCGTTGTCGCCGAAGAGCGGCTTGGGCATGAAACAGGCGGTCTTGCCGTGCTTCTTGGCGATGTTCTTGACGACGTACTTGTAAATCATCATCCAGTCGGCGGCGGTGACCAGCGTGCTGAAACGATAGTCAATCTCGGCCTGGCCGGCGGTGGCGACTTCGTGGTGTTGGCGCTCGATCTTGACGCCGAGCTCTTCCATTACCAGGCACATCTCGGTGCGGATGTCCTGCTGGGTGTCGGCGGGTGCGACGGGGAAATAGCCTTCCTTGTGGCGGATTTTGTTGCCGAGGTTGGGCATTTCATCGCGGCCGGTGTTCCAGATGCCTTCCTCGCTGTCAATCGAGTAAAACGTGCCATTGGTCTTGGAATCAAACTGCACGTTGTCGAAGATGAAGAATTCCGCCTCGGGTCCGAAGAACGCCTGGTCGGCGATGCCGGTGGAGACGAGATGTTTCTCGGCGCGCTGGGCGATGCCGCGCGGATCGCGGGTGTAGGCCTCGAGGGTGCCGGTTTCGGAGATGGTGCAGGTGAGGCTCAGGGTCGGGACGGCGCAGAACGGGTCAATGAAAGCCGTGGCCGGGTCGGGCATGGCGAGCATGTCGGACGCTTCAATGCTTTTCCAGCCGCGGATCGAGGAACCGTCAAAGCCGAGCCCGTCGGCGAAGGAATCTTCGCTCAGTTCAGCAATGGGTATGCTGAAGTGTTGCCAGGTGCCAAAGGTGTCAACAAACTTGATGTCCACCATTTTCGCCCCGGCCTTTTTTGCCAGTTCGAGTACGCTCTTGGGAGTTGCCATATTTCTTTAATTTTGTGTTTTTATTTGGTTAGTGCAGACAAAGTCAAAAGCTGCGCCGGGAGACTTTCGCCAAGAACCGGCGCAGCGTCGAGTTTTTTTTACGGTTTAGACACCGTGATAACCTTCCTCACCGTGTTCGTTAATGTCGAGCCCGGCGATTTCGACTTCCTCGGTCGGACGCAGACCGACGAGCGCCTTGGTAAGGTAGGCGATGACAATCGTGGACGGGATGACCAGCAAGAGGGTCACCAGCACGGCCTTGACCTGTTCCCAGACCAGCGGTTGGAACCAGCTGTCCGTGACATAGGCTTTGAGATTGGTCGCGAGGTTGGCATTCACCGAATTGCGCGCGAGCATGCCGGTCATGATGGCGCCGGTGGTGCCGCCGATGGCGTGCACGCCAAACGTGTCCAGCGCGTCGTCATAGCCGAACCACGCCTTGACCTTGTAGCAGAAGAACCAGGGGATGGCGCCGGCGGCCAAGCCAATCCAGATTGCGCCCTGCGGAGTCACGAAACCGCAAGCCGGGGTGATGACGACCAGGCCGGCCACGGCACCGGAGCAGAAGCCCAGCACGCTGGGTTTGCCCTTGACCATCCATTCCAGCATCGGCCACACGAACGAGGCCACGGCGGTGGCGATGGTGGTGGTGGTGAACGCGTTGGCCGCGATCACATCGGCGGCAACCGCGCTGCCGGAATTGAAGCCGTACCAGCCGACCCACAGCATGCCGGTGCCGATGTAGCAGGCCACCAGGCTGTGCGGGGCGAAGTTCTCCTTGCCGAAGCCGAGGCGCTTGCCGAGGATCAGGCACAGGATCAGCGCCGACCAGCCGGAGGTCATGTGCACCACCGTGCCGCCGGCGAAGTCAATCGCCTTGATGGAAGCCTTGGCATTCCAGACACCGTTCATACAGCCATTGATGCCCCAGACCATGTGGCCTTGCGTGAAGTACACCACCAGCATCCACAGCGTCATGAAAATCAGGATGGCCTTGAATTTCATGCGTTCGGCGATGGCGCCGATGATCAGCGCCGGAGTGATGATGGCGAACATCAACTGGAACATGGCGAAAACGTTTTCCGACACCCAATAGGAATAGTTGGAATTGGGGGCCGACGAGACATTCTTCATCATCCAGCTGATGAAAGGACTGCCGACGATGCCCTTGATGAGGTCCTCCTTGTCGGCGGCGCCCGATCCGCCAAAGATCATGCCGTAGCCGACGAACACCCAGAGGATGGTCACCAGGCCGGTGATCAGGAAGCATTGGGCGAGCACGGAGAGCACGTTCTTGCGGCGAACCAGACCGCCGTAGAACAGCGCCAGGCCGGGCAGCGTCATGAACAGCACGAACGCCGTGCTGGTCAGCAGCCAGGCGTTATGGCCGGGGCCCGGATTGCCGAGGATGGTGTCGGACACGACCTGGGTGCCGTTGGTGTCCTTCAGAGGCGCGGTCGGGTCGGTGTTGGCAATGTACGCTTCCAGGGCCGCCACGCGTTGGTCCAGCGACGCCGCGGGCAGCGGCGGCGGTGTGGCGGGCGCGGCCGGCGCGGCGGCGGGCGCGTTGGTTGAGTCATCCGCGCGCAGGGACAAAGTGCCAATCGCGGTGGCTGCAATAAGAGCCAGGGCAAAAAGATATCGTTTCATGGTGTTGGTGGTTGTGGTTATCAAGTTGGTTCGCTGTGATTAAATGGCCGCATCGCCTTTCTCCTCGGTGCGGATCCGGACGGCTTGTTCGACGCTGGTGACAAAGACCTTGCCGTCGCCGATCTTGCCGGTTTTGGCCGACTTGACGATGGCCGCGATGGCGGCCTCGGCCTGGGTGTCGGCCACCACGAGCTCGACTTTGATCTTGGGTAGGAAATCCACGGTATATTCGCTGCCGCGGTAAATCTCGGTGTGTCCCTTCTGCCGGCCGAATCCCTTGACCTCGCTCACGGTCATGCCTTCGATGCCGATTTCGCTGAGGGCATCTTTGACTTCTTCGAGTTTGAATGGTTTGATGATGGCTTCGATCTTCTTCATGGTTTTTTCATTCTAGGTTTGAGCTGCGTTTGTCCGGGCCAACCCGTGCGTCCGGTTTCCCGGCGCAACTCCGCCTCCGCCGCGCCGCGCGGGCGGTGAACAGTTTCCAACGGTGCAGGACTGTGATTGGCACACGCGCGCCTTTAGCAGCGGCGATGCCACGCGAAAAATTTGCGGGGCCAAGGCGCTCAAACCCATGGATTCACAAGGGTTTTGCGAAGAAAAAAATAAAAGGCCCGGTTGCGTCAGGCCGGCGGCGCCTGTTGCTTTTTGCGCAGGGAATAAAATTTTCGCCAGCACCCGGGCAGTAAAAATCCAGCGTCAAGCGGAGGGAAATTGGCCGAGGAGAAACGACGAAGTGGTCGGAGCGACAGGATTTGAACCTGCGACAGCCAGCTCCCAAAGCTGGTGCTCTACCAAGCTGAGCTACGCTCCGGCGCGAAGGCAGAAGTATGAATTATGAAGCATGAAAGTCAATCCCCACCGGCTGATTTCATCCTTCATCCTTTTGTCGCTGGACGCTCCGCGCATTCCTGTTAAATTATTGACGTTATGTCAACGCCAGCGCCTGCCGCCCAAAAAGTCAATCTCCGTCGGCCCGATATCATGGAGGCCGTCCAGGCCCAGGTGCTCTCCCATTACCGCAGCGAGCTGGTCGAGCGCATCCGCGCCAACGGCCACGTGCTTGCCGCCGGCGAACTCACCGTCAAGCTCGCCAAGGAATTCGGCTTTTGCTACGGCGTCGAGCGCGCGATTGACCTCGCCTATGCCGCGCGGAAATTTTTCCCGCCCGACAAACCGATTTATCTCCTCGGTGAAATCATTCATAACCCCGAGGTCAACGACCAGATCCGCAACATGGGAGTCCAGATTATCTCCCCCAAGCCGACCGAGGCCGAACTGAGCCGGATGCAGGCCGGGGACGTGGCGATCGTCCCGGCGTTCGGAACGGAAGTGGCCACCCGCAAGCGGCTCGAGGAGAAGGGCTGCGTGCTGGTGGACACCACCTGTGGCGACGTGATGAGCGTCTGGAAACGTGTTCGCCAGTATTCCAAGGAACGGGTTACGAGCATCATCCATGGCAAATCGTGGCACGAGGAAACCAAGGCCACCAGTTCCCAGGCGCGGGCCTATGGCAGCGGCCATTACCTCGTGGTCTTCACGCTCGCGGAAACGGATTACGTCTGCCATTACATCGTCCACGGCGGCGACAAACAGGAATTTCTGGCCAAATTCAAAGGCGCGTATTCGGATGGTTTCGACCCCGACCAGCATCTGCGGGCGGTGGGAGTGGCCAACCAGACCACCATGCTGCGCGGCGAAACCGAAGAAGTGCAGAACCGACTGAAGGCGGCCATGATCAAAAAGTACGGGGCTGACCACATCAACGAGCATTTTCGTTTCTTCGACACGATTTGCGGGGCGACGCAGGACCGGCAGGACGCGCTGGAGAAGCTATTGCGCGAGCCGTTGAACCTGCTGATCGTCATCGGCGGTTACAATTCGTCGAACACCTCGCACCTAGCCGAGATGGGCGAAGGGAAGTTGCCGACCTATTTCATCAAGAATGCGGCCAAGATGGAATCCGACAAGCTCATCCGCCATTTCGACCAGCACGACAAGAAGGAGATCGAAACGCGCGACTGGCTGCCGCCCGGCCGGATCACGGTCGGCGTCACTGCCGGCGCCTCGTGCCCGAACAACTTGATTGAGGACACCATCCGGCGGTTGTTCGAGCTGCGTGGCATCGCCGTGCAGGAATTGCTGGCGAACTAAAGAAGCTTCGCATATTGGTCCCCAAGTAATTTGGCCTTCACGAACCTTATCAGTCCGTGAAGGCCATAATGTTATCCCTCAAGCTGTCCTGTCCTCGCGTCAATAGCACCGGATTCGATAGAACCGGTTGGTCGGCGGTATCGACGTCGAGTCGAAGTAAGGCGAGGTCGGGAAACCAGGCACGTCAAGGTATGGCCCCAGAACGTTGGTGGCCGACTGCAGGAAACCGCCGCCCGGCCAGGTCAGCTTGACTTGGTTAGGCGTGACATACTGGATCTTCACGGGTCCACACATGGTCAATTTGAACGCCAGATCCAACGGCTGAGGCGGACCGCCAAGCGGCGACTGGTACATGGTCGGCGTCCAGCCCGGATTATTGGTGGGCGGTGCGCCCGGCCAGATGGCGTGGACACTCACGTCGTGTTGCTGATTGGTGGCCGTCTTCCAACCGTAGTTGAAGTTTCCGCCAACAACAGACAGCTGCGCATAGGCCGCGAGCCAGTAGGTTTTCGAATTGGTAGGCGTACCCGTCTGTTGGAACGCATTGGTCGGGTAGAAACAATAATACCAGACCACGAAATCGCCGCCGATGCTGTTCGACGAGCCGGGATCCAGGAATTGCTCGGACGCGTTGTTCGTCCAGATAGTTTCGGCATATTGTCCCGGTGCAAACCACTGCTGCCACATCAGGTTCGTGCCAGGATGACTGGGCGTGACCAGTCCGGATGAGAGATTGGTCGTCGCGGGCACGTCGTCATAGATGCCAAGCCAGAAAGTGATGCTGTTGGTCTGCGGCTGATCGTTGAGCCAAGAGCCCCACAAATGGATGTCGCTGATGGGGCCAGTGTTGGTGCAGACGAAATCATCCGCCAGCACGTACGGGTTGTTCCACACATCAAAGCCGCCAATGATTTTAGGCCATTGGACATACTTTTCGTAGTCGCTTTCCACACATTGTATGGAGCAATCCATCGTTACCACTTGGGTACAAGTCGTACTCTTGTTACCGCAACAATCCACCGCCTGCCAGACGCGGGTAAAGGTTTGCGCACAGTTTGTCCCGTTGGTGGTTGTGTTGAGAATGTTGATGGTCACGTTCGTGCCGCAACACAGGTCATAGGCAGTCGGCGGATCGAACGTCCAGGGAGTGTCAGGCCTGACGTTCTTGTTGGTGGTGCAAGTAATTGCCGGCGGCGTGCTATCCACCACCGACACGTTCTGGGTACAGGTCGAGACGGCGCCGCTGCATTGGTTGGTGGTGCTCCAGACAATCGTCCCGACGATCCCGCTGCACAGGACATTGGCATAAATATTTGAACTGAGGATGCCGACAACGGCATTGCTCCCGGTGCAGAGGTATTGGGCGATGGGTTGATCGAAAGTCCAGGTACTTCCGCATTCAACGGTCTTTTGGGTAATGCAGTTGAACATGGTGGGCGGGTTGGTGTCCACGATGGTCACGTGCTGCGTGCAAACTCCCAGCACACTGCCTGAGCAGGCATCCAAGATAGTCCAAATCGCGGTGTACACTTGCAGGCAAGGCGAAAAGGTTGTCACGTTGGTGATGCCAGTGATGATCGGCGGTGCCGCGCAACACGGATCAGGTCCAACCACCGGCAGGTCAAACGTCCATGGCGAGCCGCAAATGTTGGTTTTGTCCACCGAACAAGTGATCGGCACGATGCAATTATTGGTTTGCGTCGTAATCTTAAAGGCGAGATCCACGTGATTTTGAACCGGGCTGGTAGGAATGGTCGTCCAAGCCGTTGGGGGCGGTGGGAACGGCACGGTGGAGAACACCGCGTTGTCGTTGTAAACGTTAGTGGAGGATTTCCAGCCGAAAAATTGGTTAACGCCGGTGGCGGACTGAAAAACCGTCACGGAGAGCCAATAATTGGTATGATTATTTTGCGTGCCCGTTTGCAGGAATGCGTTTGCCGGATCTACGTTAAAACAAATATAATAGAGGTTGGTGGAACTGCCTTCGGAAGACCCGTCGGGCCCGTTAAATGGTTCAAACTTGTTGGTATAAGGACAGATGGTGTAATAGCCGGGCAAAAAGTCCTGAGACCACAAAAGATCGCCCGGATGACTGTAGGGATTGCCGGGAATGGTGGGAACGTCACTCCAAATGGCAAGCCGGTAAGTCGCCCCGTAATCCACGCTGTTGAGCAACCACGAGCCCCACAAATGGATGTCTGTAATGGGACCGGTATTGGTGCACTGAAAATCGTCGGCCACAGTGAACGGCAGGGTGGTGTTGTAATCAATGCCGGCAACCAAGTCCGGCCATTGCACCCATTTGACGGCATTGGTTTCAGGACAGCAAGGCGGGGGTGGCGGATTGTTATTGGTCAGCGTGGTAATCTTGAACGCGAGATCCACCCGGGTGTTGTTGGGATTGCTAGGAATGATCGGATTCCAGCCATTAAACGAAGGCGGGAACGGCATCGTGGAAAAGACCGCTTTGTCGTTATAGACGTTCGTGGACGATTTCCAGCCGAACGGTGCTCCGCCAGCCGAGGGCTGAACCGTCACCGAGAGCCAATAATTGCTCGGGCTGCTCTGCGTCCCCATTTGGGTGAAAGCCCCATGTGGATCAATGAAAAAGCACAGGTAGAAGAGATTGGTGGAATGGTCCAGAGCAGCGCCATCCGGGTTGTTGAACGGTTCGGGCACCTTGGCATTGGTGCAAACGATATAAGAACCGGGATAAAACGTATAATACCACAGGAGATTGCCGGGATGACTGTAAGTGATATCCACGTTGGTGGGAACGTCGGTCCAGATGGCCAGCGTGTAGGCTGCCCCTACGTCCACCTGGTCCTGCACCCACGAACCCCATAAATGAATGTCCGTGATCGGGCCGGTGTTGGTGCATTGAAAATCATCAGCCAAGGTGAAGGGTAGCGAAGCGTTGTAGTCAACCCCGTTGGCCAGGTCCGGTCCTTGCACCCATTTGACCGTGTTGGTGTCCGGGCAGCAATTCTGCGGCGGCGGCGGCTGATTCGTCGGCGTGGTCAGCATCATGGAGAGATTCAGGCGCTGCTGGGTAATTGGATTGGTGATGGATTGCCAGATGCCGTTCGGGAATCCACCCACGACGGTCCCCCACACGGCAGCATCATTATAGAGGTTCGTGGTGTTTTTCCAGCCGAACAAGGTTGTTTGATCCGCCAGTTGGGCCCGGACGGCGAGCCAGTAATTGGTCGGTTGATTGATCGAGCCCTGTTGCACAAATGGGTTCGTTGGAAAGAAACAGTAGTACCACGCCTGGGTGTCAGTTCCCACGAGGGTGTTGTTGGTGGGATTGTAAAAGTATTCATTGCCGGTCGGACCAGGTGATTCCGAGAAATTCGTGCCAAAATCCTGGTACCACAGCAGTTGGCCCGGGTGACTTGGAACAATGGTGGTTCCGTTAATCGACTGGGGAACGTCGCTGTAGATGCCGATCCAGAAATTAGTAATCGGGCCGTGCAGATTGCCGGCCCAGGAGCCCCAGAGGTGGATGTCCGTTATCGGCCCCGAATTGGTGCACGGGAAATCATCAGCCAGAACAATGTTTTGACGGCTGTCCTTCACGTCCATTCCGCCGGTCGCGGCACTAAGGTTTGGCAGCGCAACAAACTTGATGCCGTTGGTTTCGATGCACGGCGCCAGTTGGGCGGACAGGTTTGCCGTTGCCGCAGCCAGCAGCGCCAAGGCCGCGGTGATTTTAAGGCAGGAAATTGCGTAAAAGGTTGAGCGTTTCATTTTACCCCCATTTGAATCATCAAATCAAATCAGGCATTTTGCCGATTGATTTCAACAAATACAATTGTCCCTCCCGAGTCAGGGCCGATCGTACTTCACGGTCGAGATTCGTTTCGTGCGCCTGCGCACGGAAACGTCCGCCAAACGGTGGGGGGGAAGGGCGAAGAACTGCACCAGCCACCTCCACGCCGCGCGAACTTGATCGATTTGAACCATAAATATTCTAAATAGTCAATACAAAAATCGTTTATCCATAGTGACGTTTCGGTAACGACGCGCAAGGCGACGGATACGGGTCCAAACCATTGCTTTTGCCGGGCCGGTTTCCTAAGCTTCGCCACCGGGAACCATGCCACGCACGCGCCAGGAACTGGAACAAAATGAGCGGCAGACGCTTGCGCCCTACGCGCAATTCAGCGGCGACACGCGGGGCCGCGAACATGCCGAGCCGCCGCCCGAATGGCGCACGCATTACCAGCGCGACCGCGACCGGGTCATTCATTCGCGCGCCTTCCGCCGCTTGGAATACAAGACCCAGGTCTTTCTGAATGGCACCGGCGATCACCTGCGCACGCGCCTGACCCACACGATCGAAGTCGCCGCCATCTCCCGCAATCTGGCCAGCGCCCTGCGCCTGAACGCCGACCTGGCGGAAACCATCGCGCTGGCGCACGACCTTGGGCATTCGCCCTTCGGTCACAAGGGCGAGGCGGTACTGAACCGCCTGATGAAACGGCATGGCGGTTTCGAGCACAACCGTCAAAGCCTCCGCATCGTCGAGGAACTGGAGCAGAAGTATCCGGATTTTTCCGGCCTGAATCTGTCCTGGGAGGTCCGCGAAGGTCTGGTAAAACATTACACCGCCTGGGATCATCCTGGCCGGCGCCGGGGATTTGCCGCCCGCCATTCCTCGCTCGAAGCGCAGATTGCCAATCTGGCCGACGAAATCACGTATTACAGTCACGATCTGGATGACGGCCTGGACTCCGGCTTGTTGTCGGAAGCGAAATTGCGCCGCGAGGTGCGGATCTGGGCGCAGGCGGCGCGGCAGGTCAAACGGGCGCATGGAAATCTGCCGGATGAGTGCCGCCGCTACTTTACCATCCGCACCATCATCGACCTGCAAATCCGGGACGTGGTGGAAAGCAGCGAGCGTCTCATCAATGCCGCCGGTGTGCGTTCCGCCGATGACGTGCGGCTCTGGCCGAAGGCTTTGATACAATACAGTCCCGAACGCGGTGTGCTGAATCGCGAGCTGCGTCGCTATCTGTATCGCAACCTGTACTACAACCCCGTCGTCAACGAACCTCACCTCCGGGCCAACCGGTTTTTGCAGGATTTGTTTCACCATTATTTGAAACATCCCGCCGAAATCGGTGCGCAAGCCCGCCGACGGGTGCGCCGGGCCGGGCTGCACCGCGCCGTTTGTGATTATCTGGCCGGCATGACGGACCGCTATGTCCTGCTCGAACATAACCGGCTGTTTGAAAAGGAACGGGAGGTTTGATGTTCTGGGGGCGCCGGTGCCCGGCCGGCCGGCGGCGTCACGTTGGGGAGAACGCCTTTTGCCGGCGGTTCAGTCTGACTGCGGTAGATTCCGCGGCAGCCCGGTTGAAACCCTTCCGAAGGCTCAGGCCCGGATCACCGTCTCCCCGGGCGGCAGTTCCTTCAGGAGTTGAAAAACGGTTTTACTTTGTCCCGGCAGAAGCAAATCCGGCGCGATTTCGCTCAGGGGCTGAAGTACAAACCGTCGCATATGAGCGCGCGGATGAGGCAGAACCAGGTCCGGTGAGTTGCGGACCTCGGAGCCGAAAGCGATCAAATCCAGGTCCAGCGGGCGCGGCTCGTTCAAAACCCTTTTGGGCGCCCGGCCGAAATTTTTCTCGATGCGCTGGAGCTTGGGCAAAAGCGATTCCGGCGTTTCACCCGCGGGTGGCGTCAACGCGACGACCGCATTTACGAACATCGGTGACCCCGGCGGGCAATCCACCGGCGAGGTCTGCCAGAGGGAGGATTTCAGGAACGGCTGTTCGGACAATTGCCGCATCCAAGTGACGGCTTCGTGAAGGATTTCCACCGACCTGCCCAAGTTGGACCCCAGGGCCACGTAAGCCATGCCTTCCAGATTCAGCTTTTCCCATCTTTTGACCTTCGCCGCGACGAGAGCCAGCACCGCACGATAATCCTCTGGTGAAGCAAACGCAGCTTTGGGAATCCACAAGTACATCCAGCTGCGGACATAAATGAACAAGCCTTTTGGCCGTTCAATGGCGCGAACAATGGTCGACCAGGAATAGTTTTTGGATGGTACCTGCTCGGGACTGACGGTAAAACCGCTGTCATCGAACACATACGTCACTTGCAGGTCGGCCCGGCCGGTGTGTTTGCGATAAACCTTCTCCAGCCGCTCCCGATCCCGATTCGTCCACTGGTAATCGTAGATCCGGGTTGGCTTGAGCAGGCCGATTTTTTTAAACACCCAATACCAGAACGCCAGCGTCAGCATGACCGCCCCGAGCGTGAGGAGCAATATTCCAGGCTGAACTCCCCGCCGATATTCTTGGCCGAAGGCAAACGCCAGGGCTGCGACGAGGACCACGCCGAGAATGATTCTTTGCGTTTTCTCCGGAATGGATTTGCCCAGCGGGGGTGGTGACTGGTTCTGCGCTTCGATGAAGTGTTCGACGCCCTCGCGAAAGGTGATGCGGATGGGATCGGCCATTGAGCGACTACTTTAAACCGAGCACATCCTGCATGTTGTAAACGCCGGGTTTCTGTTTGACCACCCAGAGCGCGGCGCGCAGAGCGCCGTTGGCGAAAGTTTCCCGGCTGGACGCCTTGTGCGTCAGTTCGAGCCGCTCCCCGGCGTTCGCAAAAATCACCGTATGGTCGCCCACCACGTCGCCGCCGCGTATCGAATGGATGCCGATTTCCCCCGGCGTGCGCTCGCCCACGATGCCCGTCCGGCCATGCCGGGCGGCCTGGTTGAGATGCAGTTTGCGCGCGTCCGCCAGAATTTGGGCCAGGGTTCTGGCGGTGCCGCTCGGGGCATCGCGTTTCAGGCGGTGATGCATTTCGACGATCTCCAGGTCAAAATCCGGCCCCAGAATTTCCGCCGCCTTGCGGGTGAGCCAGAAGAGTGCATTCACGCCGGTCGAAAAATTGGACGCCCAGACGATGGGAATTTGCGCCTGGCGCAGACGCACCTCGAAAGTGTCGGTGTCCGTGTGGCCGGTGGTGCCGATGACCAGCGCCTTGTGGTGTTTGGCGCAAAAGTCGGCAACGGCGGGCGTGGCGGTATGAGAACTGAAATCAATCACCACGTCGGCCTTGCCAATGACGGCCCCAAGATCGTCGCCGAGGTCAATCTGGCCGACGACCTCGATGTCACGGAAGTGCGGCGCGCAGGCGAGCAGCGTCTGTCCCATGCGGCCTTTCGAACCGGTGATGATGATTTTGGTCATAGCAGTTGGCGGTTTGGAGTTGGCAGATGGCGCTTGCTGAACCGGTCGGCCCCAGCTTCCATCTCCCAGCTCCGGTCTCCCATTACAAAATTCCGCAGGCCTTCATCGTCGCCTGCAACCTGGCGCGGTTCGCATCGCTCAACGGCACGAGCGGCAGGCGGTACTCCTCCTGGATCACGCCCAGCATGGCCAGAGCCGCCTTGACCGGGACCGGATTGGTCTCGATGAACAAATCCTTGAACAGCGGGGTGAATTTCGCGTGCCGCCGCGCGGCGGTTTTCGCGTCGCCGCGGGCAAAGGCGTTCACCATTTGTGCCACCTCGCGCGGAATGACGTTCGAGGCCACGCTGATGACGCCTTGCGCCCCCACCGCCATGAACGGCAAGGTCAGGGAGTCGTCGCCGGACAAAATCTCGAATTTTGGGCCCAGCGCCGCGCGCAACTGGGACACGCGGTCACAACTGCCGCCGGCCTCCTTGATGCCGACGATGTTCGGGCACTGGCGCGCGAGCCGGCGAACCGTGTCCACGCCGATTTCCACGCCGCAGCGCCCGGGAATGCTGTACAGCACAATGGGCAGGCGCGTCGCGCGCGCGACGGCCTGGAAATGCTGGAACAGGCCCTCCTGCGACGGCTTGTTGTAATACGGCGCGACTTGCAGGGAGCCGTCCGCACCCACGTCCTCGGCGCGCTGGGTCAGGTAAATCGCCTCCTTGGTCGCATTGCCGCCCGTGCCGGCGAGGACCTTGATTTTGCCGCGGGCAAATTTCACGGACCGTTCGATGATCCGGATGTGCTCCTCGTAATCCACCGTGGGCGATTCGCCGGTGGTCCCCACGGGAACAATGCCATCCACGCCGCCCTTGATCTGCCGTTGAATCAGGCGGTCGAGCGCTGCTTCATCCACGTCGCCGTTTTTAAACGGGGTGACGATGGCGGTATAAGTGCCGGTGAACATAGTTCAGCGGATAAAATCGGGTAAAATCGCGCATTTGGCGAGCAGGATTTTTGAGCCGCCGGCGCCTGGGCCGGTGGGAAAGGCGGAGCTTACTCCGCCGGCGCGATTTTGACTTCCACCTCCATCGTGCGCTGCAGCGTGCCCCGGTAACTGCCGGCGACCGGCGGCACGTCGGCGTAATCGCGGCCAATGGCGATTTTTACGTAAGTGCCTTCCGGCTGGCAGTTGTGCGTGGGGTCAAGCGCCTGCCAGCCGCAGCCGGGGATGAACACCTCCACCCACGCATGCGAGGCGCTGGCTTTCTCGGTTGCCAGATATCCGCTGACGTACCGCGCCGGGATTCTCAAGCTGCGGCATAAACCGATCATCAAATGGGCATAATCCTGGCAGACGCCGCGCCGCTGCGAAATCACCTCGCGCATGTGCGTGTGCACATGGGTGGCCTGGGGCTCATACTTTAGATAGCCATGGACGAAATTCATGAGCGCGAGGGCCGCCTGCCAGGCGTCGGGTTGGCCGGCGGCGGCATCCACAGCCAGGCGCCAGGATTCCACCTCGATTTCCACGTATCGGCTGCTCTGTAGAAAATCGTGGCAGCGTTCAAGGCCCTTCGCCTCGCTCATCTTGGTCAGGGGGCAGGGACGGGCGGCCGCGGCCAGCGGCGGAATGGGATGGGTCTTCACGCGCGACTGGGTTTCAATGAGCAGATAATGGTGGGCCTCGGGAATCTCAAAGTGATGGACCCAGTTCCCGTAAAAATCGCTGTAGCGGCCGACGCGTACCGCCGGCAGCACCCGCAGCCGGAATGACTCGGCAGTCTGGTCCAGGTTGGACAGCGGCTCAAGATGGACGTCATTGAAGCTGTCATGCACGGGCGCGGAATACACGTAACGTGTGCGATGGAGAATGTCGTATTTCATCTGGTCTTTAAACAAACGGCGATCAAGTTGCCGCGGCGCGGAGACAAGGTTGCTGCTGCTGTTCCTCCTGCTGGACCAGGAGGTCGGCGCCGGCGTCCTGAAACGGCTCGAAAATGTAGGTGCGGAACAGCGCGTCGCCGATGTCGTTCAACCGGGTCTGCGTTTCGTCGAGGTATCGATGCAACCCCCGGTCAAAAATTTCCTCCGCGGTGCTGAATTGCAGTTCGGCGAGCAGCCGGCCGGTCAGTTTCTCGGCGTCGTTGCAGAAGTGGCCTTCGGCCACGCCGGAGATCCGGCGAACCGCGCGGTTCAGCTCCGTCACACAAAACCGGACGGAGCGGGGAAAATTATCGTTCAGCAGCAGAAACTGCGCTACCAGCCGGGGGTGCACGTCCGCGCCGTAAATGGTCCGGTAGGCGTCCCAGGCGCTGCACGAACGAAGCACGGCGGACCATTCGAGGGCGTTGGTCGGGTTGACCGTCAGGGGCGCACCGCGCTCGGGCAGCGTCTCATACCGCACGTCAAGGATGCGCGTGGTTTTGTCGGCGCGTTCCAGGAACTGGCCGGCCTGGACAAACCACCAGCCCTCGTTGTGCACCAGGGTGGCATTGATGATGCCGACGAGATGGAGCGAGCCGGACTTGATTTCCTGGAAAAATTCGCTGGGGCTGCGCCGCCACAGGTCCCGTGCCTGCGGCGAGCGGACAAACAGGTAGAGCCGGTTCAGTTCCTCCCACAACTCGAGGGTGAGCTGGTCGCGCACCATCCGGGCATTTTCGCGCGCCTGGCAGATGGATTGGAGGATGGAATTCGGGTTTTCAGTCTGGAAGACGAGGAATTCGGTAACCGCCGGGGCCGAGGCCTTGTGGTACAGGTTTAAAAACGCCGCTTCGTCGCCAGTGCTTTGGACGATGGGCAGCCAGTAGGCGACGAGCTTTTTCTCGTCGAGCCCGGGCAGGTCCAACAGCAACTGCAGATTCACGTCCACCAGACGGGCGATATTTTCGGCGCGCTCGATGTAGCGCGCCATCCAGTACAGCGAATGGGCAACCCGGGAGAGCATTTATGATTGAGGAATGAGGATTGAGGATGCGGAGCGCCGCCGGACGGGTTCAAACCCACCGAAAGTCGCTGATGAAATCGTGATGCGAAAATCGTAATTCATAAATCCATTCACTCATCGCCGTACAGCACCCAGGTGTCCTTGCTCCCGCCGCCCTGCGACGAGTTGACCACCAGCGACCCCTTGCGGAGCGCCACCCGCGTCAGTCCGCCGGGGATGATGGTAACGCGTTCGCCGGACAGGATGAACGGCCGGAGATCCACGTGCCGGCCTTCGAATTTGCCGTCGCAAAAGGTCGGGTGCTGCGACAGGTAAATCATCGGTTGGGCGATGTAATTACGCGGATCAGCCTGGATTTTCCCCCGGAACAGTTCAATTTCCTCTATGGACGCCTTTGGCCCCATCAGCATGCCGTAGCCACCAGACTCGTTGGCCGCCTTCACCACCAACTCGGGCAAATGATCCAGGATATAACGGCGGTCGGCTTCCTCGCTGGCAAGGTAGGTGGGTACATTGGGGATAATCGGATCCTGTCCCAGATAGTATTGGATCATTCGCGGGACGAAATAATACATGACCTTGTCGTCCGCAATGCCGGTGCCGATCGAGTTGGCGAGGGAAACATTGCCGGCCCGGTAGGCATGCACCAACCCGGGCACCCCCAGCATGGAGTCCCGGCGAAACACCAGCGGATCGAGGAAGTCATCGTCAATGCGGCGGTAGATGACATGCACCGGCTGCAGGCCCTTGGTGGTGCGCATGAAAACCCGGGAGTCGCGCACGAACAGGTCGCGGCCTTCGACGATTTCGATGCCCATCTGCCGGGCGAGGTAGGTATGTTCGAAATAGGCGCTGTTGTAGACGCCGGGCGCGAGCAGCACCACGGTCGGTTCCGCCCCGCCGGCCGGAGCGATATGCCGGAGACACTTCAGCAGCTCCTGCGGGTAGTTTTCCACGGGCCGAACGCCGATGCCCTCGAACATGGCCGGGAAGGCGCGCTTCATGGCCCGCCGGTTTTCCAGCACGTAGCTGACGCCGGAGGGACAGCGGCCGTTGTCTTCCAACACCAGATAACGGCCGTCCCGGTCCCGGATGAGGTCCGTGCCGCAAATGTGGATGTAAATGCCGCGGGGAACCTCAAAGTTGACAAACTCGCGCCGGAAATGCCGCGCCGACAAAATGTAGAACTCCGGAATCACGCCGTCCTTGATGATTTTCTGTTCGTGGTACACGTCGTGCAGGAACAGATTCAGGGCGGTGATCCGCTGGGTCAGTCCGCGCTCGAGAAATTCCCATTCAGCCGCCGGAATGATGCGCGGCAGCAGGTCGAAGGGGAAAATCTTTTCCGCTCCCCGGGCATCGCCATAAACGTTGAAGGTGATGCCCTGGCGCAGGAAGGCGGTATCCACCGCCTGCCGCCGGGCGTCAAATTCCAATGATTTCAATCCGGAGAACAATTGATGAAACTTGCGGTAGTGCGGCCGCACGCCGTGTTTTGCGTCGACCATTTCATCAAAGCCGCCGTTGGTTTTGTATTTTTTAAGCATGGGCCAAAGTCGTTTTTTGAGCGGGCTGGGCATTTTCCGCCACTCTCGGCCGGGAAATATTTTCCGCCCGGGTCCGGGACAAAGGCAGCTGGCGCGCCGATATTCCTTGGTTTTCCAAGGTTTTGACGGGCCGGGTCGGCCGCGGGGTCGGAGTCAAGTCACAATCCCGATTGAGCATCACCTGGGCCTTAAGCAGGCGGCTTGCCGCGAAGAAAAGGAATTCGCAGATGGGGGGTTGGCAGCGATCCGGCGTCTCAGACCGGCGCCGGACATTCCGCCACCACCGGGGTGGAGCCGGGCGGCTTGGGCGGCTGGTCCTTCAAACACTGCCGGACAATCTCCAGCAAGCGTCGAGGCCGGTACGGCTTGGGCAGAAACGTGATCCGGTCGTTGGTGGGCAGATCGCGCTCGATGTAATCCGGGGTGTAGCCGCTGGTGCAGATCACCGGCAGGTCGGGGGAATGCGTTTGCAGGGCTCGGGCCAGAGCGCCGCCGCTCACGCCGTTGGGCATGACCATGTCGGTGACCACGAGGTCAATGTCGGCGGAACGTTGTTCCCAGATTTTCAGGGCCTCCCGGCCGTCCGGAGCTTCGATCACCCGGTACCCGCCGCTTTCCAGGATGGCGCGGGCCATTTCACGCACGACGGGTTCGTCCTCGACCAGCAAAACGAGTTCGCCGGCGCCGTTAACCGGTGCGGCCGAAGTGGCCGGCGGCGCAGCGGGCTCCAGCGTCGTGTCCTCACAGACCGGGAAGAAGATTTTGAAAGTTGTGCCGCGGCCGAGTTCGCTCGTGACTTCAATCCAGCCGAAGTTTTGTTCCACGATGCTCTGCACGGTGGAGAGTCCCAGCCCGGTGCCTTTACCGAGTTGTTTGGTGGTGAAAAAGGGGTCGAAAATATTGTTGATCATTTCCGGCGCAATGCCACAGCCGGTGTCGATGACGGTCAGGCAGACAAAGTGGCCGGTGCGGGCCCGGGGACGCTGCTGCACGTCCACTTCGCCGATGACTTCGGCGCGGGTGCTGACGTAGATCACGCCGCCGTTGGGCATGGCGTCCCGCGCGTTAATGATCAGGTTGATGAGGATTTGGTCCACGCCACCCTCGCTGAAGCGCGCATTCGGCAGCCGGTCCGCCAGTTCCAGCCGGAGCTGGTAATGTTCACCCAACGAGGTTTCCAGCATCCGGTGCAGGGTGCGGACGATTTCCGAGAGGTTGGCGATCTTGAAGTTGACCGGCTGTTTGCGGCTGAACGCCAGCAGCTGGTTGGTAAAGGATGCCGCCCGATCGCTGGCCTGGACGATACGGTCAATGGATTCGGTCGGGGTTTTGGCCTCTTCGGCAATCGCGCGGAGCAGGGTGGTGTGGCCCTGGATGATCGTCAGGATATTATTGAATTCATGGGCGACGCTGGCCACCAGGCGGCCGACGATTTCAAGTTTTTGCGCCTGGCGCAGTTGGGCCTCCAGCTTCATTTGTTCCGTGACATCCATCAACACCAGCAGCAAACAGGGTTTCGCATTCAAAGCGATCGGCTCCGCCCAGAGAATGGTGTTGCGCAGGGTGCCGCTCTGTTGGCGCAGGAGGCAGGCGTGATTGCGGACGCGGCCGACGGCGGCGGTGGCGACTTGCATCGCCGCCTCGTCGGCCCACAGAGACAGGTCCTGACTGCTGCGGTGCAGCAATTCTTCCGCGCTGTAGCCGGTCAGTTCAAAGAAGCTGGCGTTGGCGGCGAGGAAGGCGCCGGCGGGCCAGCCTTGGATGGCCATGGGGATTGGGCTTGAATGAAATGCTTTTGAGAAACGCTCCTCGGAAATATGAAGTGCCTCCTGCGCGGCGGCGCGTTCCTCGATTTCCTCCTGCAACTTTTTCGTACGCTCCTGGACCATCCGCTCCAGATCCTCCATCCGGAGCCGGGCTTGCCGGCCGAAAGCCCACTTTTTGGTCAACGCGTGGGCGATTTGCAGGACTTCCACGGTTTCAAACGGCTTCTTCAGAATGATCAGGTTGTCCGAATGGCCAAAGCGGTTGATGATTTCGTCCCACGAATAATCCGAGTACGCCGTGCAGATCACGGCTTGCATGTCCGGGCAAATCTGCCAGATGCGCTCGATCGTTTCGATGCCGTCCAGCCCGGGCGGCATGCGGATGTCCACAAACGCCAGGGAATAGGGGTCATGGACGGCCAGCGAGCGCTCCACCAGCACCAGCGCCTCCTGCCCCTGCGCCACGCAGTCCAGACGGAAGCTCATCCGCTGGCTGGGCTTGGTGGGCTCCCCGAACAGGGCCGCTTCCACCTGGCCCAGTTTGGATCCGGCGGCGGCACGAGCGCCCAGGATCTTCTGAAAATCTTCATGAATGGCCAGGTTGTCGTCGATGACCAGGATGCGGGGCGAGGGGTGGTTGATCGAGGTGTTCATGACTGGGCGGCGTTGGCCCGCTTGAGCGGGAATTCAAGGGTAAAAGTGGCGCCGGTGCCCGGACCATCACTATGAGCGTGCAGCGCCCCGCCCATTTCCTTGGCGGCGAGCGCACCGCTATGCAGGCCGAAACCGTGCCCGCCGGTTTTCCGGGTGGTAAATCCGTGATTGAAAACTTTCCGGAGGTTGACCGGGGAAATGCCGATGCCGTTGTCCGTCATGGCGATGCGCACCCGGTTGTCGCCGTTGGTCACCCGTACGGTCACCTGTTTGTCGGGCCGGCCGGAATCGACCACCGCATGCTTGGCGTTGCTCAACAGGTTCAAAAGAATTTGCAGCACCTTGTGTTTGTCCATCAGGATTTTCGGCAGTCCCGGCGGGAAGTCATGCCGGACCTTTACGTCATGCTGGGCCAGTTCGGTGGCATGGATGCGAAAGACATCCTGGATGAGATCCTCCAGGGCCACCGGTTCCTCCACGCCCACCACCTTGCCGTAATTCTGCTGCGCGGCGACAATTTCCTTGACGTGCTCGATCTTCATTTTGACGAAGTGGATTTCTTTCAGCAGCAGCGATTGCTCGGCGGAAAGGTGGCTGGCCAGCTGGGCCAGATAATCCGGCAACTGGCGGCCCTTGGGATCATTCGTCATGAATTCCCCGATGTCGGCGGCGTGATTGCGCAGCAAATCCGCCACGCGGGCGATATTGGCCACGTTGAAATCATTCAGGTGCTCGGCCACGATGCTGGCGGAGATGTTGATGCTGTTGAGCACGTTTCCCACGTTGTGCAGGACGCCGGTGGCCACCTCGGACATGCCGGCCGCGCGTGATACTTTTAACAACTCCTGATGGGTCTTCTCCTTTTCGGCCTGCGCCCGTTCGCGCCGGGCAATCTCCGCCTTGAGTGTCGCGGCTTTCTCCTGCAGCTGTTCGTTGGCCCGGATCAATTCCGCGGTTTGGGCCTGGACTTGCGATTCCAATTTCGCCTGCGCCGTCTGCTCGACCTGTTCCACGCGCCGCCGTTCCCGCAGCAAGGCCTCCAGGTGCGCCATGCCTGTCAGCAATAAAATCGAGGTCAGCACATAGACGATTTCGGCCCGCCCGCCCGCAATGAGCCCCCGAAACCAATCGAGGGACAGCAACAGGCGGAGAAGCGCCATCGCGGCAAAGGCGGCAAAGAGTGACCAGCCCACCCGCGGCGCGCCGAAAAGCCGGTTCAACCGGAGGGCATAACAGGCCACGGCGAATTGCAGAACGCCAGCTACCATCGTCATGGTGTTTGAAAAGTTCATCTCATTTGATTCTGCCGCACCCGCTTGGAACGCGACGAGTGGCGGTCCATCGATTTGTCAATTGGTTCATTGCCTTGCTGTCCTTCAGTGCCGTTTCCGCTTTCACGGTGCCTTCCGCTATTGACTTCAAGCCTGAGCTTGAAGGTCACTTAAAAGCCTGAAAAGAGCTACTTACGTACCATCCGAATCACGGGAAACCGGTTTTTTTGTTTTAAATCCAAGAGAATTGTCGGGTGATGCAGCATTCCCAAACCCGGGAATTGTCCGCGATCTGGACACAAATCCAGAATCGGGACAGTGGTCGAAATGGCGGAGAAACCCCTGGTTCCGGGGTGAGCCCGGGCTTTAAACATGCAGAAATCGTGGAAAACTTCGAACCCTCACCGCTGCGGCTGAAGTTTGCCGCGCAAGACGTGAATGAGGGCCTTGACGGTGAGTTCGATGAACAGAAACGGCTTGGCGATGAAATCGTTGCCGCCCGCCATGGTGGAACTGGCCCGGTGATCGAAATCGCTGAGCACGGTCACGAACACCACGGGGGTCTTTTTGTGGAGGGGTAGATTGCGCAACTTGGCGCAAAGTTCGTAGCCGGTCATCCCGGGCATGTTCACGTCCAGAAAGATCAGATCAAATTGTCGCTCGCCAAGCAGCTTCAAGGCGGTGGCGGGGTCATCGACGGCTACAGCCTGGAGTTGGGCCTTTTCAAGCGCGTAAATGATGGCCCGGCGGGAAAGCGCCTCGTCGTCCACTACCAAAATGCTGGCGGCGGGGATGTCCTGCCGGTCGGGTCGCGTGCCCCGTTCAAACAGGATGCCGAGGAAGTCCACGGCGGTGGCAACCGTGCGCAGAGTTGACGCGTTGATGTTTTTAGGCTGTTCGTAAAGTTCCTTCAGCAGCGCCTCGAGCGCGGCCGCCAGGTGGGCGATGGGTTTAAGGCCCGCAATGCCGGCGTTGCCGTTGACCGAGTGGATGCGGCAGTAAAGCTCATGAATCTGTCGCAGTTGAGCCGCTTCGCCTTCGGACTTGATCAGGTTTTGAAGACTGGTGCGCAGGCCGGCCAGAATGGTGGGCAGCATCTCGATGAAAGTCTGCCGGAGCTCGGCCTGAAAAACGGCGTCCGCCTCGCTGCTGGAAACGGCCGGCGCGCCTTGGGGCGCGGCTTCAGCCGCCGTCGGCGCGGGATGGCCTGGCGCCGGAACGGCTGCGTTGCCGATCATCTGTTGCATCATATGCAGCAGTTCCTTGGGGGGGCAGTTGATTTTGGAAACGCATTTCGAGGCTCCGGCCTTCCACGCATCCTGGACCAGGTTGGTCAAATAAGTATTGGAGAAGACAATGATCGGGAGCTTGGAAAACTCGGCTTCCCCGCGGATTTTCCGGATGACCTCCACGCCGGAGATTTTGGGCAGCATGAGATCGAGCACGACGGCGTCGGGCCGGAACGTGCGCAGCAGTTTCAGGCCGTTCTCGCCGTCCAGCGCGACCTCGAGGCTGTAACCTTCAACGGCTAGTTTGTTCCGATAAATATTGGCTACGATCTGGTCGTCTTCGATGATCAGGATCTTTTTCATGAAATGGCGGCGACCGGCACCGGCGGCACGACATTCAGTTGCAGTGCCAGGAATTGTTGAATGAGTTTGAATTCGAGCGCGGCTTTTTCAAACACCTCGATGGCGTTGGTCAGGGTGCCGGAAGCGCCCTGTTTTTCCAGGTCGCGCAGCAGTGGCACAAACCGCGTCATGCCCAGCGTGGCGCTGGCCCCGGCGCAACTGTGGGCCACCCGGCGGACATCGTCAGCCTTGTTCGCGCGCACCGCCGCTTCCAATTGCGCCAGTTGCTGGGCGGTCTGCTTAAGGAATAGATCCACCAGTTCGCGAATGCTGTCCTCATTGCCATCCGTCAGGTCATTCAGGCGTTCCATTTCCACCGGCGGTTCTGAACTGCCGGAGGCGGTGGGGGGACGGCTGTCGGTTCTGGCCGCGGCGGCGGCGGTTTCGATCTTGGGCGCCGGCGTGGCGGCGTCCGGCTGCGGTGCCGGCTCAGGCGATGGGGTCGGGTTCATAGGCTTTGGTGGATTTGTTTCGTTTGCAGGTTGAGTCGTTTCATTTTGGTTTGCGGGCACGGTAACGGGCGCAGGTTGGGCCGCCTCGCTTGGGGCGGTCGCGGGTCCGGCCGGAACAGGTTGGGTTGCCAGCGCCTGCGATCCCCAGCGTTCAATCATGGCCCGCACATCCTTCGGCAGGATGGGTTTCGAAAGATAGTCATCCATGCCGGCGGCCAGACATTTTTCCCGGTCACCCTGCATGGCTTGGGCGGTCATGGCAATGACGACGATGCGGGGCTGGTAATTGGGGTTCGATGCGCCGTCCTTCTGGCGCTCCCGAATCAGGCGCGTGGCTTCCAACCCGTCCATTTCCGGCATCATCACGTCCATGAAAATCACGTCATAGGGCTTTTTATCGAGGGCTTCGAGGGCTTCGCGCCCGTTGGCTGCCAAGTCCGGCTCGTAGCCGACCTGCTGCAAAATGCGCGCGGCCACTTTCTGGTTGATGGCGTTATCGTCGCACAAAAGGATGCGAAGGGGCAACCGTTCGTTGAGGGCTTGGGCGGGTTGGGAGGTTGGCTCCGGTCGCGCCGTTTTTTGGGGGCTGAGCAGGGCGTGCTCGAGCATTTCGCAAAGCTGGGCCGATTTGACGGGTTTGTTGACGGTGTGGGCGAAAACAATGTGCGTGCTGCCAGGCGCGTCCGAGTGCAATCCCAGGGGCATGAGCAGGACCAGGGGCAACATCGCCGCACCGGGCAGTTTGTGGATTTCCATCGCCAAAGCCAGACCATCCATGCCGGGCATCTGCAAGTCCAGCACGCCCAGGTCGTAGGTTTCACCCTTCTTGAGCCATTCCAAGGCCTGTTGCGGACCTTCGGCTCCGCACGGGTTCATCCCCCACTTGGTCACCTGCTCGGCGATGACGCGGCGGACGGTGGCGTTGTCATCCACGATCAGCAGCCGCAAATCCGCCAGTTTGGACTGGCGCCCGCCGAGGGCGAAGGCCGCCGGTTGCGGTTCGGCCTGGACATTGATGGTGAAATGGAAGGTCGAGCCGGAGCCGGGCGAGCTTTCCGCCCACATTTTGCCGCCCATCAACTCCACGAGTTGTTTGCTGATGGCCAGACCGAGACCGGTGCCGCCGTAGTGGCGTGCCGTGGAGGCATCGCCTTGGGAAAATGGTTTGAACAGGCGGGCCAGCCTTTCCGGCTGGATGCCAACGCCGGTGTCGCGCACGGAAAAATGGAGGTGCAACAGCGAATGGTTCTGGGCCTCGTCCGGTTTGAGCGACAGCAACTTCACCTGGACCAGGATGTCGCCTTTTTCCGTAAACTTGATGGCGTTGCTTAACAGATTGGCCAGCACCTGCCGCAGCCGCAGCGAGTCCCCTTCAACCATGGTGGGAATGCCATCGTCGATCTGGGAAGCAAGATCCAGCCCCTTGCCGAACGCGCGCGCCGCCTGAAGGTCGAGCGAATCTTCCACCGCGGCCCGCAGATTGAACGGGCGGGAATCGAGTTCCAGTTTGCCCGCCTCGATTTTGGAGAAGTCCAGGATGTCATTGACGATTGCCAGCAGGGATTCGCTGCTGGTGTGAATGGTTTCCAGATAACTCCGCTGCTCGCCGCTCAGCGGCGTTTCCAGCAGGAGGCTGACCATGGCAATGACGCCGTTCATCGGCGTGCGGATTTCGTGGCTCATCGCGGCCAGAAATTCCGACTTGGCGCGCGCGGCGGTTTCCGCGCTCTGGCGCGCCTCGGTCAGATTGAAATTGTGCCGCTCGAGGGCGTCGTGCCGGCGCTTGGTCTCCAGGTGGGCGCGAAACCGGGCGCGAAACACCAGGTCATCAAACGGCGGACTCATGCAATCGGACACGCCGAAGTCGAACGCGCGCAGTTGATCCGTCTTCTTGTCGGCTCCGATGAGCGCAATCACCAGCGTGAATGCGGCCGGCGAATTCTCCCGCAGTTGGCGGAGCAGTTCAAAGCCTTCCTCGTTCAGCGACGCCAGGTCCACCAGCAGCAAATCCACCGCCCGGGCCCCCAAGCTCTGCAAGGCGTCACTGGCCGTGTGCTCCAAGGCAAAAGTGACGTTGTCGGCATGCAATACCTTGGACAACGTCGCCAGCAACTTGGGGTCGTTGCTGACGAGCAGGATTTGGAACGCCGGTTGATTCATGACTCAATATCCAACATTTTGACGGAAGGAAGCATGAACCGTTCCTTATTAAGCGAATCGACCGCCGTTGGCCAATCGGATTTTCGGGCAATCTGCCTGCAAAATTGCGTGTTTGGGTGTTGCCGGGACCCCGCCGGGCTGCGCCCGCGGCAAGGTGTGAACGGAGTTGGACAGGAGTGTCCGATTTATCGGCGCGGAAAGAAACATTGATAGGGCGCGCCGGCGGAGATAAACTCGTGTCCATGCTGCAAACGGTGCTCAACCCCGATCCGGTGAGCGGCGTGGTTCCGGCGCGCGAAGCTCACCTTGCCGCCTTTCGCTACATGTTGCTGGCACGGTTGTTGGACGAAAAATTCGCCGGGCTTTACCGCGCCGGTAAAATTCACGGCGGCGTCTTCATCGGCCGCGGCCAGGAAGCTTTGAGTGTTGCCGTTGGCCAGTCGCTCAGGAAAGGCGACGTTTTTGCGCCGCTGATCCGCGACACCGCCGGCCGGCTGGTCTTCGGCGAAACCGTCATTGACGCGGTGCGAACCTACCTCGGCTCGGCACTGGGTCCGATGCGCGGGCGGGACGGCAACGTCCATCGCGGGCGGCCCCGGGAGGGTTACTTGCCGATGATCAGTCACCTGGGGGCCATGATTTCGGTGGTCAACGGCGTATTATTCGCGCGCCGGCTGAAAGGGGTGCCGGGGACGGTGGGCGCGGCGTGCATTGGCGACGGTGGCACAGCCACGGGCGCTTTTCATGAAGGACTCAACCAGGCCGCCGTTGAAAAATTGCCGCTGGTCCTTGTCATTGCCAACAATCATTACGCCTATTCGACGCCGAACGAGCGCGAATTCGCCTGCCACGATCTCGCGTCTCGCGCCGCGGGATATGGGGTTGAAGTGGACTCGGTGGACGGGACCGACCTGTCGGCCTGCCTGAAAACGGTGGGCGATGCCGTAACGCGCGCGCGCGCCGGCCAGGGTCCGCAACTCGTCATCGCCACCCTGCTCCGGCTCTGCGGGCATGGCGAACACGACGATGCCGGTTACATTGATCCGAAATTGAAAGCCTCGCCGGTCGGGCGCGATTGCCTGAAAGTGGCCGAGGAATTTCTGCTCCGGCAAAAATGGGCGGACCCCGCGCAGTTGTCCACCTGGCGGAGCCGGGCCATCCACGAAATCGAAGAGGCCGTGGCCCAAGTCCAGCACGAGCCGGCACCCGACCCGTTCGGAGAGGATTGGTGCGCGATTTCGTCCCGGGACTTGAGAGAAACACACAACGACTCGAACCCGGCATGAGCCTGACCTACTTGGAAGCCATCCGTGAAGCGCAAGCCCATGCCTTGCGCGACGACGCACGGGTGTTCATCTATGGCCAGGACGTCGGCGTGTTCGGAGGGGCTTTCAAAGCCACCAAGAATCTGGCGAAAGAATTCCCCGGACGCGTCATTGACTCGCCGATCAGCGAAGACGCGATGGTCGGACTGGCGGTGGGCGCGGCGATCGAGGGGATGCGGCCGATCATTGAAATGCAATTTGCGGATTTTTCCACCGTCGGTTTCAATCAGATCGTCAACCAGGCCGCCACGCTCTTTTGGCGCACCAGCGTGCCCTGCCCGATTACCGTGCGCCTCCCGGTGGGGGGAACCTCCGGCAGCGGACCGTTTCACAGCCAGAATCTGGAAACTATCTATGCGCATTATCCCGGGCTGGTGGTCATGACGCCGGCGACCGTGGAAGACGCCTACAGCATGTTGCTGGAAGCGGTGGCCATTGATGACCCGGTGATTTTTTGCGAGCACAAGTTTCTATACTACCATCTCAAGGCGGAACAATTGCCACGCGAGGCATTGCCCATCGGCAAGGCCCGCATCGCTCGCGAAGGTCGCGACCTGACAATCGTGGCGTACAGCGCCATGGTGCACGAAGCGCTCGCCGCCGCGGCCGAGCTCGCTCCCGAAGGCTGGGAGATCGAGGTGGTGGACCTGCGTTCCGTGAAGCCGCTCGACACCGACACGGTAGTGGCCAGTGTGGCCCGCACCGGCCGCCTGTTGTGCGTGGGCGAATCCTGGCCGTGGGGCGGGGTGACGGCGGAAGTCATCGCGCGGGTCGCGAGCGAAGGTCACGGCCTGCTGGATGCGCCGCCCCAGCGACTCAATGCCAAGGACACGCCCGTGCCTTACCATCCCAACCTGTGGGCCGCGCACCGACCCACCGTGCGGGCCGTCGCCGCCGCCGCCCGCAAATTGCTTCGCCTGTAAAAATGAATTCAGCCCACAAAACGAGATTGGAAAATGGAAAATTCAGGATGGAATTGCCGCGCCATCCGCCATCTGCCATCTGCCATCTCCGCTTCTAAACATGCCGCGCATCCCCATCATCATGCCGCAACTCGGCGAATCCATCGCCGAGGCCAACATTATTAATTTCCTCGTCCGTCCCGGCGACACCGTCGAAGCCGACCAGGATCTGATCGAAGTGGAGACGAACAAGGCCAACCTGAACGTCACGGCGCCCTGCCGCGGGCGCGTTGAAGCCTTCACCGCCCAACTGAATGAAAGCTACCCCGTCGGGGCCGTACTGGGCCATATCGAGGCCACGCGGGAGGAGGCGGCGCGCCTGGGGCTGGACGTTCCGGCGCCCGTGAAAACCGGCGATACGGAGCGGCTGTCGGGCGGCGATGGGAATGGCAGCAAGAACCGCGTTCAACCGACCGTGCGGGGATTGCCGGTGCCGGCCAATGCCGCGGGGGCGAGTTTTCTTTCGCCGCGGCTCAAGGCGCGCATGAACGAACTTGGCCTGCACGCCGCCGACCTGGCGGGGATCGCGGGCAGCGGTGCCGCCGGGCGCGTGACCGTGGAAGATTTCGAGCGGTTCATCGCCCATCTGGAAAGGCAAAAGATCAGCCAGGCCTCGTCCATGCGCGTGGCGGTGGCCGATGCCATGCGGCGCAGTTGGACCCGGCCGCTGGCGCACGTCGGCATGCCGGTATGCCTGGACCCGTTGTTCGTCTACCGCAAGGTGGCGCGGCCCAAACCCGGCCCGGCGCTCTGCGCTCTGCGCGCGCTGGCGGTGGCACTGGCGGAAAAAAGCGCGCCCGCCGGCCGGCTGGTCGGCAGCAAGATCGTACATCCCTCGGCCATCGACATCGGCTTTGCCGTCGAGGCCGAGGAAGGCGTGCTGGTGCCGGTGATCCGTAACGCGGACAAGCGGTCGCTCAAGGATTTGATTGAGCCGTACAATGAACTGGTGGCGCTGGCGCGCGACCGCAAATTGCCGGTGGAAGCCACCGGGGGTTCGATTGCCACCGTGACGAACTTCGGCACGTTCGGCCTGGAATGGGCCACGCCCATTCCGCTGCCGGAACAGACGCTGGTGCTGGGCATGGGCGCGGCCCGTCACGCGCCGAGCTGGGATTCCGTGAAGGGCCAGTTCGTGCCGATTATGGAGGCGAACCTGACGCTGAGCTTCGACCATCGCGTGCTCGACGGCGGCGCAGCCGGCCGCTTGCTCCAGCGCATCGCGGAATTGATGGCCAAGCCGGAACTGTTGTGACCAACTTTCCGATTCAAACGCAGATTCTCAGATTACCAAATCTGTTCGACTAAAGGCGGTTGGCTTTTCATTGGTTGATTCAGCAGTTTGACCGCAGGGTCAACGTGCTGGCAACAATCAACAAAGCTGAATGGTCATCGTATGAATTTACAAGAAATCTTATTTTATGATTGACATTTTGTTGGGTTAGTCCTGTACTATTTCTCTAATCAGTGACCCTCAGCGAAAGGACTCGGATGAAAACGATTCGTGAGTTCAGCAAGTGGACATTCTTCGTCATATTTCCAAATCCCAGTGCGATTCGTCACCGCGTCTTGATTATCCTGGCGTGCGCGGGGTTGATTTGCGTGTCAGCCCGCAGCGCCGTTTTGACCTGGTCAGGCAGCGGCGGCGCGAACGCCAACTGGAACAACAGCGCCAACTGGGGTGGTGCCGGCACGCCCCAGAACTTCGACACACTCATCTTTCCTGCCGGTCAGCCGAACCAGACCAACACCAACAACCTTGCCAACCTGAATCTGAACCAAATTGTTTTCAACGGTGCCGGCGGCGGCTACAGCATCTACGGCAACGCTTTCATGGTAACCAACAGCCTGGTCGCCACCAACACCACCGGGGCCAACACGATTTACAACAACCTCACGTTTTCCAACGCGAATATCACGATCCTCGTCAGCAACGGCGTCAGCCTCAACCTGGCCGGCTCATTGGGGGGGAGCGTTTTCGTCAGTAACGTCACCAAGATCGGTCTGGGCACGTTGACCTATTCCGGCTCGACCGCCAACAGCTACACCAATCTGACCACGGTCAAGGAAGGGGAATTGGATCTCGCCAAGGTCGGCAACGTAGCGGCCATAGCGCCGTACGGCGCGGGTTTGATGATTGGCAACGGCATTGGAACCGTCATCGTTCGCTACCAGGGCGGTTATCAGATATTCTCGATCGTGACCCCAATAACCATAACGAACTCAGGCGTGTTGGACCTCAATGGTTATAGCGACACTGTCTCGCCCTTGACGCTCGGTGGCGGCCAGATCACCACCGGCAATGGCACTTTGACCATCGCGGGCACGGTCACCAACACCGGCGCGGCCACGGTGTCCGGTAATCTGCAATTGAGCCCGCCCGTGCTGTTTACGAATGCGCCGTCAGCCCAGCTCTTCATGAACGCGGCGGTGCACGGAGCGGCCGACCTCGTCAAAACCGGCCAGGGCTACCTGTATTTGACGGCGTCCAATTCCTACACCGGCCTGACGGTCGTGCGGCAGGGGATTTTGTACGTGCAGAATCCCTGGGCGCTGGGCACCACCAACAACGGCACGGTGGTCAGTAACAAGGCCACCCTGGTCCTCGATGGCAACATTGGCATCACCAATGAGCCGCTCACCCTGAACGGGCCGGGCATCAGTGGCGCTTGGGGCGCACTGGATGTTGAGAGCGGTATCAATACCTGGGCGGGGCCGATCACCAACAACGCCGACAGCACCCTGGATACGTGGAACTCTTCCTCGGCGCTCCATATCAACGGGCCGATCACCGGCCCGGGCGGCCTGGAGCTGTTCGGCTCCGCGGCCGGCGGGGGTTCGCATTATTTCGATGGTCCCAGCGCCAATTCCTACACCGGAACCACCATTGTGGATACCAATACCACGCTGGTGCTTGAGAAAATCGCTCCCGCGGCCAACGGAGCCATACCGGGCAATCTGGTCATTACGGGCACCGTGGCCAGTGTTACCGGCATCCCCCAGATCAATCCCGCCGCGGATGTAACCATCAACAGCGGCGCATTGTTGCATCTGGGACCGCCCACGAGTGAGGTCATTGATGCGTTAAGCGGAAGTGGTACAGTGAGCCTGGATTCTTCATCAACCAGCCTTGTCGTCGGAAATGCCAACGGCTCATCCACATTCAGCGGGGTTATAACCGGGGCCGGTTCCTTGTATAAAAACGGGAGTGGCACCCTGACTCTGGCCGGTGCGGCGGCCAACACCTACAGCGGGATCACCGTCGTTTCCGGCGGAATCCTCATTTTGAACAAAACGGTTTCCAACGGAACGATTCCCGGATCTTTATACATCAATTCCGGGGCCACCGTGCGTTTGGGGGCCAGCGAACAGATTGCCGATTCGGCCAGTATTTCCATTGGGTCAGGCTGTACTTTGGATTTGAACAGTTACAATGAGACTATCGGAAACTACCTCAGCTTGTATGAGGGTAACCTCATGACCGGGACCGGTCTCCTGACCCTTGCGCCGAACAACACGGTGTACGAGGACGGTATCGCTTATTCCTATATTTATGGCAAGGTGAACATCGGGAGTGGCAATTCGACCTGGGACGTGGAAGGGGACCTGCTTGTTCCGGCCTCCCTGAGCGGCACGGCCGATCTTATTAAGACCGGACAATTCGTCTTGATGCTTGATGCCAGCAATTCCTATTCCGGCCTGACGATTATCGAGAACGGCTATCTCGAAGTCCAGAACCCTTGGGCCCTGGGGTCCACCAGCAGCGGCACCATCGTGACCAATTGGAGCAGCCTCTTGTTGGAGGGGGGCATCGGAATTACCAATGAACCGCTCACGCTATATGGCTCTGGTGGCGGGTTTGGCGATTTGGGTTGCGGTGACGAGACTACGAATTATTGGGTGGGGCCGATCACGGTAAACGGGAATTGTATTATATCAGTTATTGAAGCCAGCGCTGTCCTCCATCTCAGCGGTCCCATCAGTGGCCCGGGCGGCATTGAGATGTTCACCAATCCCCAGGGCAATTTGACTGTGGGTGGTCATCTCTACCTGGATGGCTCCGCCGCCAATACCTACGCTGGCACCACCACCGTGGATACGGGGCCCCACGACACTACGACACTGGTGCTGAACAAAACGGCAGGTGTCAATGCCGTGCCTACCAACCTGGTCATTAGCGGTACCGTGCTCTTGGCGGCCAACAGTCAAATTGCCAATGGGGCCGATGTGCTCGTGAATACCGGCGGCCTGTTGGAAATGGGGACCTATTACGACTTCATCAACACCCTCGAAGGTGCAGGTGCGGTCCATTTTGGTTCGGGCGGCTGGCTCAATATCGGCGGGTTGAACGGCACCAGCCAGTTCGACGGCTCTTTCACCGGCATCGGATACGCTCCAGGATACACCATCGGCAAGTCCGGCTCGGGAACCCTGACCCTCACCGGCGGTAACACCTTCTCCGCCGGCGTCACACACGTTTTCACCGGCAAACTGGCAGTCAACGGTTTCCAGCCTCAAAGCCCTGTGATTGTTGATAGCAGCGCCACGCTGGGCGGAATCGGCACGGTTGGCTCAATCACCGCCAACGGCACCATCGCCCCCGGCAACAGCCCCGGCATTCTCACCACTAGCAACGTGGTTTTTTCCGCCACCGGCACTTTTTCGGTGGACCTCAATGGCCCGACGCCGGGAGTCGGCTATGACCAGCTGAACGTGCGCGGCACGAACAGCCTGGCCAATGCCACGCTGGTCGTGAACTCCGGCCCTGGCCTGCCGGGCGCCATCGGCGACCAGTTCATCATCGTCAACAATGACGGCGCCGACGCCATCACCGGCACGTTCAACGGCCTGCCTAACGGCGCGCAGTTCACTGCGGGCGGCGACACCTTCCGCATCAACTACAACGGCGGCGACGGGAACGATGTCGTTCTGACTCTATGGGGGGTGACGAACAAAACCATGACGCTCAACGCGGTCGATCGTGGCTGGTACAACGATACGGGCTTTCACAATCCCGGTAACGGAAACTATCTGGCGGGCCGGTTGGGGCCGAGACTTTACAATGATTGGTTTGTCTTCAATGTGCCGGTGTTCAGCGGTTCCATCGTCCAGGCCGAGTTGATCATCAATTCTTACAACAACACCAGTCTTTACGGACAGGAAACCTACATTCTCCACCAGGTGACCAACAGTATCGCCGACCTGGAAGGAGGCGGCTCGGGGCTCACCGGCATCTACAACGATTTGGGTGACGGTCCCATTTATGGCATTCGTAGCGCATCAGTTTTGGAATCGGGAGAGAAGATGATCATCCCCCTGAACGTCACGTTCCTGAATGACGCCACGGCGGCCAGCGGCGGCCAGATTGCGATTGGCGGTACCGTCTTCGGCCTCGACCCCACGAATAACCGCAACGTGTTTCTGAACAGCCTCAGTGCGCCAGCCAGCGATGTGCAGTTGCGGCTGACTTTCGGCACAGCGATGGCCATCAATGGTTTCGCCAGTGGATGGTATAACAGCGCGGGAACGCACACCGCCACGTGGCCTAACTACGCCGTGGGCGAGGAGTCGGGAGGCTTTTATCGCAACTTCTTTGTCTTTGGTTTGCCGGCATTGTCGGGCCAACTCATCAATGCTCAGTTGCTTTTGAATTCCTATACCAATACCAGCCTCAATGGCTTTGAAACCTACCAGCTTCATGATGTGACGACCTCCATTGTCAGCTTGACCAACAACGCATCGAGCGCCACCAACACCTATGCCGACCTGGGCAGCGGAACGTGCTACGGTGGGCGGGATGTCTATGTTGCGGAAAGCGGCCTGAAGATCAGCATTCCGCTCAACAGCGATTTTCTCGCGGCGGCCCAGGCCAGCAGCGGCGGCAACCTTGCGCTGGGCGGCTGCGTTACCTCGCTGGACCCTGCGCCGAACACCGAGCGCCTCTTCGGCTATAGCGGGGTTGCCGTCCCCGCCGATTTCCAACTCTGGCTCGGGTTCCTCACGGCGCCCGTGGCCAATCCGTCATTTGCTGGCGGCACACCGACCTGTCTTGGCAATAACCGGTACCAATTCATCCTGTCCGGCACGATTGGCACCACGAACGAAATCCAGGCCTCATTTGATTTCCAGAACTGGGATTTCATCCGGGATGTCGGGATGAGCAGCGCCACGGCCACGTTCTACTACACGAACACGGTCTTCCCGTACCGCTTCTTCCGCGCCCGGCCGCTGCCGTAACCGTCAGTAGCTGGGCACAAGGCGTGCCTTGGTCAGGGATGGCCGCGGCCGGCTGGCTGCTCCAGCGCGTGGCGGAATTTGATGGCCAAGTCGGAAGGGTTATAGCGTGCTTGCCGGGCCGGCCACGAATTTTCATTGCCGCGGCGCCGCGCCAGAACGCTGCGAGGTCCAGCCTCCCTTGGCGGATTCAAGGTTTTGCCGTCGTTTCAAACGTGGCCATAATCGGCCGATGGTCGGAGCCGGCCCCCCAGTTGGGGATCGTCAAAACGTAGGTTCCGTCCTTCACCCAATACCGGGTCAGGGCCGGGCTGATCAGGAGGTAGTCAATCCGCGAATACGTGTCCTCCTTGCCGTAATAATGCGTCCAGGTGACATTGCGCGGCTCGAAGCGGGCCACCTCGTTCGGCTCATTGTCGCCATTCCGTTCGGCCGGGCGGGTGTCGGTGAGCTTGAATCTGCCGCGGCCGATGACCGCCATCGTGGATTCGGAATCCTTCACGTCGTTGAAATCGCCGAGCACGATTAATTTGGCCTGCGGGTCGGACTGAAACTGCTGGTCGATGAGGCCGCGCAACACTTTTGCCTCTTCGAGGCGTAATTGAGCTTCGTCCGCCTCGGGCACTTGGCGCCGCGATTTCAAATGAGTGGCCAGGAGGGTGACGGTGAAGTTTGTGCTCACCTGGAGAGTCACCTCGGCGATGCCGCGGCTGACGGCAAAGCGGCGGCCGTCGAGCAGGAAGCTTTCGTTGGTGTGCGGATGACGCGCGATGATGGGGAATTTGCTCAAAACCGCGACGTGAATGTTCGTGTCCCATCCCTGAACGTGTTCCCAATGGGGGAAGTCCAGCCCGTTGACCTTGAGCGAGGCGCGCAATTCCAGCAGGGCGTTGGTGCTGCCCATTTCTTCGAGCGCAATCACGTCTGGATTCAAGGCGCTGATACTTTCGCAGACTTTGGCCTTCGCCTTGGCGGACTTGACGAAGCGACGCGATTCGGTCGGCTGGTCGAGATAATTTTCAACGTTGTACGTGGCGACGCGGAAAGTATCGGCGGCGGCGGCAAGGGGAATCAGAATAAGCAAAGCGGCGCCAGCCAGGGCACGGGTGGAAGAAACGGGTTTCAACATAAACGGCCGGGCAGCTTAACACTTCACTTGGCCATGTCCAGACACATGTTCCCGGAACCTTTTGCCAAATTGGGCAAACCTGCTACTCTTGCTCCATGCGGAAAACCAGCCGAAAGCAGGGTGGGGGCGCCCGACCGAACGCAATCGCTCCGGGCTTGCACGATATGCAGAGCCAGCGCGATCATCGCGAGCTGCGGATCGACAAGGTGGGCGTGCGCGGGTTGCGATTCCCCATCCAGGTGCGCGACAAAGCGAACAGTGTGCAAAACACCGTGGCGACCATCGGGATGTTTGTTGATTTGCCCAAAGAATTCAAGGGGACCCACATGAGCCGGTTCGTCGAGGCGCTCAATGAACATGGCAATGTCATCCACGTGGAAAACCTCCGGGATATCCTCCACTCGCTGCAAAAGCGACTGCACTCGGCCACGTCGCACCTGGAAATCGAATTCCCGTATTTCATGTCCAAGCCTTCGCCGGTGTCGCGCAAACGGAGCCTGATGGACTATGTGGCCCGGTTTGATGCAGCGGCCTGCGGTGACGAAATTGATTTTGTCCTGACGGTGAAGGCGCACGTGACGACGC
>DATJOW010000075.1:0-65725 GCA_035506715.1 Candidatus Acidiferrum sp. | reverse complement strand
GAAATGTGGGCGCGCAATCACTCCGATTGGGGCTGGCGGATTTATCGGACGCGCGCCGGGCTCCGATTGCTGGCCACACATGCCGTGTTCGATCCGGAAACGGCGGCTTCTGAGGGTGTCTTTGACGCGCTCGGTGCCGATCCGCTCTATCGCCGCCTGTGTAAAACCCAGAAATGTTTCCGGGCGCGATTGACGCCAAAATACTGGCGTTGCGACGGCGACCGTCCGCCGGTGCGTTGGCCGTTTGAAAATGAAAAGGCGGTAAACCGCTTCAACCAATGGCAGTCGAAATATGACCAGTTGGCCGCACAATTCGCTACCTGCCAACTCATTTCGAAAACCGGCAATGCCGATGTGCATCCCGACGTCCAGCTGATTCTCGGCGTCCACGACGAAACCACGCGCGCCGAATCAAAACTGGAGTTGGCGTAAAAATCAGCCAGCAGGTTTCCGGTAAACCAGTTCGCCTCCCGCGACGACTAACATTATAGGAATTTTGGGATTATCGATGTCCTTGCCACCCGACTCGTGCCATTTTGTTTCCCATTTCGAGAAATACGGCTCCAATTCTGCCGGATGCATCCGGTAATTTGACATGACGAAGCTCGGATGGCCTTCGGGGCAGCCCAGGTTCACCAGCCGGCCTTCGGCGAGGAGATCGATCGAATGCCCATGACGATTTTTGGCCCGTTTTGTACTCGGATTTCGGATTGCTGGATGGATAATGCCGGTCAGACCCATGAACGCATCGGACCGCGAGGAAACGATTTTTGCCTCGGCGCTGGCACTGCCGCCGGCGAAGCGAGCCGCGTTTCTCGACAAGGCGTGCGCGGGTGACGGGACGTTGCGCGCGCGCCTCGGGGAATTACTTGAGGCGCACGAAGGCGGCGGTGGCTTTATGGAAGCGCCCGCGGCCGCTGCGCCGCCCACTGCCACGGCCACCGTTCCCGTCCTGGAAAGGGCGGGTGATCGCATCGGCCGCTACAAGCTGCTGGAGCAAATCGGCGAAGGCGGTTGCGGCGTCGTCTATGTGGCTGAACAAACCGAGCCGGTGCGGCGGCGAGTGGCGCTCAAGGTCATCAAGCTGGGGATGGACACCAAGCAGGTGGTCGCGCGGTTCGAGGCCGAGCGCCAGGCGCTGGCCCTGATGGATCATCCCAATATCGCCAAGGTGCTGGATGCGGGAGCGACGGAAACGGGACGGCCCTACTTCGTCATGGAATTGGTGCGCGGGGTCAAAATCACCGACTACTGCGATCAGAACAATCTCTCCACCAAGGAGCGGCTCGAATTGTTCATCAAGGTTTGTCAGGCAGTTCAACACGCGCATCAGAAGGGAGTCATCCATCGCGACCTCAAGCCGTCGAACATTCTGGTGACGGTCAATGACGGCGTGGCGGTGCCGAAGGTCATTGACTTTGGCATCGCCAAGGCCACGCAGGGCCGGCTCACCGACCGCACGATTTACACGGCTTTTGAACAATTCGTCGGGACGCCGGCCTACACGAGTCCCGAGCAGGCGGCGATGACCAGTCTCGACATTGACACGCGCAGCGACATCTACAGTTTGGGCGTGCTGCTCTACGAGCTGTTGACCGGCCGGACGCCGTTTGAGGCGAAAGAGTTGCTGGAAGCGGGGTTGGACGCGATGCGGCGCACAATTTGCGAAAAGGAGCCGCTCAAACCCTCCACGCGGCTGAGCACGATGGTGCAGGCGGATCTCACGATTGTGGCGCATCATCGCTGCGCCGAACCGCCGAAGTTGATTCACGCCGTGCGCGGTGATTTGGATTGGATAGTGATGAAGTGTCTGGAGAAAAAGCGTGCCCGCCGCTACGAAACCGCCAATGGTTTGGCGGCCGACATTCAACGGCATCTGAATTGCGAACCGGTGGTGGCACGACCGCCCAGCAAGTTCTACGAGTTCCAGAAAACCGTCCGGCGTCACAAGTTTGGCTTTGCTGCCGCAGCAACCGTCATGGCGGCACTCGCCCTCGGTCTGATCCTGAGCACGTTGGAGGCGAGGCGGGCCGTGCGCGCGGAACAGGAGCAGGAGAGGTTGCGGCAAATGGCCGAAACGAAGGAAAAGAACAGTCAACAGGTGGCGCAGTTCCTCACCGACATGCTCAAGGCCGCCGGACCCAGCGTGGCGCGCGGTCGGGATGTCACCGTGTTGCGCGAAATGCTGGACAAAACCGCCGCGCGCGTTGGCAGCGAGTTCAAAGATCAGCCGGAGGTTCAAGGAGACCTTTGGTTCACGCTCGGACTGACTTTTGTGGATATTGGGGATCGCGCGCGCGCGACCACAAATTATCAACACGCGGTGGACAGCTATCGCAAGGCGCCAGGCGAAAGGAGCGCCAAACTGGCCAGAGCACTTGGTGCGCTCGGCCACACGCAATGCTTTCTTAACGACCTTGCCCACGGCCAGACTAACTGTCAGTTGGCGCTAGATATCGCACGCCAGTGCGGCGACACGAAGACTCTGGCGGCGTGTTTGATGGACCGGGCTTCTTCCTTTGCGGGCTGGGGCTTGACATCGGAGGAGGGCGTGCCTTATGCGCGGGAAGCCGCCGGGTTATACCGTCAGCTGGGCACGAATCCGGTGAGTCTGGCCAATTGCTTGGGATTCCTGGCCGGAGCTAACAGTGGCATTTCGAACTATGTCGAAGCCGAATCGCTGGCGCGCGAAGCACTTGCCTTGTTACGCGACAATCTCGAACCGGATCATCCCAGAGTCGCCAATGCGTTGCTGATGCTGGGTCAAGTGCAGTTGCATGCAGGCAAGTTGGAGGAAGCGGAAAGCACTTTTCGCCAGTGCTACGAACTATACCGCAAAATTTACGACAAGGATTATCCTTACATGCCGATCATCAGCCGCTTCCTGGCCCTGGCTCTGCTGCGGCGAGACAAGGGAAGCGAGGCGCAGGCGATTCTCTTGCAGCAGGCGGAAAATTCTCCGTCCAACGCGATTTACTGGGGCTTGGTGGGCAGGTTGACTGCACAACTTGAAGGATGGAGGCCCGCCACCAAATACTTCGTCCGCGCCCGCGAACTGTCTCCGGATGACCCCGAGATCTGGAGCGAACTGGTCACGGCGGAGCTGCTGGGCGGCGAACTCGATGAATACCGCCAGCAATGTCATCTGTTTCTGGAGCACCTTCCCAAGGTGGACCGCACGGGCATGACCCACTGGTGGATCGTGACAACGTCGCTCCTGGCGGCGCAGGCAGACGATTTCCAGCGAGCTTGCGAGTTGGTTGATTCAAACCTCAATCGCTGGTGGGCCAGACAGGTCAAGCCGCTGGCGGATTACCGGCGAGGTAAATTCGAGTCGGCCATCCAGTGGACAGATCGTCAAGAAGATGATTATCCGCCGCGGTGCGCGGCGACCCGTTATGTAAAGGCCGCTGCGCTGGCCCGCCTCAATCAGCCGGAAGCGGCTCGCGCTAGCTGGAGCGAGGCGGAAAAGCTCTACCAAAATCCCAGCGACAATGACTACTTGGTCAACGGGGCCTGGAACATCCCGGAATACCTCCGCGGCGAAGCGAAATCATTGATCGACCAGACGCCCGTTTCCTCAGCAGCAGACAAATGAACGACGTGACGCACCTCCTTTCTGCCATCGAACAAGGCGACCAGAAGTCCGCCGAGGAGTTGCTGCCCTTGGTTTACGGCGAATTGCGCCGTCTTGCCGCCGCCAAGATGGCGAGAATTCAAGCTGGTCAAACCCTGCAACCGACGGCGCTGGTCCACGAGGCGTATCTGCGTTTGGTCGCCCACACGCCGCAGAAATGGGATGGACGAGCGCACTTCTTTTCGGCTGCCGCCGAAGCGATGCGGCGGATTCTCATCGAGAACGCGCGCCGAAAGGCTGCGCTCCGCCATGGCGGCGGTCAGCCACGGCTCAACATTGACGAGGTTGAAATCGCTTCCGCAGCCAAGGATGACGAAATGCTTGCAGTCAATGAAGTGCTGGAGGAATTCGCCAAACGCGACCTGCAAAAAGCCGAGCTGGTCAAGCTGCGATATTTCGTCGGCATGACGTTGGAGGAGGCCGCCGAGGTGCTGGGCATTTCGGACACCATGGCCAAGCGCCACTGGACCTATGCCCGCGCCTGGCTGCTTCGCGAAATCCGGAAACAACAAAACCAGTGATGTCCTTCGGGTGCGAGTTTGGCCCAGCCAGCTCCATGAACTCGTGCGGGGGTCGTTTTGCTCCAGGTCTGGCCGTGGCCTCCCAAAACTTCACAAACTTTTCTGACCCGTTTTACTCCGAGATTTCGGATTAGTCGTTGAGTCAGTTAGAACAAAACCGGCGATCATCGCCAAAACAAGAAAGGAAACAAAATGAAGACAACAGTAATCCAAACCCGTCATTCCTGGTTGCGTCGCTTCGCAATCACCCTGGCCATCGGTTGCCTGGCCGCCGCAACGCTGGCCGCTCGGACCAGCCTGGCGGCATCGCCGTGTCCGGCCAACAGCAGGTCCGGAGAGATCCTCCCGCCGCAGGCGCGACCTTACGGGTATTCTCTGGATAACATGGCTTCCGTGGTGGCCAATTTCAGCATCAGCGGGAACGACCCGGCGTATTACCCAAAGACACCTTTTCAAATCATCTACGATCAGTCGTCCACCGGCAACAATACCTTTGTGGTGAAGCCGGGAACGTTCTGCTACGTGAAGGTCCTTTTCATTGACGACTCCGCCCCGGTCATCGGCGATTGGCCCGCAGACAAGTCCGGCGCTGCCGGTTACATTTTTGGCCGCGACCAGATTGGCGTCCACGACCTGGAAGTGGAGGTGGACGGCCGTGTTTATTCCCTCGATGACGCGGGCTATATCGGCGGTCCCGTGCCAACGCCCACCTCCCCCGATGGCAGCGAACATATCATTCAAATTGGAGCGTTCCTGTCGCCGCTCAACAAAGGCAGGCACCACGTTACCATTCGCGCCACCTTGGACGGAGCCGCGTTTGTAGACTTCGTCGGTGGGCCGTTCAGTGCGGAGATTAACTACACGGTGATTGTCAACTGAGGAGGTTGTGGCAGCGGCAGCTGAGCAATGAACACGAAAGGCGAACGGAAAACCGTTCGCCTTTCGTGCTTTCAGATTCGAATTCGCTCAGTAGCGGTAATGTTCCGGCTTGTACGGCCCGTCCACCGGCACCCCGAGGTAGTCGGCCTGCTTCTTCGTGAGCTTCGTCAACTTCACGCCGATTTTTTCCAGGTGCAGCCGCGCGACTTCTTCGTCCAGCTTCTTGGGCAACCGGTAGACGCCCACTTTGTAGGCGTCCTTGTTTTTCCACAGGTCCAGTTGCGCGAGGCATTGGTTGGTGAAGCTGTTGCTCATCACGAAACTCGGATGGCCCTCGGCGCAGCCCAGGTTCACCAGCCGGCCTTCGGCGAGCAGATAAATGCTGCGGTCGCCGGGCAGGTCGTAACGGTCCACCTGCGGCTTGATGTTCACCTTGCTGACGCCCTTGGCGTTGTTCAGCCGGTCCACCTGGATCTCGTTGTCGAAGTGCCCGATGTTGCAGACGATGGCCTGGTCTTTCATTTTCAAAATGTGGTCCAGGGTGATGACGTCGCAATTGCCGGTGGTCGTAACGTAAATGTCCGCTTCACCGAGCGTGTCTTCGATGGTTGTGACCTTGAATCCTTCCATCGCGGCCTGAAGAGCGTTGATGGGGTCAATCTCGGTGACGATGACGCGGGCGCCGAAGCCACGGAGCGAATGGGCGCTGCCTTTGCCGACATCGCCGTAGCCGCAGACGCAGGCGGTCTTGCCGGCAATCATCACGCCGAGCGCGCGCTTGAGTCCGTCAGCCAGCGATTCACGGCAGCCGTAGAGGTTATCGAATTTCGACTTGGTGACGGAATCATTGACGTTGATGGCGGGCACCAGCAGCTTCTTCGCCTCGAGCATCTGGTACAGCCGATGCACACCGGTGGTGGTTTCCTCCGAAACACCCTTCCAATCCTTGACCGCCTTGGTGAACCAGCCCGGACGTTCCTTGGCACACTTCCTCAACAGGTTTTTGACGACGGACACTTCGTGGCTGTCGCTGGGCGTGTTGACCCAGTTGTCGCCCTGCTCCATTTCGTAACCCTTGTGCAGGAGCAGCGTGGCGTCGCCGCCATCGTCCACAATCAGCTGCGGGCCTTTGCTGCCCGGATGCGTGAGCATGTTGAGCGTGAATTCCCAATATTCCTCGAGGGTTTCACCCTTGAAGGCGAACACGGGAATGCCGGCCCGGGCGATGGCGGCGGCGGCCTGGTCCTGGGTGGAAAAGATGTTGCACGACGCCCAGCGCACGGACGCGCCGAGCTCGACGAGCGTCTCGATGAGCACGGCCGTCTCGATGGTCATGTGCAGCGACCCGGAGACCCGCACGCCGTTGAGCGGCTTTTGTGGCCCGTATTTGGCGCGGATGGCCATGAGCCCGGGCATCTCTTGTTCGGCGACCTCGATTTCGCGCCGGCCGAGGTCGGCCAACGTGATGTCTTTGACGAAATAATCGTGCGACGCGCCGTTGCCGCCGGTTTTGGCGGATTTGGGGCGAGGCGGTGAAAGTTTGATTGTAGCCATAAGTTTCAAGTGTTCAGTTTTCAGTTTTCAGTTTTGGCGAAAGTGAGCGGACGAGTCCCTGCAACATGGCGGAGATTTCCTTGGTCTCCAGCACGAAGTTGTCGGCGGCATCTTTGGTCAGCAATTCAAGTTTCAAAGCGATATAGCATTGAGTTCGCAGTTCGGCGGCAGAGCCTTTGGCAATCCGGAGAAAGCGAACAAAGTCCTGCTTGCTGTCGCGCTCCGAGCCTTCTGCGATGTTCGATGGAATGGAAATCGCCGTGCGCTGCATTTGATCTTTGAGAACATACTGTTTTGATTTGGCCAGCGTCCGGCAAACATCAACCGCCAACCGACAGGCTCTTTTCCATACTTCCAGTTTCTCAAATGATTGATAGGGCATTTTAAGTTTCTAGTTTTTAGTGTTCAGTTGTCAGTCTGAAAACTTGAAACTGAAAACTGAAAACTTCACAACGCTCGTTTCAGAGCGTTGACTTTATCCGCTTTTTCCCACGTCAACGCGTGATCGTTCTTGCCAAAATGGCCATAGTTGGTGGTCTTGGAATAAATCGGCCGGCGCAGGTCGAGCTGCTCGATGATGTCCGCCGGCTGGAAACTGAACACGCGGTTGACCGCGCGGACGATTTTGTTTTCGGGAACGGTCGCCGTGCCAAAGGTGTCCACGCTCACGCTCACCGGGTCGGGATGGCCGATGGCGTAGGCGAACTGGATTTCGCACTTCGCGGCGAGCTTGGCGGCCACGATGTTCTTGGCCACCCAGCGGCCCATGTATGCCGCGCTGCGGTCCACCTTCGTCGGGTCCTTGCCCGAGAACGCGCCGCCGCCGTGCCGGCCCATGCCGCCGTAGCTGTCCACGATGATCTTGCGTCCGGTCAGGCCGGTGTCGCCCTGCGGCCCGCCGACGACAAACCGGCCGGTGGGATTGATGAGAAATTCAGTCTTCCGGGTCAGCAATTTCGCGGGCAAAACTTGTTTGATGACGCGCTCGATGCAGAACTTTTCGATTTCCGCGTGCGTGACTTCGCGGCCGTTTAGTTTGTCGGCGTGCTGGGTGGAAATGACAACGTTGGTGATGGCAACGGGTTTGTCGTTCCGATATTCCACGGACACCTGGGACTTGGCGTCGGGCCGGAGCCAGGCCGGGCCCTTGCCGCTCTTGCGAATCCGTGTCAACTCGCGCCCGAGGCGATGGGCGAACATGATGGGCGCGGGCATCAGCTCGGGCGTTTCGTTGCAGGCATAGCCGAACATCAAACCCTGGTCGCCGGCGCCCTGCTTGGCGGTCTTCTTGCCCTTGGCCTTGCGGGCGTCCACGCCCTGAGCGATGTCCCGGGACTGGCCGGTGATGATGACATTTACAAATACCTTGTCCGCGTGAAAGACATCGTCGTCATTGACGTAACCGATCTCCCGGATGGTGTCGCGCGCAATTTGGACGAAGTCGATTACCTCGCTGGGATTTCGGTATCCAATTTTCGGAATCGTGATTTCACCGCCGATGGTGACGACGTTGGATTTGGCGTAGCACTCGCAGGCGACGCGGCTGAACTTGTCCTGCGCGAGGCAGGCGTCCAGCACGGCATCGGAGATGGTGTCGCAAACCTTGTCCGGGTGGCCTTCGCCCACGGACTCCGAGGAAAAGATGTAGTTTTTGCTCATGTAATCAGATTGTTCGGTCTGAACCTAATTCATATTGACGTATCAAGATACGATGATATTATATTTTAAATAAAGGTCAAATTAAATTTTGACTCTTTCATTCTGCACTCTTGTAGGCAAGAAATGAGCGACGAGCCCGACAAAAAACGGTTTGACCCCGCCAAGTTGGCTGCGATGGCCGTCAAACGGCTAAAGCAACGTGGCAACTTCATGCTCGATGCTGCGGGTGAAGATGTGAATCCGGCACGGTTTGTTATCAAACCTCAAGACGAAATTTATCTCAACCGCGAACCGGCCGAAGCTGAACGCGAGAAGCGCCGAGAGCTCCATACTCTGGCCATGCGTGCCCTGCAAGCTTCTGGCGATTTACGTCCGGTATGGCTCGATGTTTTGACGACGCTAAAGAGTTTTTGCAACGGGAACGGCGACTACAGGGATTTGATAATTGCCCGTATGTCAATGGAAGCTTCTTTGGCCGGTGTGTGGATTGGGCTGAACGCTAGGTGTTCCAACGCAGCGGCCGCATTGGCTTGTTATCATGCCTGCAATCCCAACTTGAGTGATGCAATCAAACAAACAACATATTATCACCAGAGAACTATTGAATGCTCCACTCTAGCTAAAGAGAAGCGACACCAACAATCCCATGAATAAAACAGCCAGTCGGTTTCTCCAGCGTTCAGGCACCAGTCCATCTCATGTGGGGCTTGGTCCTGTTTTTAGCATGCGAGTGGGCCGCGGCGACCAGTATCGGAACATTTTGAAGGTTCACGCCTTGCTATGTAAGGTCGGCTGCACAGAGGCTGCTATTCAGCGGTTTTGGGAGCTTTCCAAGGGAAGGCTCGCAGCCACCGCTGCTGCACATGCAATCCAAGAGAAGATGCCAGAGTTGCATTGTGAGTTAATGGAGCGAGCTAGTGTCCGCCAGCGTGGCAGACGGGTATTGCCCGCAACTTTTCTCAGACTCCTTGTGGAACATGCAAGACGGACTCGACACGTTTAGACTTGATTACCATGTCCACCACCTTGAAATCATTGCGGGCGCTGTCCGACCCGACGCGGCTGCGCATCGTGGCGCTGCTGGAGCGCGACGAGCTGTCGGTGAACGAGTTGCAGGAAGTCACCCGGCTGGGCCAATCGCGCATCTCAACGCACCTGGGCCTGCTGCAGGACGCCGGCCTGGTGCAATCGCGGCGCGAGGGCAAGCGGACGTTTTACCGGTTGAATCCGCAGGCCGGCGATGCCGCGGGCGAATTCATCCAGCTCGCCATCCGCGGCGCGAAGGAGCTGTCCGAACACGGGAGCGACCAGATCAACCTCAAGCGCATTCTCGCCCGCCGGCGCGAGCAGGCACAGGTCTATTTCAATCAGATTGCCGGTCGCTTTGACCGCGTTTACGGGCCGGGCCGGTCGTGGCAGGCGTTCGGGCATCTGCTATTGCGCATCCTGCCTCCGCTCGTGGTCGCCGACCTGGGCGCGGGCGAAGGCTTGTTGAGCGAATTGCTGGCGCGCCGCTGCAAAAAGGTCATCGCCGTGGACAATTCCGAGAAAATCGTCGCGTTTGGTGTGGCCAAGGCGAAGAAGAACGGTCTGAAAAACCTGGAATTCCGCCTCGGTGATTTACAGACGCCGCCCATCGAAGCAAACAGTGTGGATGTAGTGATTTTGAGCCAGGCGCTGCATCACGCGGAGGTGCCGGCGGAGGCGATTGCCGCCGCGCACAAAATCCTGCGCCCGCGCGGCCAGATTTTGATTCTCGATTTGCTCAAGCACAATTTCGACAAAGCCCGCGAGCTTTACGGCGACCGCTGGCCCGGCTTCGCCGAGAGCGATTTGCACCGGTGGCTGGACGAGGCCGGCTTTCGGAAGATCGAAATCAGTGTGGTAGCCCGCGAGGACCAGCCGCCGCATTTCCAAACGATTCTGGCAATCGGTGAAAAGTGATAAGACGCCGGATGAGACAAGGCTTCACGGCGCCGCTGCCCGATAAAACCGGCAGGGTTGTCTCAACGCGTCAGGATCGATAAAATATAACGGATCGCCGTAATTAGTGAGGGTAAGCAAAGGAGCCCAGCTCAGGCAGTTCGACGACCAGTCCACTCTGAACCCAATCAGATTTGTCGCCCGGACAGAAACCAGCGCCATCCCCGGCTCCAGTATTTCCAGGCCGGCAAAGGCCACCCGCGCCGGTTCGCTGGTTTGTGCGGCCGGCGACACCATCGGGTTGACTGTCAGGATGGCTGATTGGCTGAAGTTGGTTCCCCAGGGATTGGCCACCCGGATCGTATAATTTCCGGCGTTGGCCGCCTGGACGTCGTCCAGGAGCAGGAAGCTGTTGGTCGCAGCAGGAATAGGCTCTCCATTGAACAGCCACTGGTAAGCCAGGGGCGGTGAACCGCAGGCCCTAATACTGAAAAACGCCGCACTATCCATATGCACTGTTTGATTGGAAGGCTGTTGCGTCACGATGGGCAGGGGCGGAGGCGGCGCGACTGTAAGTCCGACCGGACGGGAATAACCCATCCGGCCAGAGTCATCCATCACCATGGCGGTCAGGGTAAAGGTCCCCGCCCACAGATTGGTCCATTGAAATAGATAAGGCTCATTGGTCAACGTGGCCAGGAGCGATGGGCCATTAAAGAGTTTCACGGCCTGGACCTGGCCGTCCGGGCTGAATGCGTCCACGGCAACGGGAATGGACGCGGGCAGGACGACCGTTGTGCCATCGGTGGGACTTTGAATCGTTGCCCGCGGCCAGCGTTGCAGCGGGCTGACGTTTAAATTGCTGAAACACACCCCCTGGCTGCCCCAGGCATAGAGAGCGACGGTTCCCGCCGCAAGGGCGCCATCGGTGACCGGTCCCCCGAACCGGACGTCGCCATTGAGCAACACGGTGATTTCGCTGTTGGTGACTTCGAGTCGCAGGACGTAATTGCTCCCCGTGACATAACCGCCGGGTTCGGTTGCCAGGATGGTCTCGATGCCGTCGGCCAGCCTAAACACCTTGCGGAAATTCCTCTGGGCATCCAAGTCCACCTTGTAATAATTCGACGGGTTTTGATACCGAAACAGCAGGCCCACGCCGTCGTCATCCGGGGTGTTGAAGGCGACCGAGCAGGTATAATTGCTCCAACGCAGGGCCGCAGGATCGTTCCAGTAAAGGAACGTGCCCTGGCGATGGTCGAAGGCGCCCGGACCATGGATATTGCTGAGCTGCAACAGACGCCCGGACCGGGCCAGCCATCTGGACGGGCCGTCGGTGGTTCCCTCATCCACCACTGTCCAGCCGGCCAGGGATTTATCCGCAAAATCGGCGGTCAGGTAAGCGGGAACATAGGTGAAGGGGATGGTTGCCGGGGTCAACATTTCATTGGTCGCCCGCGCGCGATCTTTCACGTGGTTGACGCTGAGCGAGTGAATCGTGCCGGCGGTGAGCGCCGGGTCGGTGGCTAGCGCCACCGTCCGGCCGTCGGGCAACAGCGTGGCGCCGGTCAACGGCACGCCCTGGTCGAGGGAATAATTGGCACTAGTTTCGGCCGAGACCTGTTCCACCGGCTCATCAAAGCTGACTCGGAGGACGGGGGGAATGCCCCCACAGGTGACGGCGCTGACGACCGGCGGTGCCAAATCCGCGTAGTCATTCGTGATGGTCAGCGTCGCCGTGACGAGATGGGGATCCACTAGGTAGCCCGGCTCGGCCCCGGAGAAAATCCCCAGATTGGCATACTCAAACTGATTGCTGCCATCCGTCAGCGAACTGTCGAGGTAGGGTGAGTAGGCGCTGACTGACATTTTGTCCTGGCCCGGGGAAAACTGGATGAGGCGGAGATAACCAGCGCCGCCGAGGACCTGCATCTGGTAATTGGCCAGCATCTGAAACACCCGGTTCCCGTAGTCCCCGGCGCCCACGAGCCGCCCGACGCCGCTGTTTAACACATGACCGTTAAATGCCAGCGCCGCATTGGGCAGGCGGCGCAGAAATTTTTCCCAGACATCCGTGCCGTTGTTCGGACGGCCATAGCTGGTCGGCAACCAGGCCTGATTGGTGGAACTGCCGTGTAAAGTGTTGTCGGAATAAACATGGGTGTGGGTAAGCAAAATGACCCGGCGATCGGGGTAACGACCGGCTACCTGGCTGGCCCAGGTCAGCACACTGTCGCGCGGGCCAAACTCCAGCGAAAGCACCAGCCAATCCACCCCGCCGGCGCGGAAAAGGTGATAACTATTGTCCAGGCGGTTGGATTCGAACACCCCGCCAAAGGTGGGGAGATCCTGGTACCGGCTCACGGGGAAAAACTGGTTGAACGGCCCGGTTTGGCGCTCGCCGCTCATGAGCCCGTCGTGGTTGCCCACCGCCAGCGCATACGGCACCACCCCGTCGAGCACACTCATGCTGGCCGCTGCGTTGGTCCATTCCGGTGCGCTGTTTCCATCGGTCAGATCGCCTTCGTGCAGCACGAAAGCAATGTTCAGGGCATCTTTGTGTTCGGCAATCCACCGGGTCTGGGCAGTAAAGATATCGCGTGTGGCACCGTTGATCTCCCGGGTGTAACACTGCGTGTCCGGCAGCACCACGAGGGTGAAAGGCGGATTGGTCGCCAGCAACGTCAGCGTGACTTTCCGGACATCTCCTTCCTGCTGGAGGTTGAGCGGGTTGATCTCAATTGGGGCGGAGGACTGGCCGGCGGGAATGGTCACCATGCCGGGCAATCGCTGGTAGTCCACCCCGTTCGTGGCGTCGCCGCTGACACAATAATTCACCGCCAGTGCCCGGCTCGTGTCGCCGGTCCGTTCGATGGTAAAAATACCCGGGAGTGGGTCCGTCACCGTTGCGTTGCGATCGGTGCGCACGCTCACGGTCGGCAGAATGCCATTGGTGTCATCGGCCCTGGTCAACCCGGGCGCGACCGCCCCGAGCGCCGTCAACCACAGGGGTAGCACGGCAATCCAGTGACGCTTTATCGGATTTCCCAGAACGAACACGGGTGCAGCGGATGAATTCGGGTTGTTGACAGAATTATTTGTAATCCAGCTCCCGAACCGAATCAAGTTTTCTTGCGAACCCATTCGCGAGCGACTGGTCCTGCCGCTAATGTTCATTGACAGCCAGATGACATCCGTTCATACTGAAACTGAGCCGCCCGGCGGACAAACTGTCATCCGGAGGTTCAGCTGTATGATTGATAGAACTCAGCCGGGTGGCGGATGTGTGGCTGGAGCAAAGCCTTCTCCCCAGGGGAACCGAACCAGACTGGAGCCATGCACCATTCCAACGAAGTCAACCGACGCCAATTCCTGAAAACGGCGGCCATGGCCGGCGGCGCGGTTTGGGCAATGCGCGGTCTGCCCTTGAATGCGCTGGCGGACCCGATTCAAACCACGAGCCAGGTTTCCCTGACAGCCGGCGGTGATCACATTGACATCATTTACCAGGGGTTGCAGCGGTTCAAAAAACCGATCGCCGCCGCGATTGGCAACCGGCCCATTCTCATCAAACCCAACAACGTCATCGGCACGCCGAACAACGGGCACGGCGATGTGCTCCTCTCCGATACGCCGGTGGAGAGCCTCGAGGCCATTCTCGAATTTCTCAAGTCCATCGGCAAAACCGATGTGCGGATCGGGGAAACCTGCGCCACCGACCCAACGATGGTGGCCTTTGACAACTGCGGCTACTTCGGCCTGACCCGGAAATATCCGGTGCGATTCCTGGACTTGAGCACGGAAGGTTACGAGGTGGTGGGCGTCTATTCAGCCTCCGGCACGCGGAATCTGCGCATTTCCAAAATCCTGACCAACCCGGATTACTTCGTCATCTCCGCCGCGAAGATCAAGACGCACAACTACCTCGTCGCCACGCTTTCCCTGAAGAACATCGTCATGGGCTCGCCGATCGTGGATGCCGGCGTGTACCGCAATATCGCCAATTGCGCCAATGACAAATCCGGCATGCACGATAACAACTGGTCGGATGCCCAGTACCTCAATGACAACATCCATCTGCTCGCCCCACGCGTGGTCCCGGACCTGGCGGTGATCGACGGCTACACCGCGATGGAAGGCGATGGCCCATGCTGGGGAACGCCCGTGGCGCATCACGTGGCAATCGTCGGCCTGGACTGGCTGGCGGCTGACCGCGTCGGCGTCGAGTTGATGGGTATAAACCCCCTCGACATGGCCTATCTGAGCTACTGCGCGCAGACCGGCTTGGGCCAATATGACCTCGGCAAGATCGAGGTGCTCGGCGAATCGGTCGCGAGCCTCAAGCGGACTTACACCTTGAACAGCAGCATTGGCCCCTATCTGGGCACGAAATTGCGCCCGATCCCGCGAGCCTGAGTTCAACCCGGTCTCGACATGAAATCTCCTTTGTCCAACCCGACGACGCGGCTGGTGCCGACCATTCCGGCCGTTTGGGGAGTGCTTGGCCTGGCTTTGCTGTTGGCCGGCTTTTCGCTCCCGGCGAACGAACCCATGACTCCACCCGCCTGGCTCCAAGCCGGCCAGGGCGGAGCCGTCCGGGCCGTCGCCGTCTCGCTGGACGGACAGTGGATTGCCTCGGCCAGTGACGATGCCACGGTGAAATTATGGCAGGCAACTGATGGCCGCTTGGCGAGGACTCTGACCGCTGGAGGCTTTCAAAGCACAGCGCTGGCTTTTTACGGCACGAACACCCTCGCCGCCGGTTATTACGACGGCTCCGTCCGTCTTTGGCCGCTCACCAATTCCACGCCCTTCCGCACGTTGAATATCGCCTGGACCAACACCAGCATCGGGGTGGCTTACACCAACCTGAGCGGCAAAATCGGCTCGCTCGTGTTCAATACCAACGGCCAGCGCCTCGTGTCGGGCGGTGGGGATTGGGTTACCCGCGTCTGGGATACCCAAACGGGCCTGGCGGTGAGCACCGCCGTGCGTCACCGCGGCGGCGTGTTCTGTGCCGCGGGTTCGCCTGACGGCAGTCGCGTGGCCTTGGGCGGCGAAGACGGCGCGCTTGTCATCTTGCGCACTTCCGACTGGACGCCCGTTCGAACCAATTACCATGCTTCCAACGTGGTTGCGCTGGCTTATTCGCCTGATGGCGCCACCCTGGCGTCCGCCAGCCTGGACCGGACTATCCGGCTGTGGCGGACCTCGGACTGGGCCTTGACCCGGACGATCACGAACAATCCCCTCAGCCCGCTCTGCCTGGCGTTTGCGACCAACAGCCAAACTTTGTTTTCCGGCGACCAAAGCGGCGTTCTCAAGGCTTGGGCAGTCGTTAGCGGCAATCTCCTTCAGAGCTGGACGGGCCACGTCGGCGCCGTGCTCTGCCTCGCGTCCTTCCCGACCGGCAACAGCCTCGTCTCGGGTGGCACAGACCATCAAATCAAGCTCTGGCAAACAACGGACGGCGCGCTGTTGGGGACGTTCACCGGACACGGCGGCCGGATCACGCGGGTGCTCCATGCCCCGGATGGCGCCCGGGTGGCCACGGCGTCCGATGACGGAACTGTGCGTCTGTGGACCGCTGGAACCGGCGATCTGGAACGGGTCCTGGCCGGGCACACCAACCAGGTGAGCGCCCTCACGTTCGCGCCCGATGCCACGGTGCTGGCCACCGGCGGCGGGTGCCTCGACAACAATATCCTGATCTGGCGGTGCTCGGACGGGGCGCTGCTGCGGGCGATTGCCGCCCACACCAACGGCGTGAATGCGCTGGCACTTTCCCCGGACGGGCTTTCCCTCGCGTCCGCGGGTGACCGGGACGAACGCGTGATCCGGATCTGGAACCTGGCTGACGGGAGCCTGAAGCGGGAACTCGTGGGTGATACGAATGGTGTCGCGGTGCTGACTTATTCACCGGATGGCTCCTTGCTGGCCGCCGGTGGCCAGTTCAATGACGGCCGGGTCCTGCTTTGGAATACGAACACCTTTACTTCAACCCTGCTCGGCAGTCATTCGGGCGGCGTCCAATCCATCGCATTCAACCCCGCGGCGAGCCTCGTCGCGGCGGCGGGCCGCACAAACAACCTGATCAAAGTGTGGCAAACGGGCAATGGCGCGCTGGTTTGCAGTCTGACCAACCTCTCCCAGGGAGTGCGCGCCGTGACGTTTTCGCCCAACGGCATGCTGCTGGCCGCCGGGGGCAGCGATCGGGTGCAATTCTGGTCAACCTCAACTTGGCTGCCGGCGTGGAGTTACACCAACGAAATGTACCGGATCAGTTCGATGGGTTTTTCGCCCAACGGAACGTTCTTCGTCTTCGGGCGGGAAGACGGCACGGTGGGGCGGTTGTGGAATCCGCAGGCGACGGCGGTCACGTTGACATTGAAAATGGCCAGCCAACTGCCAGCGACATTCGCCATCCAGAACCCCGCTTACAGCCCGTTCCTGTCAGTGGAAACCTCCGCCACCCTGACGAGTTGGGACCTCCTGACCAACCTGGTGACCTGCACCAACTTCCTGCAATTCACAGATGCGGCCGCGACCGGAATCCCGATGCGGTTCTATCGCGTGAGCACGCCCGAATAGATATTTATGAAATCCGGAGCCGTTCGCGCCGCAGTGGCGGCCCTTTTTATCTTCCACACGGCCATTCGGGCGGCCGGGCCGTTTGAAGTCCTCATCCCCGGAGAGTTAAGCAAGGTGGTGGACACCAACAACGCCGTGCTGGTGACGAATGCCACGGTCAACAACTGGCTGGAAGGACCGGTCTGGGTTCCTGCCAACGGCGGCTATCTCGTCTTCAGCGCCATGGATACCGCCAACCGGTTGAAGAAGTTGGTCCCCCCGAACACGGTCACCGACTTTCTGGTTCCGGCGGCGAACACGCTCTACAACGGCAACACCCTCGACGCGCAGGAGCGGCTGATCGCCTGCCAGGCAGGGACCGCCGGGTTGCGCGTGGTCATGATCACCAACAGCGTCGTGACGCCTCTGGTTTCCACCTGCAACGGCTTGAATTTTTACTCACCCAACGATGTCGTGGTGAAATCGGATGGCACGGTCTGGTTCACCGATCCCGGTTACAACGGCAACACGGCAACCCCGCCCCAGCCGGGTTATCAAGGCGGCTATTACGTTTACCGGTTCGATCCCGCCAACGGGAATGCCACCTGCACGCCGGTCAGCACCAACCTCCTCATCCGCCCGAACGGGCTCTGTTTTTCGCCGGATGAAAGCCTGCTGTATATCGCGGATTCCGACACTGCCCGTCATCACATCCGGCTTTTTTCCGTGTCGCCCAGCAATACCTTGACGGGTGGGTCCGTCTTCGTGACGATCAGCAACGGCGTGCCCGACGGCATCCGTTGCGACGTGGATGGGCGGGTGTATTCAAGCTCGGCCGACGGCGTGCGCATTTATCTTCCGGACGGCCGCCTGATCGGCCGCATTATGATTCCCAACACCGTCGCGAACCTGTGTTTCGGCGGGGCGGATTGGAAAACGCTCTACATCACGGCGCAGCCGCGCGTGTATTCGATTCCTTTGAAAGTGGCCGGCACCCCGTCGATGAAGAAACTCCAGGTGTCCCGGGACGGCGCGCAGCTGCGAATCAGTTGGCCGGCGCCTGCGACGGGCTTTCAGCTCGAAACCCGGCCGGCGGCGAACGCCGGCGCCTGGATGCCGGTCCCGGACCAGCCCAGCATCACCAACGGGTTGTGCCAGTATGTGCTCACCCCCACGAATAAGTCCGCGATGTATCGACTGCGCAAGCCCGCGCCTTGACCCTCACGGTCAACCAACCACCAGGTTCACGAGCTTTTTCGGCACCACGATGACTTTCTTGATGGTCTTGCCGGCCAGGAACGGCTGCGCCTTCTCCGCAGCCTTGGCGGCAATTTCGACCGTGGCATGGTCGGCATTGGCCGGCACTTTGATGACGTCGCGCAACTTGCCGTTGACCTGCACCGGAATTTCCAGCGTGTCCTCGACCAGCCAGGCCGGATCGAACTTGGGCCAGGGAGCATAGCTCAGGCTGGTTGAGGGTTGAGGGTTGAGCGTTGAAAGTCTCGCCCACAGCTCCTCCGCCAGGTGCGGCGCGAAGGGGGCGAGCAGAATCAGAAACTCGCGCAGCACGGCAGCCGGTTTCGTTTCCCATGTCATCGTGTCGTTCACGAACACCATCATGGCCGAGATCGCCGTGTTGAAGCGCATCCCGTCCAGGTCCTCGGTGACTTTCTTGATGCAGGTATGCAGGGTTTTTAACTGCGCCGGTGTCGGGGCGACGGCTTTGATCGCGGAATTCAGTTGAATCAAATCCAACAACTCCTCGTTGTAGCGTCGGCGCTGTGCGCCGATTTGTCGAGCCGCAGGCTCGACGCTACACCCGGCGGTCGTCTCTGCCTGTTCAAATTCCGTCTCGGATTTTTCGTCCACAAACAGCCGCCAGACGCGGCCGAGGAATTTGTAAACGCCGGCCACGCCCTGCGTGCTCCACGGCTTCACCATTTCGAGCGGCCCCATGAACATTTCGTACAGCCGGAAGGCGTCGGCGCCGAATTCCTTCAGAATATCGTCCGGATTCACCACGTTGCCGCGGCTCTTGGACATCTTCTGGCCGTCTTCGCCCAGGATGAGTCCCTGGTTGACGAGCTTGAAGAATGGTTCGGGTGTGGAAACGTAGCCGAGGTCGAACAACACCTTGTGCCAGAATCTCGCGTAAAGCAGATGCAGCACGGCGTGCTCGGTCCCACCGACATATAAATCAACGCCGGGGGTAGGGCCGGCTGTCCCAGCCGGCCGCGGCGCGCTGGGGGCAGCGCGCCCTACCGTTCCCATCCAATATTGTTCCGCCTCTTTGCCGACAAAGGCATTGGGGTTTTTTGCGTCGAGGTAACGCAGGTAATACCAGCAACTGCCGGCCCATTGCGGCATGGTATTCAGTTCGCGTTGCGAGCCGTCGGGCAGGTTCACCCAATCCTTTGCGCGGGCCAGCGGCGGTTCGCCGGTGGCCGTGGGCTTGTAATCCGTGAGCGACGGCGGCAGGACCGGCAACGCGGATTCCAACAGCGCTTCGTGATAAAGGTTCCCGCTCGTGTCCTTCTTCCAGACAATCGGGAACGGCTCGCCCCAGTACCGCTGCCGGCTGAACAGCCAGTCGCGCAACTTGAAATTGATGGTCTGCTTGCCCAGCCCTTTGGCTTCCAGCCAGGCGGTGATTTTCTTTTTGGCTTCGGCCGTTGGCAATCCGGTGATGGCAATTTCTGGCCCGGTGGAATTCACCGACGTGCCGTCGTCCACGAAACCGCGCCAATCGGTCTTGGGATCGGACGGCTGGACGACCTGGAGGATGGGCAGATTAAACTTGGTGGCGAACTCGAAGTCGCGGGTGTCGTGCGCCGGTACGGCCATGATGGCGCCGGTGCCATAACTGGCGAGGACGTAATCAGCAATCCAGATGGGAATTTTCTCGCCGTTGACCGGGTTGATGGCGAAAGCGCCGGTGAAAACGCCGGTTTTTTCCTTGGCCAGTTCGGTGCGCTCCAGATCGGATTTTTTGGCAACCTCGGATTTGTATTTGGCAATCGCGGTCTGCTGGTCAGACGTAGTGATCCGGTCCACGAGTTTGTGCTCCGGCGACAACACCATGTAAGTCGCGCCAAACAGAGTGTCCGGTCGCGTGGTGAACACGCGGATTTTTTCGGTAGGGACGCCGCGCTGCGGCGTCCGGTCGTCGCAGCGCGACGACCCTACCACTGCAAAATCAACCTCGGCTCCTTCGCTTCGCCCGATCCAGTTCCGCTGCATTTCCTTGAGCGAGTCGCTCCAGTCAATCGTGTCGAGATCGGCCAGCAATTTCTCGGCGTAGGCGGTGATGCGGAGCATCCATTGGCGCATCGGCTTGCGGACGACTGGGTGGCCGCCAACTTCGGATTTGCCGTCCACGACCTCCTCGTTTGCCAGCACGGTGCCGAGTTCCTCGCACCACCACACCGGCGCTTCCGTCACGTAGGCGAGGCGCTTGGAGTCGAGATACGCAAATCGTTTGATTAGAATTTGCTTGGCCTTTTCGGAAGCTTCTCTGTCGTTCGAGTCAGACGGTGGTGTCAATAATTCCAACTCCTTCGGATATTCTAGAGTGCTGACTGGTTCCGCCTTGTTGGTTTCCGGATTGAACCACGAATTGTACAGCTTCAGGAAAATCCACTGGGTCCACTTGAAATACTCCGGGTCGGTGGTGTCCACCTCGCGCGACCAGTCATAGCTGAACCCGAGGCTTTTGATCTGGCGTTTGAACGTGGCGATGTTCGCCTCGGTGGTCTGGCGCGGGTGCTGGCCGGTCTTGATGGCGTATTGCTCGGCGGGCAGGCCGAACGCGTCCCAGCCCATCGGATGCAACACGTGAAATCCTTGGGCGCGCTTGTACCGGGCGAGGATGTCGGTGGCGGTGTAGCCTTCCGGATGCCCGACGTGCAGGCCGGCGCCGGAGGGATAGGGAAACATGTCGAGAATGTAAAATTTGGGCGGGAGCTGCGTGACGGACGCCGGGCCGGAAAGCTGATGCCGCCGCGCGAACGGGTGATTTTCCGGAACGGTTTCGCCCGGATTAAACGCGCGGAAGGTCTGTTGTTTGTCCCAGAATTCCTGCCATTTCGGCTCAATCAGATGAAATGGGTACTGCCGGCGACTGCTGGACATAGGCGGGTGATTTTGCGGAAAGCGGCGGGCCGGGGCAATGGCAGACTTCCGGCGCCCGGCGCCGAAAACCTCGCTTTGCGCTTTGACATGATTGAAAAGGTGAGGTAATTATTGACATTAGACATTTGTAGATCGCTAGCAGAGAATCGGTGCCATGATCAGGTTGTCCGTTTCCCGGACGTTGCCGCTTGCCCGCCGGGCGAGGGGCCCGGGATTTACCTTGATTGAGCTGTTGGTGGTCATTGCCATCATCGCCATTCTCTCGGCCATCTTGCTGCCGGCGTTGTCCCGGGCCAAGGAGCGGGCGCGGGCCATCCTGTGTTTGAACAACACCAAGCAGTTGGATCTGGGCTGGCAACAGTATGCGAACGACTACGACGACCGGCTGCCTTACAACGTCGGCATGAGCGGGTCCTTTCGCACGCCGCTCAACTGGGTGAACAACGTCATGAGCTGGGGGGCAGCCGGGCTGTGGGATTCGGACAACACCAATCTGGCGACGCTGACCGGAGCGAGCCTCAGCCCCTTCGTCAGCGGCGCAACGGCCATCTACCGCTGCCCGTCCGACTATGTCGTGAGCAAGGACCAGAGCGCGGCCGGCTGGGACGGGCGCATCCGCAGTTACTCGATGAACGCGATGGTGGGGGATGCCGGCGACTTTTCCGCCGGCGGTTTCAACATCAACAATCCCGATTACACGCAGTTTTTCAAAATCACCCAGATTCCGCAGCCGACCGAAATTTTTGTCTTTTTGGATGAACACCCCGACACCATTGACGATGGATACTTTCTCAACAAGGCGGCCGAATATACCAGCAGCACCTACCATGGGTCGGTTTACAGCCATGCGGAATGGCTGGATTTACCGGCTACCTATCACAACAACTCCACAGCTTTTTCGTTTGCCGACGGACACAGCGAAGTGCACCGGTGGCAGGTTCCCAGTACCGTTTATCCCATTCAGCCGGACGTTCCGTATCTGCCGATTGACATCGCCAGCAACCAGCGCGGCGATTTCAACTGGATCCTGGAACACATGAGCGTGGACCGCAACTAAGGCGGGCTGAGCTCACAAGTACTGGCGCAAGGCGTCTTCGCCTCCCTCGATTCCCAGCACGTACAATTTGTCCCCGGCCGTCCAAGTCATGGTCCCCAGCCGGCTGATCTGGGCAAATTGACGAGCGCCCGCCACCGGCGCATTTTTAACCGCCGCGCGGTCCATGACAAACAGCCAGAGGTCGCTTTGCTGGCCCGGCGGCAGTGGTTTGCCGGTGCGATAACAAATCATTGCCACTTTTACCCCGTGCCAGTCCTGGATGGCGCAGCCGGTCACGGCGGTTTGTTCCAGCGGCGCCGGCAACGCGTAATCCGCCGGCGCCAGTTTTTGCGCCAGGAACGTGCGGATGGCCGCTTGATTGTTCGTTTCCAGGTCCATGCGGTATGGTCCGCGCAACGCCCAGCTGGCCATGCGATTGCGCCAGGTGGAGTAATCGTCGGCCCCGCCCCCGCGCGCCAGCCAGAGCGGAATCGCGATCGCCAGCGCCACCGCCAACGCCGCCCCCGCGAACATCAGGCGATGCCGGAAGACGGCGGGTTTGGCTCTGGCTAGCTGTTCGGAAACAATTTGCTCCTTCAATCCAGCCGGTGCGGTGATTTGGCGGAAGGCGGACCGCAGCGCCGCCTGCCGCGCGCAATGCTCGTCCAGCCACCGGGCCAACTCCGGATCCTGCCGGGCCAGCGCCAGCGCGGCGGCGATCTCCGGATCGTCACCTTCCGCCCGGCCGGGCCGGTAGAGCAGCAAAACGGCTTTGGCTTCGTCGCGGGTCATAATTTGGGCGATGGGGGTTGCACGCCGGGGGGATCGTCCGTCAACGATTGGTGGAGCCGATCGAGGCCGCGGGTGAGCCGCGATTTGACGGTGCCCAGCGGCACTTCGAGAATTTCGGCGATTTCATTGTAAGAGCAGTCCTGCAAATAAAACAGGGCGACCGGTGCCTGATAGATTTCATCCAAGCGCGCCAGGGCCTCCAACACGTGGGGCGTGTCCAGGCGGTTGGCGGAGGGAGGTGACACCGCGGGCAGTTCGGTCGCTGCCTGTTCCAGGTCAAGGTGCGGAAAGCGCGTCCGCCGCCGGCGTGAGCCGAGAAATTCGCGGTGGAGGGTGGTGAACAGCCAGGTTTTCACTTTGGAGGCGTCGCGCAGTTGGTGGCCTTTGGCCGCCCAGATGCAAAAAGTCTGTTGTGTCAAATCACAGGCGTCGGCTTCGTCTCGTGCGAGACTGAAGGCGAATTGGTAGAGCGGCTCGTAATATTGAGCCACCAGACTTTCAAAGTCCATGCCTTCAGCCATACCGCTTCATTGAAATTGAGAGGCCCGAGCGCGTCAAATGTTCCTGCCAATATTCCCGGGAACAATCCTCCCGCCGACTCCTCTCACTGGGAAAGGGGGGAGGCGTTGTTCGGGGTTTTCGATCGCCGCCGGCGCCGGTTCGCCGGGTGCCGGCATCGGACAGAAATGAAATCGAATGGATGGAACTGATATGAAGATGACACAAACGCTGTTTCAATGGATATTTGCGGGTTTCGGAATGGTTGTTCTTGGTTGGTTGCTTTCCGCGCAGGCGGCTACGGTCAATGTGACGGTCGGCAGCGGGGGCAACGTCTTTACGCCCGCCACGACCAATTGCAGTGTCAACGACCAGATTACCTGGGTCTGGGCCGGCGGCACCCACAACGTCACCAGCACCAACAGCGCCTGGACTGCATCGGGCAACCAGAGCAGCGGGACCTTCTCCCACACCTTCACGGCCGCCGGCAATTACTTCTACTACTGTACCATTCACGGCACCCCCACCAGCGGGATGAAGGGGGAAATCATCGTCATTGCCCCGAATGTTCCCCCCACCGTCACCCTCACCAATCCGCCGGACGGCGCGGTGTTCGCCGCGCCGGCCAATATCACCCTGCAAGCCGCGGCCGCGGACAGCGACGGATCGGTGACCAATGTAAAATTTCTGGTGGATGCCAATGTGCTCACGAACAAAACCTCGGCCCCCTACCTTGCGGTCACCAACAATCTGGCCGTCGGCAGCCACGCGCTCACCGCCATTGCCTCGGACAACAGCGGCGCCACCGCCACCAACACGGTCTCCCTCACCGTCGTTTCCCCGGTCGCCGTGCAACTCAGCGCGCCGCAGGAATTGACGCCGGGTAAATTCCGATTCACCTATTCGGCCAACACCGGCTTGAGTTACGTCATTCAGCGGTCCACCAATTTGCTTTCGCTCATTTGGACCAGCCTTGCCACCAACACCGCCGGCAGCGGCTCCATCAATTTCACCGACCAGAGCGCGACGGCCAACCCGGCATTTTATCGGGTCGGCCGCCTGCCCAATCCCTGATGCCACCGACATCGCTCCAACATTCGGCATGCGAAAGATAATTATGGCCAAACGATATGAAACCACGAAGCCTCTGCGTCGGCACATTATTGTTCGTTTTGTGGTTGGGGACGGGGTGCGTTGCGAAATCCGCCGGGCTGCTCCCCGTGTCGGGTCAGGCCGCCGCCGGCTCGCGATCTTTTCCGGCCCAAGGAACGGTGATGGACATCCGGCTGGATGGCCGGACCGTCGTGATCCGGCACGACGCTATTTCCAATTACATGGACGCCATGACCATGCCGTTCAAGGTCAAAGACCCCAACGAATTGGCCGGACTGCAAAACGGCGATGAAATTTCCTTCCGGCTACAGGTTACCGATGTGGAAAGTTGGGTGGACCACGTTGTCAAAACCGGCGCCGGCGCCCGGCCGGTCGCGCCGGTGCCGGCGCCTCCGCCATCACCCGCGCGCGGACACCCATTGCTGGACTACAAGTTCACGAATGAACTCGGACAAGCCGTAAGCCTGAACGATTTTCGAGGGCAGGCGCTGGCCATCACGTTTTTTTATACCCGCTGCCCCCTGCCGGACTACTGCCCCCGCCTGTCGAAGAATTTTCAAGCGGCGCAGCAAAAGCTCGAATCCCAGTCCGATGCTCCCGCCAACTGGCATTTGATTTCGGTCTCCTTCGACACGGAATTTGACACGCCGGCAATGCTGAAGGCCTACGGCAACAGCTATCAATATGACCCGAAGCACTGGACCTTCCTGACGGGGCCGGCCGATAGGATCGCCGAACTAGCCCGCCAGGCAGACCTCACCTATCGCTATGACGCCGGCACCTTCAACCACGATTTCCGCACCCTCATCATTGACGCGTCCGGCCATTTGCAGATGGTTTTCCCGACCAGCGGAGACCTTTCCGACCAGATTGTCCAGGAGCTCATCAAAGCCGCCGCTGCCACGAATCGGGCCGCCCGGCCGGGCGCGCCCGAGCATAACCCTTGAAACGAAAGCGTCTTTTGGCGGTAGCGCTGGCCTGCGGTGCCGGTGGCCTGGTGCCGGCATTTTTGAATTCATGCTCGACCATGCCGGGCGCGGTGGTTGCCCCCCTCGAGATTCCGGGTGCCCATAACATGGGGAATCAAATCTGTTTCGATTGCCACACCAACATCAGCCGCCAGTTTGAAACCAGCCCGCATGCCCGGCTTCACCGGCAGAACGCGGCGCTGCCGGATGGAACCGGTTGCGAATCCTGTCATGGTCCGGGCAGCAAGCATGTCGAGGCGGGAGGCGGTTACGACAAATTCATCATCAACCCTCGCAAGAATCCGGATGCCTGCTTCCGCTGTCACCTGGCCACCCACGCGGAATTTGAACTACCCGACCATCACCCCGTCATCGAAGGTCACATGAACTGCGCTCAATGCCACGATCCGCACGGTGAAGACATCCTGAAACCGGCGGGCGGTCTGGCCATGGCGCGACTCAACGAAGGTTGCGCTTCCTGCCATCGCGAACCAACCCGTCCGTTTGTCTTCGAGCACCCGGCCCTGCGTGAGGGGTGTGCCACCTGCCACAATCCGCACGGCTCGGTCAACCGGATGCTGCTGTCGCAGGCCGACAACAACCTGTGTTTCCGGTGCCACGCCCAGACGCAGGGCGCGGCCGGCCAGACTTATATCGGGACCAGCCTGCACACCTACTATCTCTCCGTCGGCACCTGCTGGTCGGCTGGCTGTCATACGGCGGTTCACGGTTCCGACGTCGACCCGCGCCTGCGCTATTGAGCAAGAGAGGCAATGCGCGGGAAAACGAAATTCACATGGATCAGAAGGGCTTCGCCCCTTTTGCGCCCCTTGCCCCGCGCTTCGTGCCTCGCGCTGTGCCTCCTTTTCCCCCCTGGCCTTTCCCTTTCCGCTGCCGAGACTACCGAAACCAAGTTCGCGCCAGCCGGCGCGAAAATTCTTTTCGACCGCGATGTCCAGCCCATCTTCGCGCAAAGCTGCCTTCGTTGTCATGGCCCGGAAAAACCGAAAAGCGATTTCCGCCTCGACACCCGGGGTGAGGCGCTCAAAGGCGGCAACGACAACACCAACGACATCGTTCCCGGCTGGAGCGACCAGAGCAAATTGATCGCCTATGTGGCCGGATCGGACCCGGAAATCCGGATGCCGCCGACGAACCGGGGGCCGCCGCTCACCCCTGCCCAAGTCGCCCTGTTGCGGGCGTGGATCGACCAGGGCGCGGACTGGGGCACCAACGCCGCGCCTCCCCCATTGACATTTTCCCTTGCCCCCACCCTGGGTTGGATCGGCGTGGCCGGGGATAACAAAAAATTCAGCGAACTGGAAAATTCGTCGAAGGGCTGGAGTGGCGGAGTGGAACATTTCTCGTACACCGAACAGTTTGCCCCGGACCGGAAACTCGCCGGGGAAGGCCATGCCCTGCCGCAGCAACACGATTTCAAGGTGACCTTGGCTCTCGACCAGAAGGATTTTGGTTTTGTGCATTCCGGCTTCGAGGAATGGCGGCGGTATTTTGACGACACGGGCGGGTTTTACCCCCTCTTCAGCCCGTCCAGCTTTTCGCTCAACCAGGATTGGCATCTCGACCTCGGCCGGGCCTGGATTGATTTCGGGTTGACCCTACCCGACACCCCGCGGGTGATCTTCGGTTACGAATATCAATTCCGCCAGGGAACGAAGTCCACGCTGATCTGGGGACCGGTCACGCAGGGCGTCACCACCAAAAACATCTATCCGGACCCGGAGAGCGTGAATGAGCGAACTCACATTTTTAAAATGGACCTGTCTCGCGAATGGAATGGCTGGAGCCTGGCCGACCGGGGCCGGGTCGAGTTTTACAAACTGTCGGACCAGCGCAACGACGCCGTATCCTACACCGCCGGCCCCCGACCGGACGTCCTCGAGCGAATCAATCAGGGCGTCAATTATTCGCAGGGCATGAACACGCTCCGGCTGGAACGGCAAATCACCGATTGGTGGCGCGCGTCGGTGGGCAGCCTCCTGACCGTCTTCGACGGCACCTCGTCCTTCAACCAGGCCACCACCGACGGGGCGGGTCAGCCCGTGTTCGGTCAGTTCTGGCGCACGGAGGGCGTCACTTTACACCGTGATTCATACGCCTTCAGCGGGTCAAGCTTGTTTCTGCCGTTGAAAGGATTGACCCTTTCCGTCGCCGCGCAGGGCGAATGGGCGCACGAAAATGGCTTTGGCAACGTGGCCCTGGACGTGGGACAACCCGGGATGCCTTTTTACACGCCCTTTCCAGGCCAGGTGAGCGCCAACCAGGATCGCACCACCGCTTCGGAAAACATCGACCTCCGATACACCGGCCTGTCCCACACGGTACTCTTCGCGCAAGGGCGACTGCAGCAGGAGAGCGTCGGACAATACGAAAATGCCACCAACGGCACGGTGGACACCGTACAGGAACGGACGGATGCGATGAATTATCTGTATGACACGCGCGTGGGCTTCACGTCCTCTCCGCGTTTCTGGATCGAATGGGGCGGGCATTACCGGTATCGCGACAGCAATACCAGCTACAGCCACCTCCTGGACACCACCCCGGGGTATCCCGCCTTCATCACGCACCGGGACATGGCCACCGACGAGATCGAGGGACGGCTCGTTTTGCGCCCCAATTCCTGGCTGACGACGCGGTTGACCTGGCAGTGGTGGGAAACGGAATTTTCCTCCACCACCGAACCGGTTCCCGGCGCGCCGCCAATTTCTCCCGGCGGCCCCCTCCAGGACGGCAGCACGGTCGCCAACAACGCCGGCTTGAGCCTGATATTTACGCCCGTGCCACGGTTCTATTTCTCCAGCTCGTTGACCTACACCCACACACGCACCACCACGGCCGGCGAGCAGGATCCCACCATCGTGCCATACCGCGGCGATATCTACACGGTTGGCGCCAGCGCGGGTTATGCTTTCAATGCCAAGACCCGATTGAACGCCACCTACACTTTTTCCCAGTCCGATTACGGCCAGAACAACGACGCCGGTCTGCCGTTCGGGATTGATTTCACCCGTCATGAACTGCTCATCGGCCTGACCCATCAATTCAGCGCCCGGCTGGCGGGGACATTGCGCTACCGCTTTTCCCAATACCTGGAGCCTAGCAATGGCAACGTGAACGATTATACCGCCCACGGCATCTTTGCCACCCTCAGTTACCGATGGCCCTGACGAAGGCGTTGGCCAAAACCGCCTGGCTAAGTTCCGGACACTCAACGACGGTCTCCGTTGCCGCTAGAAACAAGGACGGTGATCCTTGCCTGCGCCTTAAATCGTCAGACCGAACCATGGAACCTGCCGGCTGACATCCGCCGCCGGGACCGCGGCCAGGCTGCGAACCGAATGCAGACCGCCGGAGTGCATTATCAAATCCTATTGAGACGGTAAGCGAACCAGCTGCAAGCCGCCGGTAAAGGCATGGCAGCACGGCCTTCGAATTGGAACGCCGGTTGCTGCTTACGGCTTCCTGAAAACTGACATAGAAGGAAGCCGGTGTTGAATCAGCAGCCTGAAATTACAGTCCGGGAAACTGCGCCGCGCACTCGACGCAAGATGTCCCCCATGCTGGCCTACGGTCTGATCCCGGCGGCAGGCGCCGTCAGCATCACCCTTTTGGCCGGCATGTTTACCGCACCTCCGCGCTTTGTGGCCCGTGCTGCCTTCGTAGTGGACTGGAACGCCGAGCCCGGCGGTTCAATCACCGGAACGACGAGCCGGGACAATCGGACGATGTTCATCACCCAGATGGCCAGTTTGCCGCATTCAGAACCGGAATTATCCGAACTCCTCGAGGGAACCCCTGGCCGGGGCGGCAACCCGGCCGATCAAGGCGTGGCGCTCGGCAGGCTCCAAAGATATTTACGGGTTACTCGCACCGCCCAGTCCGACCAGGAGGATGGGTTTGCCATCGAAACAATGGATGACGACCCGGGGACGGCCCAGGCCGCCGCCAACTGGGTGTTAGAGGGCGCCATTGCGAAATTGAGAGATGGGGCCAATGCCGGAAGCGCTGCGGTTGGATGGCGCTCCTTGGCCGAAGTCGGGGCCGGCTCGCACGCGAACTTGATCGCAATGCCGGCCGCCAGTCCGGTCAAAGCCGTAAATGAAGCGCAGGTTCAAGCGCGTAGTTTCGGATACGGACTCAGAGTGCTGCTGGCGTCACTGGCTTTGGGGGCCGTGGCGGGAGGGGCAGGACTGCTCCTGCGCCAGTTCATTCTGGGTATTACCGCGCTGAAGATCGTGGTGGAGGATGCTTCACGCCGGATGAGACTGGAATCCTCGACCCGGGCAGAATTGCGGGACCGGCGACGGGCACCATCTCGGCAACGTCCGATCTTGCTGCGCCCGTTGCCCCAGTTGTGTGTGGCCGAGCAACAGCCGGAGGCAGACGGCTGGTCGAGCCCCCAGATATAAGCGTCGTCGGCCGTTCAGGATTTTCTCAGGATCGTGTCACGTTGCGCCCACTCCGGGTTTGCTTCGGGGCAATCGAGATTGAAATGCAACCCGCGGCTTTCGTGCCGCAACCGGGCGCATCCGACAATTAACTCCCCCACGGTGGCAATATTGCGCAACTCGAGCAGGTCGCCGGTCACAATGAAATTCCAGTAATACTCCTGGATTTCCTGCTGCAGATTGGCGAGGCGTTTCTGGGCGCGGGCCAGCCGCTTGTTCGTCCGCACAATGCCCACATAATCCCACATGCAACGCCGGATCTCGTCCCAGTTATGGGCCACCACGACCATTTCGTCCGGATTGTGCGCGTTGCCGGATTGCCACAGCGGAATTTTCAAATCCGTCCGGGCCGGCGGGCTTTTGCGCGTGAGCTCCGCCGCGCGATGCGAGCAGACCAGGGCCTCCAGCAGCGAATTGCTGGCCAGGCGGTTGGCCCCATGTAACCCGGTGCACGCCACTTCGCCCGCAGCGTAAAGTCCGCGAATGTCAGTCTCGCCGTCCACGTTCGTCACCACGCCGCCGCACTGGTAATGCGCCGCCGGCACCACGGGGATGGGCTCCTTGGTGATGTCCACGCCATAACGCAGGCAGATCTGATAAATGTTCGGAAAGCGGTCCATGATAAACCGCGCTGGCTTGTGCGTGATGTCCAGCCAGACGTGTTCCGCGCCGCTCCGCTTCATTTCGCTGTCAATGGCCCGGGCCACCACATCACGTGGCGCCAGCGATTTCAACGGGTGATAGGCGTCCATGAACTCCGTGCCTTCGATCGTCTTGAGGACGCCGCCTTCACCACGCACGGCCTCGCTGATGAGAAACGATTTGGCCTGGGGATGATACAGGCAGGTCGGATGGAACTGGACGAATTCCATGTTGGCCACCGCCGCCCCCGCGCGGTAAGCCATCGCCACACCGTCGCCCGTCGCGATGTCGGGGTTGGTGGTGTAAAGATAGACCTTGCCGCACCCGCCCGTGGCCAGAAAGGTCACCGGCGCGGCGAACGTCCAGACGCGTCCGGATTTTTTGTCGAACACGTAGGCGCCGAGGCAGCGGTTTTCGCCGACGTAGCCGAGTTTCTGGCTGGTGATCAAGTCAATGGCCACGTGGTTCTCAAAAATCTGGATGTTCGGCTGCTGCGCCGCCGCGATGAGCAGGGCGCGCTCGATTTCGCGTCCGGTCACGTCCTTGGCGTGCAGGATGCGCCGCTTGGAATGACCGCCTTCCTTGCCCAGGTCGAGTTCCCGCCCGCCGTCTTCACCCGGAGCGTCGCGCTGGGAAAATTTCATGCCCAAGTCAATCAGTTCCGCAATGCGTGCCGGGCCTTCCTCGACGATGGTGCGCACGACGTTTTCCTTGCACAAACCCGCACCGGCGGCGAGCGTGTCGCGCACGTGCAGTTCGAACGAGTCCTCCTTGCTGGTGACCGCCGCAATGCCGCCCTGGGCGTAATTGGTGTTCGACTCGGCCCGATCTTTTTTGGTGGCGATGGCCACGCGCCCGCGCGGCGCGACCTTCAGCGCGAAGCACAGCCCCGCAATGCCGCTGCCGAGAACGAGATAATCGAATTGTTTCATTTCAAAGCCGTGCGTTATCGATCAGCCGTGTTTTGCCGATGAACACCGCCAGCGCCATGTGCGTGCCGCGCGAGACTTGGGCGATGGGCGCCAGCGTGTCGGGTTCAAAAAATTCCACGTAGTCCAACCGCGCATCCGGCTCGCATTCGACCAGCTTCCTCAGGGCGGATTTGAGTTTGGCGGCGGGATAGGATTTTGATTTTTTCACCGTGGCCCGGGCAACTTGAATGCAACACCAGAGCACGGTCGCCTGCCGGCGCAATTCGCCGGCCAGATATCTGTTGCGCGAGCTCATCGCCACGCCGTCCCGCTCGCGCTGCGTCGGCGCAACGATGATTTTCACCGGGAAATTCAAATTGGCGGTCATGCGGCGGATGATGGCCGCCTGCTGCCAGTCTTTCTGCCCTAACGCCGCCACGTCCGGCAAAACGATGTTGAACAGCTTGGCCACCACCGTCGTCACGCCGCGGAAATGCATCGGACGCGACTTGCCTTCCATGCTTTGCGACAATTGCTCTTCCACGACGTAAGTGCTGAATTCTGTATGGGTAGGGCGAGACGCTGTCGGGCCCAAATGCCTTTTTTGATCAGGGCTCGAGAGACTCTCGACCCACCGTGGATACATTTCCCGGTCATTTGGCGTGAAGACGACGTCCGCTCCGGCCTCGCGGCAGAGTTTGAAATCCCGCTTCAAATCGCGCGGGTACTTCGCGAAGTCCTCCTGCGGGCCGAACTGGGTGGGGTTCACGTAAATACTCACCACGACGATCCCCTTTTTGCCGACCGCCCGACGGGTATGCTTGACCAGGCCCAGGTGGCCGGCGTGCAGATAGCCCATCGTGGGGACAAAGCCGACCCGTTTGCGGGTGCGCTGCCATTGTTTGGCCAGGCGTTGCATGGCCGCGATGGAACTGACGATTCGCATGGTAGAAAAGTGCAGCAGGGGCGGCGGCCAAGCAATTCAATAAAGGTAGGACCGGCGTCTCGCCGGGCTCTGGCTCCAAACCGACGGGCTGTGGGTTGGTCGGTTTTTTCCGAAATAATCCGCATCAAATGGAGGAATGTTTCCTTCAGATGGAGACGGACGAGACGCCGGTCCTACGAAAAAAAGCCGCGCGGAGGGGCCCTCGCGGCGTGAACTCGACACGGCGGTCGGTGACCGTCGCAAATTGGTTCTTTTGAAAATTACCGGCGCTGGTGCGCGCCGCAGGCCCGATTGATCGGGGCTTCCGGTTCGAGGTCGTTTGGCTGCACCACCTGGTTCGCCAGCAGCCAGGCTTCGACTTCCTCGCCGCTGATGTCGGCCAGCATGTGGCCGTCAATCTCGACGCACGGGCTCAGCATCTGCCCGCTTTTCTCAACCATTTCCTGGCGCTGGGCCGGGTCGTTGATGATGTCGCGGTCCTCGTACGGGAGATCGTATTTCTTAAGCACGGCGCGCACGCCGTTGCTCCAGCCGCAGGTCGGCTTCAGATAGGCGATGATTTTGGGCTTATCCATGATTTGGCATTAATTGCTTTAACAATGCCAATTAAGGTACAACATCCTGGGCGGACGGCAAGCACTATTCTGGCGGGCAGCAGTTCCCTATTTGCCGGCTCCCGGCTCCCTGGCTGCCGGCTCCGGCGGAATCGCCGTCGGCAAGTCCCGGACGAAGCTCAACAGGGCATCCTGCACGGCTTTGGAAACCGTTTTGCCATAACTTTTGCCGGTCATGGCCCAGTTCAACCCCCCGCCGGCTTCGCCGCCGTAAGTTTTCTTGAAAATCTCGCGCCCGTCTCGCGTCACCGAAAAAGACAGGGAAGCATTCCCCTCATACGACATGAAGGCATCGCAGTGCAGCACCAGCATCTCGCCCGATATGACCGGAACGCTCGAGTTGGTCGCAGTGGACAGGTCCACGATTTCCCAACCGGCCTGTTGTAATTCGTATCGCACCGCGTCGGTTATAAACGGGACCACATTGGTATCGCATTGGACTTCCGCTGTTTTCGATCCATACCCGTTCCGGACAAAACCGAGCACCAATTTGTCCGATCGCGAGTCGGCAAAGGTTCCGAGTGCCACCTTCCCGGCGGTCGCCGGCGGCGGGGCATTGGTGGCTGCGGCGCTTGGCTCGGGAGGATAAACCAACACGGCGTGGCGCGTACCGAACGCGCAACCATTGACCAACGTGAGCAGGGCCAGCAGACTCAAAGCCATAGTGCAGGTTTTCATAGGGCAAGGATAAGTAATTGAAGCTCTTCCCCGTGTCAGCGTCAATTTTATTTATTTGCTGATATTTATCGCTCGGTTTCTTTCTGCCGAGCTGACAGCACTTTGCGTGACGGGGTGAAGTGGGCAATGAAGTCGCGGTAAAATTCCCCAAACGTGCCGGCGGCCAGGTGCGCGCGGGCGTCGGCCATCAGTTTCAAATACAGATGCGTGTTGTGAACGCTCAGCATGCGCAGGCCGAGAATCTCGTTCACGTTCAGCAGGTGCCGCAGGTAGGCCCGGGTGAAATGTTGGCAGGCGAAGCAAGGGCAACCTTCCTCGATGGGCCGGAAATCCGCCTTGAATTGGCCGCCTTTGATGCCGACGGCGCCGTGGCGCGTGTAGGCCGTGCCATTGCGCGCCACGCGCGTGGGCAGCACGCAATCGAACATGTCCACGCCGCGCGCAATCAGCTCCAGCATTTGGGCGGGTGTGCCCAGGCCCATCGCGTACCGCGCCTTGGGCTCGGGCAGAAACGGCACGGTCAGGTCAATGGCCTTTAACATCTCCGGTTCAGGTTCGCCCACGCTCACCCCGCCGATGGCGTAACCATCGAAATCCATCGCCACGAGCGCCTGCGCGCATTCCTCGCGCAAAGTCGCGTTGCTGCCGCCCTGGACGATGCCCAACACGAGTTGCCCCTCCGCGCGCGGCTGTTCGCGGCATTCGCGCGCCCAGCGAATGGTGCGTTCGACCGCCAGCCGCTGCTCACGCGCCGGCGCGTCGTGCGGCGGGCATTCATCAAACACCATCGCGATGTCCGAGCCGAGCACGCGCTGGATTTCCATCGCTTCCTTCGGGCCGAGGAACAGCGGTGAGCCGTCGAGATGCGACCGGAATTCCACCCCGTGCGATTTGATTTTCCGGATTTTGGCGAGGCTGAACACCTGGAAGCCGCCGCTGTCGGTGAGAATGGGCCGTTCCCAGTTCATGAAGCGGTGCAGCCCGCCGGCGGCGCGGATGATGTCGAGGCCGGGCCGGATATTGAGGTGGTAGGTGTTGCCGAGGATGATTTGCGTGCCCATCTCGATGAGCTCGCGCGGGTCGAGCGCCTTGACACTCGCCTGGGTGCCGACGGGCATGTAGACCGGCGTGTCCACAACGCCATGCGCGGTGGTCAGCTTGCCGAGCCGGGCTTTGGTGGATTCATCGGTTCTGAGCAGTTTAAACATCGCGCGAAGGTTCTAACGCAAAATCGCGAAGTGGCAAAGCGGCAAATTAGTGGGAGACGACGTGAGGCGTCACCGACTTGCTTTTTTAAAAGCGGAAGCGGGACGCTCGTTGCCTCATCTCCTGAGAGAAAGGGGCTTTATCCCGGCCGGCTAGGAGTTGTCGGCCAAACTCAGCAAATTTCTCGATTCGATGAGCAGCGTCCACCACCAAATCAGGAGCATCCCGCCCCGCAGGTAAAGCCAGACGGCCAGAAATCCCGCGGCGACGCGGCCGGCCAACAGCATCGCGAACACTGCGTTCGAGACCGGTGCGGGCGTGGAATGGGCCTTGGTGGTCAGCACAAAGGCGCCAAACAAAACCGTCAGAACGGTCGCCACCCGCTGGCTTTTAAAAAGCCGGAGGCACCAGGCGAACGGCGCAAAAATGAAAAACAGCGGGTAAAACGCCACCGCAAACAGCGTCAGCCCCAGCCATTGCTTCAGGTCTGCCGGATAATCCCCGGGAATTTTGGCCCGAAGCGCCGGATCCAGGAATTGATGCAACGTCAGTGCCACCAGCAAGGCCGCCACGGTTGCCGCCGCGAACCATCGACGGTCGGGCTTGAGCATCAGGACCGGCCGCCCGCTGTACTGCGTGTGCCACGCGAAAACGAATCCCCAGAGAAAGATGCAGCAGAAGAACACAACTGCTGCGAGGTACCCCGCCGGACAGGGGCGGTTCGGCCACAACTCAAGGCGGGGAAAGCAAGCGGCCGTCGTGAGCAGGGAGGCGGCGATTGCCCGCAACAGGACGCGGGGCTGGGCAAGATGGCGCATGGTTTAACGGACCGGGACAAGCCGTCGGCTGGTCGCGTCCGGCGTCGGAGAGGGTTCGACTGTATGCATGGGCGCCGGCGATTCAGGGTTGGTCGAGTTTCACGAACGAGACATCCACCAGCAAATCATCGGCAATTTTTTCCAGGTCGGCTTTCAGCGCGGCTTCGTTGCCGCCGGCGGGCAGTTGCAGCCGGGCCACGGCCTTGAACAGAGTTTCGCCGGACATGGGCGCGCTAACACATTCACTGAAAAAATCCTCGACATTGACGCCGGCGTCCGCCAGCGCCCGGGTAATCTGCCGGACGATACCGGGCCGGTCGTGGCCGACAACTTCGAGCCGGGCCAGCCGGCCGGGCGGGAGCGGCGCTGAAACCTCTCCCGGGCGGACGACCACGGTGAGGCCGCTGCCTTGCAGGGTTTGCAGGGCCGTAATCAGGGTCTGTCGTTTCTCCACCGGCAGCTCGATCCGGAGAATGCCGGCAAACTCACCGCCCAGCCGGCACATGCGGCTTTCCAGCCAGTTACCCCCCTGCTCCGCCACGACGCGCGCAACGGATTCGACGAGGCCGGTACGGTCCGGGCCGATGATCGTCATGACCAAGGGAACGTGCATACGATTTGTTAACCCGTCTGGGCGCGGCTGGCAAGTGATTCCGGGCAGCAATGAGCCGGGCTGAGTTTAAAAATTTGGGCAACTAAATTCTTCGGTAATAAGTTCTTTTTCAAAAGATTGTACTTTTCAGACCATCTAATTCGTGATAAGAAGGGGATAGGTGAAACGAAAGGCTGATTATGATGTTTGAATATGCGCTGGAAAAATTCCCGCTTTCGCTGAAGCTCCGGGACGGCACGCCGGTGACGGTGCGGGTGCTGGCCCGCCGGGACGCCACCCGGTTGCATCAGTTTTTCCTGGCGGTGCCGGAAGAGGAGCGGCTGTTCGTCAAACAACCCATCTTCGACCGCGCGATGTTTCAGGACTGGTGCAAGCATGCCGATTTCGAGCGGAACCTGCCCCTGCTGATGATGCACGGGCAGAAAATCATCGGCGAGGCCACCTTGCATCAGCGTTTCGGCGGCTGGAAACGCCACATCGGGATGGTGACCGTGCTGACGCATCCGCAGTATCGCGGGCGGGACGTGGCAAAAATTCTCGTGGCCGAGCAGGTGGAAATCGCCCGCGCGCTGGGCCTGGTCCGGCTCGAGGCCGAGTTTAACGGCGAACGCAAGGTGGCCATCCGCGCCCTGGAACAACTCGGATTCCAGCATCTGATGGAACTCGAAGATTACGTCCTGGACATGAAAGCCGTGACGCACAATTACGTGCTGATGGGCATGGACCTGAGGACCGACGAGGAATATGCCGGCGTGGGCGGTTAAGCTCTATGGCTGGCTGGTGATTTTCCCCCAGTCAATGCCTTGGGCCGAGGCGTAAGCGGAGAAGGCCTTCTCATTCTGAATCAGCACGGCGCGCACGACGCTCGAATCATCGGCGCGGCCCAGTTCCAGGACGCTGTCGGGAATGATGCCCATTTTCTTGTGCGCATACAGCAGGGCGAATACCGCCTGCGCGATCGCCGTGTAGGGGAGTTCCTTGTAAACGCCTTCAACCGCGTCTTCCACCACGTCGGCCAGAAACTCCAGCTGATCCACCAGGTGCGGGAATTGCGGCGCGCTGATCTGGGTGAATTCGAGCTTCCATTGCGGCAGCTGGCGCAGAACCTTTTCCGCGATCACCGGCGTAATGTTCGCGGCGGCGGTATTCACAAATTTCGCAATCTCGGGCATGACCGCGGCAATGTAAGAAAAGCCCAAGCCGGGCGAAAGTAAAAATGTGGTGACGACCCGGCGCCCCCTCCGCCCCGCCGCCACCGGCTTTCCCGACCGCCGGGCTCAGGCCAGACCCGCCTTTTTGAGGGCCGTCTGAAAATCGTATTCCGGTTTCCGCGCCGGGCGCCCGCGCAGGGCGTTGGCCGCGTCATCGCCGACGAACCGTTCGGTGGCGGCATCCCAAGTCACCTTGCGCTTGAGTTTCATGCTGATCCATCCGGCGGCACAGGCTTCCAGGCTGCGGGCGGACTGGTCAATCGGGGCGATGGGCTGGCGATTGGCCAGGATGCCCTCCAGCCAGTTCAGGTAATGCGACGAGCTTGGCGCCCAGCGCGTCGCGTCGCCGGTGAGCGGCAAGAGAATTTTGGGATCGCTCGCGCGCAGGGGTGGCAACACCTCATTTCCCGCAGCCGAGTTCGGGTCGCTGGCCGTGATCTTTTCCTCGCTGCGCGTGCAGAAAACCCAGCCTTCGTCGCCCTCGAACCGCAGGCCGGTTTCAAACCGGTTGTCGAGCAGCACCCGAACGCTGCCGGGGTACTGCATTTCGACGTGGTAGGTGGTATGCACCGTCCAGGCGTCGTCCGTCATGAATTCCGCGCGGCCGTCCACGGTCAGCGGGCCGCCCAGTTCCTGGCCCATGGCCCATTGCGCGATGTCCACGTGGTGCGCGCCCCAGTTGGTGATCATGCCCAGGCCGAAATCCTCGGTGGTGATCCAGCCGGGCCGGCCCTCCAGGCTGTCCTGCGGATGCACGCGGCGCTCCAGGTAGGGTTGTTCCTGCGCGGGACCGAGCCAGCGCTCGTAATCCAAATTGGCCGGCACGGGCATGGGCTCAGGTTTATGGCCGCTGGGTTTGTCCAGGCCGATGCCGATTTTAATGGTTTTTAGCCGGCCGATCCGGCCGTTGCGGACCGCTTCGCTGGCGATCCGGAAGCTTTTCCATGGATGCTCGGAGCGCTGCTGGGAACCGGTCTGCAAAATCACCTTTTTCGCGCGAACGGCCTGGCGCAAGCCGATCGCCTCCTCAATCGAATAAGTCACCGGCTTCTGAACGTAAATGTGTTTGCCGGCCAGCGCCGCCTCGACGGCCACGAGCGCATGCGAGTGGTCGGGTACCGTGACCACGACCGCATCAATCTCCGGCGAAGCCAGCACGTCACGGTAATCATGATACGTCTTCACGCTCGCGCTCGCCTCACCGCGGTCGTGGTAGAATTGTTCCGCCATCTGTTTGCCGGCCGCGAGCCGCTTCGCATCCAGGTCACACACGGCCACCACGCGGGCCGGCCCCTGGGTCAGGACGCTGCCCATGTCGCTGCGGCCCATGCGGCCACAGCCGATTTGCGCCACCTGAATCTTTTTGCCGGGCGCGTCTGCGCCCAGCAGGCGCGCGGGAATGAAATTCGGCAGGCCAGCGAGGCCGACGCCGCTGCCGATCGCGGTCCGGATGAAACTGCGACGTGATTGTCTTTTCATATTGGTTGGCGGGAAAATCATTTTGCCGGCAATTCCCGGAGCTTGACATTGCGGAACGAAACCGCGCTGCCGTGCTCCTGCAACAAAATGTGGCCATCGGCCCATTCGCCGAAGCCGGGGATGTTTTTGAATTTGCTTTCGGCGACGCGCTGGCGGAAGTCCGGCGAGCCGCGCTCGAACGCCACGGTCTTTTCGCCGTTGAGCCAGAACTCGACGTGCCGGCCTTGGGCCACAATCCGCACGTGATTCCATTCCCCGATGGGCAGGACCTTTTTATCCTTCGGCGCCGGGATCAGATCGTAAAGCGAGCCGAGCGTGCGGTCGCCATCGCGGCCCAGCTTCGCATCCGGGTGCCGTTCATCATCCAGAATTTGGAACTCCAGGCCGATGGCCGAGCCGACCGCCGTCTTGACGCCGGTTTTGGGATCAACGGGCGAAATGTCTGGCTGCACAAAAATCTTGATGCCGCTGTTGCACCCGGGCGTCGCCCGGAAATCGGCGGTCAGCTCGAAGTTGGCGTAGCGGCGGCGGGTGATGATGTCGCCGCCTGCCTGGGCCTCGGCATTGCCGCTGGCGACCACGCTTAATTCGCCGTCCCGGATGACCCAACTTTTTGCCGGCAACGCGTCCGATTTCGGGCTGCGCCAGCCGTCCATGGTTTTGCCGTCCCAGAGCAACAGCCAGCCGTCAGCCTTTTCCTGAGCGGTCAGCGTGTTATTCTCCGGCTGGATTTCACGAAGGCGGACATTGCGGAAGGAGACCTTCAGGCCGACCTTGTTGGTGTCATCGCCGACCCCGTGAACCTGCAGGCCGATGACGCCGCTCGGCGTCAGACGGTCCGTAATGTCTGCGCGCGGGACGCCGTTGAGCCAGGTTTTGATGGACGGCCCGTCGGCGACAATGCGCAGCTTGTTCCACTCGCCGGGCTTGCTGATTTTGCGGCCTTGTTCGGAAAACTCCAGTCCTTGCGGCCCTTTCTCGCCGTCGGCGGGCCAGAGCCAGCCGCGCCGCGCCTCGTCATAAATGCCGCCGCTCCACATCCGCCCACGGGCGGTGTCCATGTCGATCTCGCACTGGTAACCGTGGATGCGGTCCGGTGGCAGCTTGTATTCCTTGCCGTCAATCTTCAACGTGCGGGCGTCGGGAAAAACCTCGCTGCGGATTTGCACGCCGTAATTGAGCAGCGCATCACATTTATACTCCAGCTCCAACTCGAAATTCCCGAAGGTCTGCGTGGTGCAGAGAAAACTGTTGCCCGAGCCGGAAACCGACTCGCCCGTCAACACGCCGTCGGCGACCGTGTATTTGGCCTGGCCGCTGTGCTCCGCCCAGCCGTCGAGATTGGTGCCGTTGAACAGGTTGACCCAGCTGTTCTGCGCGCGCAGCGGCGAGAGGGGAGAAGCCGCGAGGGCGGCGGCGAGCAAAACGAATTTTGATGTGTTCATCTGGTTGTGAATTTGGACGGATTATCCGGAAAACCGGTTACCAAACAATTCTTTTCCCATCGCTGGCTGCCCGTGCTAAACATTCCGCGTGCAAGATCTGATTGCCAAAGCCAACACGCTGCTGGAGGCGCTGCCGTACATCCAGAAATTCAGCGGCGAGACCTTTGTCGTCAAATACGGCGGCAGTTTCATGGATTCGCCGGATGAAAACGTGCGCACCGGCGTCGCCCGGGATATCGTTTTCCTCGAAGCCGTCGAAATCAATCCCGTCGTCGTCCACGGCGGCGGCAAGGCCATCACCCGCGCCATGGAAAAGGCCGGGCTCAAGGCGGATTTCATTCAGGGCCAGCGGGTCACGGACGAAGCCACGGTGAAAATCGTGGATGACGTGCTGTCGCGCGAGATCAATCCTGACGTCGTCAAGACCATCAACGCCTTGGGCGGGCAGGCCGTCGGCTTTGCCGGGCCGGACGTTTTCAAATGCCGCAAGCTGCTGCTGGATGACAAGGAAAAGGCGGGCGGCAAAATTGATATCGGTTACGTCGGCGAAGTCGTGGAGGTGGGCGCGCAACCGCTGAAGGAAAGCATCTGGTGCGGCTTCACGCCGGTCATCAGCCCGACGGCCCGGGGCGAAGAAGGCAAGATTTACAACTGCAACGCCGACGTCGCCGCGGCGCAACTGGCGATTGCACTAAAGGCCAAGCGGCTGGTGTTCATGAGCGATGTGCCGGGGCTGTTGGAGGACCCGAAAAGGCCTGATTCCATCATCCCGCACCTCAAAACCAGCAGCGTGCCGGCGCTGAAAGCGTCCGGCGTGATTGACAAGGGTATGATCCCGAAAGTGGACAGCGCTGTGGCGGCCATCCAGGCCGGCGTCGAAAAGGTGTCTTTCGTGGACGGCCGGGTGCCGCACGCGGTGTTGCTGGAAATCTTCACCGATGAAGGCGTCGGCACGGAAATCGTGCTCTGACATTTACGATTTATGATTTATGATCTATGATTGACCAGTGGACGAGCAGGGCGCGTAAATCAAAAATCGTAAATGGATCAGGCCGCATACATTTTGCGCGAGAATACCGGAACTTCCGGCATCCTGGAGACTGCCCGGACGGCGGCGGCCATCCTGGCAGAACATGAGATTCCCCATCTCATCGTGGGCGGCCTCGCGGTGCAGGAGCACGGCTATCCGCGGGTGACCATTGACGTAGACATCGTCGTGCCCGACGTCCGCGCACTCTACTTGGAAACTTGGGATGCGCTTCAGGCGGAAAAATAAGAATTTCGCCGCAAAAAAGCGCAAAACGCACAAAAACATTTTCTCCTTTGCGCCTTTTGTGCATTTTTGTGGCTATTAATTTGTGAAAGAAATTGTTCCGCCAGCGCCGCCGCCGCTCGTGCATAACCAGTATGAGTCGGTCCGGGAATTATTCCGCCAGAATGTCATTCCCAGTTACGGCCGCTTTGACCTCGTGTTCAGCCACGGCCAGGGCAGCTACCTGTTTGACGTGGCGGGCAAACGTTATCTCGACCTCGGCGCCGGCATCGCGGTGTGTTGTCTCGGCCACGCGCACCCGGCAATTACCGAGGCGCTCGTCGAGCAATCGCGCAAGTTGATTCACGTCTCGAACCTGTACTTCACCGAGCCCCAGGGCCGGCTGGCGGCCGAACTGATCAAACGCCTCGGCGCGGGCAAATGCTTTTTTGCCAACAGCGGCGCGGAAGCCAACGAAGGTCTATTCAAGCTGGCCCGCAAGTTCGGGCACGACGAAGGCCGTTTTGAGATTTTGACGGCGCAGAATTCGTTCCACGGACGGACGCTGGCCGGCATCGCCGCCACGGGACAGGAAAAAGTCAAAAAAGGTTTCGAGCCGATGACTCCCGGTTTCCGGCACATTCCGTTCAACGATTTGGAGGCGACGCGGAACGCGGTTTCGCCGGCGACGGTCGCCATTCTGATTGAAGGCGTGCAGGGCGAAGGCGGGGTTACACCGGCCACCCCGGAGTATCTGCTAGGCCTGCGGGCGCTCTGCGACGAGAAAAAATTGCTGCTGTTCATGGACGGCGTGCAATGCGGCCATTACCGGACCGGGCGGTTCCAGAGTTTTCAGCGGATCCTGGAAAACGTTTCCGGTGGTGAGAAATTCCTGCCCGACGGCGTCTCGATGGCCAAATCGCTTGGCGGCGGTTTCCCAATCGGCGCGTTCTGGGTCCGGGCGCCGTATGCCGACCTGCTCGGGCCGGGGACGCATGCCTCGACGTTTGGCGGCACGCCGCTCGCCTGTGCCGTGGCGCTCAAGGTGCTCGAAGTCATCGAGCGGGAACGGCTGGATGAACAGGCGCGCAAGCTCGGCGAATGGCTCAAGCGCGAATTGGAACGGCTGGCGCAGGTCTACCCGCAGGTCGTCAAGCGCGGCCGCGGCCTCGGTTTTATTCTCGGCCTGGAACTGGTGGAGAAGGAAAAAGTTCCCGCGCTGGCCAAAAGCGACAAGCCGGCCGCCCTTCAGCTGGTGAACCGGCTGCACGAGGCGGGCGTGCTCAGCATTCCAGCCGGCACACAGATCGTGCGCCTGTTGCCGCCGTTGAATCTCAAGCCGCAGGAAGCCGGTGAAGGCATCAGCAAAATCGAGGAAGTGGTGAAAAGTTTGGCGTGATCGCCTCCCGACGTCATTAAAAATGCGGAATCGAACCCCTCACCCGGCCTGCGGCCACCGTCTCTCCGCCGGGCGGGGAGAGGGGCAGGACGAGGGGCGCGTGGCTTTGATTCAAGAAATTAAGTGAGGACTCATGACTCCCGCCGCACTCAAACACCTGGCTGCCGTGGATCCGGTGATGCGGCGGATCATTCGCGAGCACGGGCCGTGTAAGCTGAAGCCGGAAACCCGGCGTTCGCCGTTTCAATCGCTCGTGCAGGCGGTGGCGCACCAGCAGCTTCATGGCACGGCCGCCAATAATATTCTGGGTCGCTTCCGCAAACTATTTCCCGGCCGCCGGTTTCCTCAACCTCAGGACCTGGCATCGGTGACGGATGCGCAATTACGCGCCTGCGGGTTTTCGTTTGCGAAGATCGCGTCCATCCGCGATATCACAGCGAAGACGCTGGCCGGCGTGGTGCCGTCATCGCGGCAGATTGAGCAGCTGACCGATGACGAGATCATCGAACGGTTGACGGAAGTCCGGGGCGTGGGGCGCTGGACGGTGGAGATGCTGCTGATTTTTCAGCTCGGCCGGCCGGATGTGCTGCCGGCGGACGATTTCGGCGTGCGCAGCGGTTTCCGCCATGCTTATCGCATGCGGGAAATGCCAACGGTGAAGGAGTTGCTGGCCTTTGGCGAACGCTGGCGCCCGCATCGCACCGTCGCGGCGTGGTATCTCTGGTGTGCCGCCGACGCGGCCCGGAAGAAGCCCGAGCGGCTTGCCCCCGGCGCCAACTTCTGACGCACAACGCCGGCTCCGGACGCCGCTCCCGTGTAATCCCCTGCTGGCCTGTAAAAAGAAGTGACGTCCGGCCCGACTTCGGTTAATAAGTTTCTTTGGGCAATATACCCGGATAGGATATGAAACATCTGTTGTCATTGGAAAAGCTGCCGCGGGCCGACTATGAAAAAATTTTGCGGGACGCCGCCGTGTTCAAGCGCGAGCGCGGCCGGCACTCCAACCAGCCGCTGGCCGGCCAGACCTGGGCGCTGATGTTTTCCAAGTCTTCCACGCGGACGCGGGTGTCGTTCGAGGTTGGCATTCGCGAGCTGGGCGGGCGGGCCATGTTTTTGAACGCCGGCGAAATCCAGCTCGGGCGCGGCGAGCCGATCAAGGACACGGCGCGGGTGCTGGGCCGCATGATCCATGGTGCGGTCATCCGCACGTTTGACCAGGCCGACGTCGAGGAGTTCGCCCGGTATTCGAACATCCCCACCATCAACGCGCTGACCGACAGCGAGCATCCCTGCCAGATCCTGGCGGACATTTTCACGTTCCAGGAAAAGCGCGGTTCGATCCGGGGTAAAACCGTCGCATTTATCGGTGACGGTGCGTGCAACGTGGCGAACTCCTGGATCTGGACGGCAGGCAAGCTTGGGTTCGAGCTGCGCATTGCCTCACCCAAAAAATTCCAGCCGTCGGCCGCGCTGCTCCGGCGGGCAGGCGGAAGGATTTCCGTTTCCACCGACATCAGGGCCACGGCGGAGGGTGCCGACCTGCTGTACACCGACGTCTGGATTTCGATGGGCAAGGAAGCCGAGGCCAAGGAGCGCATCAAGACGCTGACCGGCTACCAGATAAACGCGCCGCTGGTGAAGCTGGCCAAGCGGGGCGCGCTGGTGATGCATTGCCTGCCGGCGTACCGGGGCAACGAAATCGACGATGTCACGCTCGAGGCCCATGCCGGCACGATTTTCGAAGAGGCGGAAAACCGGCTGCATGTGCAGAAGGCGATCATGAATTGGGCGGTTTCGTAGGACAGGCATCCTGCCCGTCTTAGACTTCAAATCCGGTCACAGGAATGGAGACAGTCTGGATGCCTGCCCTACTTCGCGTATTGCCGCAGGTACTTCACGGCCACCTTCAAGTCTTTTGGCCAGGGCGCGGAGATCGTCACGGTCGCGCCGGTGACGGGATGGGCCAGGCTCAATTCCTCCGCGTGGAGCGCCACGCGGGACAGCAGCGGACGCTCCTCGTGCCCGGGCTTGAGCCGGTAATCGCGCTTGAGCCGCGACAGCCAGAGCGGTTTGCCTCCGTACAAAGCGTCGCCGACGAGCGGCAAGCCGGCATGGCGGAGGTGAACGCGGATCTGATGCGTTCGGCCGGTGAGTGGCTCGCAACGCAGCAGCGTCCAGCCGTCAAACCGTTCCTGCACCGAAAACCGGGTTGTGGATTTCTTGCCGTTCTTGGGGTCCACCCGCATCAGGCCGATTCTGACGGGATGCGGGGCGAGCTTGGCATCCACGGCAAACTGGTCCTTGGCCGGCCGGCCTTGGGCGAGCGCGACATATTGCTTAACCGGTTTTTCCGAGCCGAACAAATCGGCCAGCGCGATGAGCACGGATTTGCTTTTGGCCAGCAGGATGACGCCGCTGGTCTCGAAATCGAGGCGGTGGGCGTTCATCAGATACTCCAGCCGGCGCTCGCGGACCCACGGTTTGCCGGCCGCAATCGCGGTGTGGAGCAGCTTCATCAGATTCGGCCGCAGCGGATCATAACGGTCCGGCGAGGTGAGCAGGCCGGCGGGCTTGTCGAGCGCCAGCAGGTGCTCGTCTTCGAAGACAACGGGAATCTCCCAAAATTCGTGGGTGGCGGGTGAGGAGAGTTTGATGACCGCGTTCACGGGTGCCCTGTCGTCGGGGTCGGGTTAATCCCGGTTAGGCCGGGCCGATCCGCGCCGCCCTGTTATCGGACAGCCCCGGACGGGTAGGCTTGTTTATAAACCGGGGTATTGAACAGTTGCCGATTAGCCTCGAGGTTGACCCATTCGTTAAACACCTCGCTCATCCGTTCGCGGCCGAGTTCAGCGGCATACTGCGTCAGCTCGGAGTTCATTTTTGCCTGGTCCACCGGCAGGCGCGACTGGACATAGAGGACGAAGGCGCCGTCGGCCGTTTCCACCAGGCCGCTCGCCTTGCCGGGCGGGGTGCTGAAAGCCGCCTGTTTGACCTGGTTCAATTCGGCGTGGTCGTCCAATTCGGGCAGTTGCCGGGTGCTCAAGGAAAACGGCGGCAAGAGCTGCGGCTGAAAGCCTGCCGCCACGCATCCCGCGGTGAAACCGTGGTCGGGCGTCAGGCCGGCCAGACCATGGGCGAGATTGGTGCCCGCCTTCCGGGCCAGCAACACCGCCTCATTCCATTTAAAATCCCGGATGACGCGGTCGCGAATCTGGTCCAGGGTGGGAATCTCAGCCGGCAACTGTTTGATCAACGCGAGCACGTACAGGGCTTCCGTCCCGGGCACCGGCCCGGCAAGAGGTTCGTCCGGTGTGAGGCCAAAGGCGGCCCGGACAAAGCTCGCTGGCGCCGTGAACTCCTCGGGCCCAGTGTTGGCGGCGAACGGCGCCGTCGTCCGGGCGGCCAATCCTTTGGCTTGGGCGACGGCGGCCAGGTTTTCCGGCTTCAACGGCTGCCGGTTAAAGACTTCCTGGGCGAAATCGTTGGCGGCCAGGCGCACTTCTTTGATCGCCTGCTGACGGATCAGGGCGTCGCGGATTTTGGCTTTGGCTTCTTCGGGCGTTTTGGCGCCCGGCACGCTTTTGATACCGTACTGGAGATACGTTGAGTTGACCTGGTTGTCGAGGTTGGTCCGGCCCAGTTTTTGTTCGGCGGCGGCGAAATAATTGCTGAGCTCGAACGTGACGTAGCTCACCTGCACGCGTTCAGGGATGTGGTAGGCGGCCAGATGATTCGAGAAAAACTGCGACAGGCCGGCGGGGCTGACGGCCACCTGCGCAAGGTAATTCGATGCGGAGAAAAAGACGATTTGGGCGGAAAGTTCCTGGTGGTCGCGCTGGTAGGCAATGGCGGCTTCCTGAGGGGTGATCAGCTCGCCCGTCAGGCCGATCGCCTGCTGCAACTGCTCAATCATCAGGTATTGCCGGGCGAAATTCTCCAGGTCCTGGAGTGTCAGACCCCGGGGCTGCAAAACTTGTCGCGCAAATTCCACCGCCGGCACGGCCCGACCGTCAGGGCTCAGCGACCGCAGCAGGTCGTCGGCCGCCGCCACCACCGCGTCTTCACTGACGTGAATGCCGAGGTCCCGCGCCTTTTGCATCAACATCAGCCGGACGTATGTTTCCCGTTGCAGCACGGCCTCGGTGATGTTCGGATTGCGGTCGGGCCATTGTTCGCCGCGGGTGCGGAAAAAGTAAAAGAGGATGAACCCGGTTTGCGCATCCCGATACGCCCGTTCGGTGACTTTGTGGCCGTAGATCGTGCCGTAATCCCCCGGGGCGCGACCACCGCCGCCCCCGCCGCCGCCCAGGCGGGAAGGCCCGGCACCCCAGTAAATGAAGGAAATTATCGTCAGGGTGGCAATGACCAACCACAGCCATTTTGAATGTTTGCGAATCGTCCCGATCATAGTGATAAAAGCGAAAGAAAAGCTTAACCGGCCCGGGCGACGGCGGTCAATTGCAAAAGCGGCTGAATTCAGCCGGTTTTCAACCACCGGGCCACGTCGGCGGCGGCGTAGGTAATGAGAATATCCGCTCCGGCGCGGCGCAGGGCCAGCAGACTTTCCAGCGTAATGGCGCGCTCGTCGATCCAGCCGTTGGCGGCCGCCGCCTTGACCATCGCATGTTCGGCGCTCACGGCATAGGCCGCGGTCGGGTAACCGAATGCGGTCTTGACCCGGTAAATGAGATCGAGATAGGCCAGCGCCGGCTTGACCATGACGATATCCGCGCCTTCCTGGATATCCAGCGCCACCTCGCGCAACGCCTCGTTCGCGTTGGCGGCGTCCATCTGATAACTCCGCCGGTCGCCAAATTTCGGGGCGGACTCAGCCGCTTCGCGGAAGGGACCGTAAAAGGCCGAGGCAAATTTCGCGGCGTAAGCCAGGATGGGCGTCTCGGTAAAGCCGGCGCGGTCCAAGGCTGTGCGAATGGCGCGGACGCGGCCGTCCATCATGTCGCTCGGCGCCACCAGGTCGGCTCCGGCTTCAGCGTGGCTGACGGCGGTGCGGGCGAGCAGTTTCAGCGTGGGATCGTTGAGGATTTTTCCGCCCCGCACGATCCCGCAGTGGCCGTGCTCCATGTATTCACACAGGCAGACATCGGTGATCACGAGCAATGACGGCAGTTCCTTTTTGAGCAGCCGCACCGCTTGCTGAACGATGCCGTTCCGGGCATAGGCGCCGGAGGCCCGGGCATCTTTCTGATCCGGAATGCCAAAGAGCAGAACGGCCGGGACGCCGAGCGTGTGGGCGCGGATGGATTCGCGGAGCAATTCGTCGGGCGAAAGCTGGAACACGCCGGGCATGGCCTGGATGGGACGGCGGACCTTTTTGCCCGGGCGCGCAAACAGCGGCAGGACGAGCTGCGAGGCGTGGAGGTGCGTTTCAGCCACCAGCCGGCGCAACGCCGGCGACTGCCGCAACCGGCGCGGGCGATAGACGGGAAACTGTCCGAGGCCACTCAGGTTCATGCGAACAGTTTAAATCAGCCGGGCGGCCTGCAAAGCGCAAAGTGCGCCCGCGACCGCCCGGCCGGCCACGTGAACCGGGGGGCATCCACGTGGCCAGGGTCCCCACCCCAAATCCATCCGGCGGCTAATCGCCGCCGCCACCACCGCCGTTTCCTCCGCCCGTTCCGCCTGACGAAGTTCCCTCGAGGTAAACTTCGCCGCTCTGGTTCTGGTTCAGAAAGAAGCCACCGCCGGTGTTTTGCTTTTGAAGCACGATGCCTTTTACGGCAAGCGACTTGCCGGTGGCCGGGTCCTGGACTTTCCCGCCAAAACGTCCGTTGCCGGCGTTGAAGGAGATCTGCAAAGCGTTGGCGCTGAGGTTGACGACCTTGTTGTTGGGATTCAACTGGAACCGGTTGGTGAAGCTGCCGGCTAGGTGGCCATCGCTCAGAACCAGCGCTCCGTTCGCGAAATTTAACACCGGCGTGCCGGTCGGCGGCTTGGTGTAACGTGAGCCAACGGCTTCCGTGACCGCAGCAAAGCCCATGGTGTAGAGCGCAACGGATGGTTGCACCGGCCGGATCCAGCCCAACACACCTTCAAGGTCGCTGCCCGGCTTGTTGGTAAAGCTCAACCAGCCCAGCAGACACCCACGGCCGCTGTAGAGGGAGGCGTACAGCGGCCATCGCCCTGATTGGGAAAGTACGCCCGAACCTGAAAACGAAGCGCCGTCGGCCAGAACGCCGGTGATTACCGTTTTGCCGGCCGGCGTCACCTTGACCATGGCGTAACCATCGCCGGCCGGGCTTTGAGTAGCACCGGGAGTGCCAGGGATGACCAGAGTGTACGTACCAGCCGTCGGACAGGGATTTGTCTTTGCGTTAAATTCAGCGGCTGACTCGGCGAGCAGGTCTGCCGCCCAGGAACTGTCGGCGGCGGCCGCGGTGCCCGTGATTTGATCGGAGCTGCCGGGCAGATCCAATTGCAGCGCCAGGTTCACCGGCGGCATCTTGCCACGGTTAACGGTGACAAGGGCGTTGCCGTTCGCGTCAAACTGACCGGCGAAATTCCATTTGGATTTGCCGATCTGCAGGCTGCCGGTGAAGGAACTGGAAGTGGCAAGGTGGATGGTGATGCAGCCCGACCCGGGCGAGAAGAGACTGTTCGAGTTGTAAAAGAGGCCATGATAGGTTCCGGCCAGATCGACGAAGGGAGAGGGGGCAAAATTCGCCTGCAAGACGAGGGCTTTCTGCATCACGAAAGTGAGGGAGGGAGCCGTCGAGTAGATGCCGCCGCTCCATTTGGAAAACACGTTACCGCCGGCGGCGGAGGCGGTCATCGTGTAGGTGTTGCCAATGGTCAATGCCTGCCCGTTGTAGTTGGGCGAAACCGTGCCGTTGCCGACAATTTGGACGGTCAGCGTCCAGACGGTGGCATTGGTGACGGTCAGCCGGGCGACCTGGCTGGTGACGGACCCGGAAGAGTTCGTGATGACAACGGTGTAGCCCCCGGCATCATTGCTGGACACACCAGTGATGGTCAGCAAATTGGTTTGCGTCCCGGAAAGACGCGCACTGTCGGCCAGCGGAAAGCCGTCCTTGCGCCATTGGAAACCAAAGGGGGCCGTGCCTGAAGCGACCACGGCGAGCAACGCGTTGTCTCCCTGGTACACCAGTTGGTTGGTTGGCTGGGTCGTGATGCCGGGAGCAACGATGACGGTGTTGACGGTCAGCGTGGCGTTGGAACTGGTGACGCTGCCGAGATTGTTGCTGACAATGACGGAGTAAGTTCCAGCATCAGCGGTTTGAACACTGGCGATGGTGAAGGAAGCGCTGGCCGAGTTGGTGACGACCGTCGTCCCTTTGCGCCACAGATAACTCAGGGGGGCGGAACCGGTGGCCACGACGTTAAAAGTCGCGCTTTGGCCCAAATTCACCAACTGGCTGGCCGGCTGCGTGGCAATCGCCGGCGCCGCCGGTGGGACGATGACGGTGAGCGTGGCATTGGAACTGGTGACGGTGCCGGCGCTGTTGCTGACGATGACCGAGTAGGTGCCGGCGTTGGTGGGCTGCACATTGGCCATCGTCAACGAGGGGTTGGGTCCATTGGTCATGGGTATCCCGCCCTTGCGCCAGAAATATGTCAGCGGCGCAGTCCCGGTGGCAATGACCGTAAAGGTGGCCGATTGGGCCTGCGTCACGGTCAAACTGGCCGGCTGAGTTGTGATGGCGGGCGGCGTGTTGGTGGCGCCGGGTGAAATATTGATGGTCAGGTTGGCGGTCGTGGTTTCACTGGGTCCGGCATTGGCGGAGCTCTTGGCCGTCAATCCCACGATGTAAGTGCCGGTGCCGGTCGGCGTTCCGTAAAGCTCCCAGAATGATCGGCCGTTGGTGCCGACCAGGCTGATGCCGGAAGGCAGGCCCGTCGCCGCCCAATAACCGGCCTGTTGGGGGGCGGTGGTCAGGCGGAGGACAAAGAGTTGGCCTTGAACAATGTTGGTCGAAAGCGGACTGGTGACGACCGTGGAAGCCCCGGAGACGGCTTGTACGCCGCCCAGTGCCGCCGCTGCGCCCGCGGCCCAACGGAAAACGATGGCCAGTACGTCGGCCGTGGCCTGGGCCGCCGGCAGGGCTGCCCGGGCGATCGGCATGATTTGCAGGGCGGCGGCCAGCAGCAACGCCGGCAGCCGGAACAGCTGTGAGATTTTGCGAGACATAACACGTTAAGGTTGGTGGTTGGCAATGTTCAGCGGTTGGCCGTCTGCGTTTTTTGCGACACGGGTTGCACCACGACCACCGTGGGCAGTCCGATGACCCCAAATTCGTCGAGGACGGGTTTCAAGGTCGGATCGTTGAGCCGCTCGGCTTCGAATTGGACAAACAAATAATCCTTGAGGCGCTCGCGGACGGATGGGTCGCGGAAGGTGGTCAACTCCATGGCGGTGCAGTTCTTGCACCAACTCGCCCAGAAATCCACCAGCACGGGCTTGCCGGTCTGACGGGAGGTGGCCAGCGCGGTCCGGAGTTCTTTGAGGCTGTCGCTCCGCGCGGCCAAAACGAGGCCGTGCTGATTGAAGCTTGACAGGCTGAATCCGAGCCAGCTGTACCAGCCGGCGAAGACCAGAATCAGGACGCCGAAACCGTGTTTGACCCGCGTCATCCAGGTGCCGGGCTTGGGTAAGAACGACAAACCGGCTCCGGCAAACGGCCAGGGCAGCGCCATGCCCAATCCGAGCACAAAAGGCAGCAGCAAGCCGGACCAATTGCCCCGCTGGTATTGGGTGGTGGCCAGCAATAACACGGAGATCACCACCGGGGCCACGCAGGCGCCGGCAAGCAGGGCGGAGATGAGTCCCATCGTTGGCGCCGCGATGAAGGCGCTGCGGTTTTTGTCCGGCAGGCCCGTCCGTTGGAACCGCGAGAGGTCAATCACGATCCGGTCGAACATGGCGAGGCTTAACACGCCGAATACGCCGGCGATGGCGAAATTGAACCAGGGCGCTGAATTCAACGCGCCGAACTTTGCCCCCGTCAGAACCACCGCCAGACCCAAAGTGCCATAGGCCAGCGCCATGCCGCTGCCGTAGGCCGCGCCGAGGGCAAATCCGCGTTGCCGGCTGCCATTTTGGGCGCCAGCCCCGATGATGGCGAGGTTGATGGGGATCATGGGCAAAACGCAGGGAGTAAAATTCAGCGCCAAGCCGCCGAGCAGGATGAGACCGAGGGTGGCCAGGGTCCCCAGGCCGGCAAAGGCACCCAAACTGTTTGCGTCGGCGGACAAGAAGCCGCGGGTCTGGTCGAGAAAACCGATAAAACGCTGGCGGTTCAAAAAGCCGGAGGCGCGTCCCATCACGCTAAAGCCGCCGAGCAGCGGACTGTCGGTACGGGCCGTTGGCTTTTCATCCAAAGATTCTGTGACGCTGGCAATGGAATGATCAGGCTGAATCAGCCATTGACGGTTTTCCGGGAAACGGCATTCCTCGTCGCTGCAACCATGGAGGTCAATCGTCAAGGTCGTGTTCGGGCTGAGCGCAGCCGGCAGCGGGCCGGCGGCCGCGAAATCCTGCAGATACATCGGCTTGCTTTTACCGCTGAACTTGTCCGTTACCGTGGTGGGCGCCGGCAGGGACAATTTTACCGGTTGGCCGGCCAGTTGAAAACCAAGCTCATCGGCATAGAGATGATGGTGCTCCGGTATGTGGAAGGCGATGAAAAGCATGGGAGACCCGGAGTTGGTTACAATCGCGGGGGTGACGACAAACGGACTGACGTCCTCGGTTTGCGAATAACCGTGAGGAGTTGAAAGCCGGAGCACAAGGCCGGTCACCCACACGAGTTGTCGGGCGCGGCGGAAGCCAAGTTCGCCGGTGCCCGCTCGAAATAACGGTTTCAGTTGCATCCGCATCCTCCTCCGCCCACGCCGCGGCCTCCGGAAGCGGCCTCGCGCGAGAACCACATGTGTTCGGACATCATGCCGCCGAGCGGATCCCGACCCGGATTCATGGTGGGGTCAGCCAGGTTGCCGCGTTCCCACGGTTGGACATTGACGCAGCCGCTCAGCAGGCCGGTGGTGGCGATCAGGGCCAGCGCGAACAAGAAACGGGTTTTCATAGGCCAGTGCGAATGGGTTTATTTGAGGAGCGCTTCGATTTCTCCGGCGTATTGTTTCCGTGTTTCCTCGCCCTTGAAGCCCCGGTGAATGGCGTGAACCTTGCCCTCCCGGTCGAGAAGAAAAGAGCTGGGCATGGTCGGGATTTTGACCTGGGACACCAGCTTGTTGCCCGCGTCGCGCAGGATGACGAAGCTCGCCGGGTGGCTTTTCAGGAAGTCCTCCATGTCCGACTTGTTCTTGTCGAGGTTGATGGCGATGATGACGAGTCCTTTGCCGGCGTATTGCTTGTGTAATTCCTCCATGACCGGGAAAGATTCCTGGCAGGGATGGCACCAGGACGCGAAAAAATCCACGAGCACCACTTTGCCGTGGATATCCGGCACGGAGCCTTCGAGTCCGAATTGGTTGAGGTCAGGGAAGAGATCACCCTCCTTAAGCGGCGCGGCCGCGACCAGCAAGGCGCCGAGGAGATACGCGGCCAGGATTGCAGTCAATTTGGTTTTAGACTTGTGGTTTTGGTTGAATGAGGTGTTCATAAAATCGCGGAGTGATAAGGTTGCCGTCTTGGGTGAGAATGGCCCCGGCCGCACCATGATAGCCGTTGATGAGGTTAAAACCGTCCTGCGGGCCCAAAATGAAGGCCGTGGTGGACAAAATGCCGGCGATGGTGCAGGTCGAACCAACGACATTTACCGCCAGGCAGCCATTGTGGACCGGATAGCCGGTACGGGGATCAATGATGTGGCCATAACGCTGTCCCTGGTACACAAAATGCCGGAGGTAATCACCACTGCTGGCGACCGCATGCTGGGTCACGGCCACGCTTCCCCAGCAGGCGCCGGGATTCCGGGGGTTTTCTAGGCCCACATGCCAGGCCGGCCGGTCCGGCGGGTGCCCCTGCGCTCGGATGTCCTGGCCAAAGTCCACCAGGACATGCTCGACGCCAAATTGGGCGGCCAGCGCCACGACCATGTCCACGGCGTATTCCTTGCCGATGCCCCCCAGGTCCAGACACATCCCGGCTTGCGGCAGAAAAATGGCGCCAGGCCGCCGCTGGACCTTGCTCCAGCCGGTCAAGGCGCGGGCCGTTTGGATGCGTTCATCGGATGGCACTGTCGGGGGATTGGCCTTCCAATTCCAGAGCCGGATCAAGGGCAGTGCCGTGGGATCGAACGCACCATGGGTCAGAAAAAAGAGATCGTTGCACAGATTAAACAACCGCTCGGTTTCCTCGTCCACTTCCACCCAGGTTTTGCCCGCCGCCGAGTTGATAGAGCCAATCAGACTGTCTTCGAGAAAGCGCGAGTATCTTGACTCAAAATCCGCGACCCAGGTCAGCACCTGACCCAGGTATTCGTTGGCTGCCCGACGCGTGGGTTCGACGAGGATAACGCGACAGCGGGTACCCAGCGCCTGAAAGGTCAGGGTCGACAATCCCGATTCTTCACTGACGACGGCGGATTGTCGTACTCGTTCGCGGATGCCAAGTTTCGTTTTTAGAACCATATCGTCAGGGTCCCGGTGAACACGTTGGCCGTGGGATATTGGGCCGAGGCCGTCACGCCATCCGTTCCATACATCTCGTAGCGTTTATATGCGACACCCAGCGAAAGATGTTGTTGCACTCGTACGCTCAGGCTGACCCCGTAGGTCCAGGAATAAAGCGCCGAGAGGCGATAATCGGCGGAATAATAATCCGGGGTCGGATACACCGTGGGGTTGGTCGGGTCACCGGGGAAATGCGTCCCGTAAAAACTGGCCGCGGTCTGGGTATAAAATCGGACGAAGGGCGAAAGGATCGCGTGCTTGCCGATTTTCTGGTTCCACTGGATGGCCGCGGTGTTGGCAACAATATCAAAGCTGTCGTGATAAAATCGATACGATACGTCAACGGCGCCGCTCAGCGGTTCGAAATAGTGTTGCACGGAAAGGAAGGCCACCTGACGGAACTTGTGGTCGGGCCGCCTTTCCGGGAATACGGTATAGGGCTGGCCCGGCGTGTAAGGGAAGTCATCAAACAGCACGCGCTTGTAGGGGTCGCTCAAATAACCATCCGAGTAACCCAGTGTCAGATTGGCCTCGGCTACCGTGTTGGGGCCAAGCACTTGGGAAATGCCCACCAGACCGTCGGTCGTGTCCTTGTTCCGAGGCGACGTGATGGAGGGGTCTTCACCCGCGTTGGGCAGGATTTGGTCGAACGCATGGCTGAGACCCAGGGCAAAGGTCGTGTTCTTCTCGTTGAAATCGATCGCGTCGTTCAGGGAAATGCCGACCGACCGATAATCGCTCTCCTCGCTGATGGAGACTTGCGGGGACAAACTGTTATTCCTCAAGTTGAAAACTCCGGCGAGGGAGCCGGCGTAACGAGTGTCATCCATGTTAGCCATGGCCACGGAACTGGTTCCGGGAAGCGGCGGAGCTCCGGTTGGCGTGGCCCCGGAAATGGAGTCATAGATAAAATTCCCGTTGATGGAAAACCACGATTTTATTTCCGATTCGAAGTAAAGTCCGGCTGTGCCAACCTGTATCCGTCCATCGTTTTCGCTGTAATCCTCGTAGCCCATTTCCACCTGGTCATCGGCCCGCGACCGCTGCGGCAACGCAAAGACCAGCAGCCAAGTGGCCAGTGCCAGGGATTGAGTTTGCCGCGGGGACGGAATCGAACGGTTCTCAACTTTTCCAGCGCCCAGCGGTTGATCTGCTTGACAACCAAAAGCTACTTTAATGATTCGATTACGCATTTGAATCACAAACCGCGCGAAGCAGGCGTGGTGCCAGCGTTGTAACCTGTTTCATGCTAGTATATTACACAGAAGGAGATGACGCCGTTCTCGTCTGAAAAAGACGCAAACTGTCTGAATAGCGGCCATATTAATGTCAATTCCGCCGCGACCAACAGACCGTGGCGGGCTGGATAAAATTGTGGAGGGAGGCCCCGGGCCGTTGCCGGCGGTGGCTTGTTAAGCTGACCTTGAGGTGCAGTGAGACACCGCCAACAACCTCTTTACCCATGCAGAAAAATCAGTCCGCGTCAGCCTCACCCCTGATTGCTAATTTCTGCGCCCCAGGTACTCCGAACTGTCTCCCGAAATCCGAATCCAGAGATTTTGGTTATGCTGAAGCCGGTGCTTGGGCAGGATAAGACCGCCTTGGACTTGAACCTGATCTTAAAAACGGCATTGCCGCCGCCACCGCCTCGATTTGCCTTCTGGCCGGCTTAAACCCGAAGGTCGCCTGCCCTTACTCGAATTTGAGCAAATGACCCTTCACCGGTAAGGCTGGCAAAGTTCAGCCCGGCGCAACCGACCGACAGAAAACTGCAAGGAACCAGAAGCAGAGACTTTGAGATTTTCTTACTCTTCCGGGAATGAAAAGTATTTTACTGGCCGGTTGTCTTTGCCTGCCCGGTTTTACCTCCCTTTCCCGCGGAGGCGAAACCACGGCGAATGGCACGCAATCGTTGGATGCCATCAAAAACTATCTGGTAGGTACACTTCAAAAGATGGATGCCGCCGCCCATGATTTCGTCACTAATGCGGCCGCATATCAGGCCATCATCAATGCCGCGGGTGGTGACTATGACCGGGCTGCCAGCGAACACGGCGTCGAACTCGGCGAACTGGTCAAAAAAATGCAGGCCGATTTCGGCATTTATCATAATCACGGATACGAAACCATCGAGGGCATTGTCGCCGGCACGCGAAAGATGGTGTATTTCGATAATTATCTTGACGGTGGCGTGCCCGCCAACGAGGCGTCCACCGATTCGCCGGAATCGCCCCTGGTGCTGCGGGCCCGTGACGGCACCCTGATCAGCAATCACAACGGCAATCTTTTCCATTACGTCGTTGAGCCGACACTTTGGGGCACGCGGGCCTTTTTTGTGAAAAAGCTCAGTGCCAGTGCGCAGGCCAGCTTGAAGGAACAGTACCAGAGATTTTTGAATACCCAGCTGACAACGGGCCTGGTCGCCCTGCCCCGGGCCGATGTTTTGACGGCAGCCTCGATGGATTGTGCGGAGAAGGTGGATCAGCTTCTGCAGGTTGCAGAGGGCTGGCAGCCCCAACTGGGCGAATGCATCGGCGCGCTGGTCTGGATGACCCCGACCTTGAACGGCTACTTCGATGACTGGCGCGACTCGCGCTACAATCCGGTCGCGACTGGCCGCTACGTTGCCGAGAGCCGCATTCTCGACATGCGCGGCATCATGTACAGCCTGAAGATTGCCTGCGAGGCCATTCTGCCGCAGTTGCAGCCCTTGAACCCAGGCCTCGCCGACCAGTTGCGATACGAGTACGCCAATATCATCGCCTTCCTTGACCGAGTTGAACAGCGCGATGCCAAAAGCGGCTACAAAATGAGCATTCCGGCGATAGAAGAAATGGCGCAGCAAGCCAAGGTCTTGACGGACCAACTCCAGCCACAGTTGCGCCAGATGGCGGCGATCCTGAAGGTTGAGATCCCCGAGAAGCCAACGTTGGTCAGCGCTGAACTTCCATCGTCGAAATGATTCATGGCAGGCACAAAATGCGGCGGACGCTTGGAGCCGCTTTTCGCATCGGATTGGCGCTGGCATTGGTCTGGCCGGCGGTTTTGAACGCGAGCTTGAGCGGCGATTTTCATGGCATCCAGCAAAAACTGGATGACGCGTTGCTGGATATTTATTCGGGCGAGCGCCAGACAAATCTGTCCGTACCAATGGCGGGCGATTTCGGGGTGCTTAAGCCCTGCCTGGAGGATTCCGGAGCCTCGGATGCCACGAGGATTTTGAATGAGCCATTTCCGGCCGGACTCTCCGCCGCCGGGCAAATTGGCATTGCCCGCGCGCGCTTACAGCATGTCGCCGCGCTGGCGATGTTGCAGTGCCAACGGTCAGGCGATCTTTCGGGCGCCCAGCAATGGCGGGCCCTCATCTCGCTGCCTCAATTTGCCAATGGCGTGGACAACGCCATGCTGCTGCAAAATCCAGGAATCGCCAGCAAGCCGGGAGTCGCGCAAACACTGGCCAGAGAATATCTGGGATGGGAGACCATGCGCATACGGCAGTTGCTGGACTTTTTACAGCAGCAAGTCGCCATCAAAGCCGCCGACCAGCCCGTCATTGAGGCCAATGAGAATGAAATTCTCACTTTGGCCAAATTTCCGGCGGAACTGGTGCGGGTGGCGGGCATCACCAACCAGTGGGCTGCGCCGGCCACGACGATCGCCTGGAATGATTCGGCAGCCCAGGGACAAAAAGTTGACGCCGTTGCCAAATGGCGGGATGAAGTGGAAGCCGGGCTGCCGAATCTTCTGACCCCGGCAGACATTGGCCGCCTGCAGCGTTTGCTGGCCCGGTGTGTGAAACTGGTGCCGCGCGAATACGCGCACGGGGTCGCCAATGGCAAATTGCTCATTGCCGTGGAATATCGCGAAGCCACTCAATTTGCCGAACAATCGCAGACCCTGGTCAACCAACTCGCGCCGGTATGGCGCCAGGAACAGCCGGAGGTTTACGCCCGATTTCGACCGGAATTGACCGACAAACTGGCCGGGCTGCAAAGCCAGCTCGCCAATTTTGCTACCCAGGTTGACTTGGAAAACCAGAGCCGGCAAATCTCGGCCATGCTGGAGGACAAATTCAAGATCACCGCGCGGCGCCCCGGCGACCGCGGCGATGTGATCGACGAAACCGTTCTGGAAGTCCGCACAGCCCTCGGGGGTTCACTCGCGGCCGCCAAGGCCGGCCAGTGGGAGTCGGCCGAGTCACAGCGCCTGGATGCGTACACGGCGTTTGACGCGGAAATCGAAGCGCGCGTGCTGCCGCGCGATCCCGATCTGGCGAGGCAAGCTGAACGCAGTTTCCTCGCCGGGGATGGCTCACAACCGGGCATCAAGGCCCTGCTGGACCGGCGCGCCCCGATGGACCAGATTGAAGCGGCTTATGCCCTCACCTTGTCGCATCTGGCGCAATGCGCCGAGCTTTTGAAGGTGGCCGTCTCTCCCGCGACGATTGGCTTTACGGCGTTTACCATTGTGGCGCGTGAAGGGTTGGAAGCGATCATCATCCTGGCCGCATTGATGGCCGGTTTGCGGGGTGCGGAAAACACCTCGACGCGTAAGGGGATTGTCGGCGGCGCCTGGTTGGGCCTGCTGGTTACGGTCATCACCTTTTGGCTGTCGCGCACCATCATTCACTCGCTCTCGCGCCTTGGCGAAAAATTGGAGGCCATCGTGTCGGTACTGGCGGTCGCGATTCTGGTCATCGTGACGAACTGGGTCTTTCATCGTGTTTACTGGGTCGGCTGGAATTCCAAATTGCGTTCGCTCTCCAAATCCGCTCAAGCCGTCGCATCCACCCGCTGGGAATGGATAGCGCTGCTGGGGGTGGGGTTTCTGACGGTTTACCGGGAAGGGTTTGAAATGGCGCTGTTCCTGCAGTCGCTCCTGCTCGAAGGCAGCAAATTCGCGGTGGTTGCCGGCGGCGCGGTCGCCGTGGTGCTGCTGATTCTGATTGGGTTGTTGACCTTCCGCTATGGCATAACCCTGCCCTATCGAAAACTCCTGATCCTGACCGGCGTGTTGGTGGTATCGATCATGGTCACTTTCATCGGGTCCACGGTGCGTCTCTTTCAAACCGTCAATTGGTTGCCGATTCATCCCGTTTACTCCTTGCACCTGCCCAATGGGGCGGGACTCTGGCTGGGATTGTATCCCAGCTGGGAAGGCCTGCTGATTCCGCCACTGGCGCTGGTTTATGTCGGGGGCATGTGGCTTTACAACCGATGGCGCTCGCGTCGGGCGGAAGGCGCCGTTCCTCTCGCCCATTCGGGGGTTTCCCAAACCTGACTCCGATGTTCCAAGGACTGAGGAACCGCTTCAAATGCACGAATTATGCTCAAACATCAAACGCTGTTAGCCATCATTCTCGTCAACTTGCTTGTAACAAAAACCGGTCAGGCTGCGACCACGCCGACCCGTCTTCCCGGGCCATCGGCGGGCAACATTTTTACCGCGCCCGGACAGGTGTTGGAGTCGACCAACCCGCTATCGGGCACCAATGCGATTTATAACCCGGCCAGCGACAACCCGGGGCTGTATGATCGCTTGCCGGCACAAATGCCGGAAGGCCTGACCCAAGCGCCGGAAACATTTTGGCAGCGTGACACCCTGTTGGGAGATATGTGGGGCTTTCGAAATGCCATCAACAACTACGGATTCGATTTTGCCCCCGCCTATATCGGTGAAGTCATGGGCAATCCCTCCGGCGGCCTGCAGCAGGGGACTGTTTATGACAGCGTCCTGAATTTGCCGGTCACGGTTTTCCTGGATAAAATCGCCAGCGGGTGGGATGGCGGTACGCTTCACGCCAATGCGCTCTGGATTGCCGGGCGCTCGCTTTCGGCCGATTATGTCGGCGATCTCAGCGGCGCCAGCAATATCGCCGGCTACGACACCATCCGCGTCCAGGAATTCTGGCTCCAACAGGCGTTCTGGAAGATGCGCGCCTCCTTGAGATTGGGCCTCATCGCCGCCGACGCGGAATTCTTCACCTGCGATACGGCGTCTTTGTTTATCAACGGCACGTTCGGCGCCTTTACTCTCGTCAGCGCCAATCTGCCGAACCCCCCGGTTTACCCCATGGCTACACCCGCGGCGCGGTTTTTAATTCAGCCGATACCGCAAGGTTACTTCCAGTCGGGGGTTTATTACGGCAACGCCGGCGCCCAGAATCAAAATCGCAGCGGCCTTGATTTTGACTTTAATGGCCGGAATGGCGTCCTCATCTTTTCTGAAATAGGCTATCTCTTGAACCAGGCGGCGGGCGACCGCGGGCTGACCGGCGCCTGCAAGGTTGGCTCATTTGTTCACACGGCGGATTTTGCCGACTGGCAGACCGGCGGCAATGAAGGCGCGGATTACGGCGTTTACGGAGTCATCGATCAGGAGATTTACCGGCAGGGCGGCAGGGTTGTTTCTTTCTTCACGCGCGGCGGGGGTGCGCCCGCGAATGTTAATACCATCGATTGGTACTTTGATGCGGGTTTCAATTTTTCCGGTTTCGTTCCGGGAAGGCCGCGGGATACCGCAGGCGTTGCCATCGCGCGTTCCTTTTTCAGCCCGGATTACAGCGATGCTCAGGTGGCGGCTGGTTCAAATTCGTTTACCACGGAGACCGTCATTGAAGCGACTTATCAATTTCAGATTACGCCTTGGTGGACGGTGCAACCGGATTTTCAATACATCATCAATCCCAGCGGCGAAGAAGATTCAGCCAACGCGGTCATTTTAGGATTACGCACCGCCTTGACTTTTTAATCGGGGGGATGGGTGTGTCGTTGGTCGGCTCAGTGGCTTGCTTCGTGCCAAGCCCCATAAATAACAGGGCTTATATGATTAGATTCACGGCCTCGCCGAACCGAAGAAAGAAATCAAATGCACCACACTGTCCCATTCCTAGACAGTGTGTATGATTTTTACCGGACAAGGAAGCTCTCCATCAGGTTTGACCTCAATGGCCAGCTCCAATCGATTTCTGGGGGGGTGATTTGGTGGATAGTTTCTTGTTTGGGGCTGAAAGGGCACAAAACAAGGAACAAATTGAGCCGTCGGCCGTTGATCGACGCCATGGGACTGCTTTCCGATTTCCGGCAGGAAATTCTGCTCGTTTGATTTTCTGGCCATGAATTTTCCTACCGCAATTCATGTGCCAGAAAAGATCAAGAAGTGCCCACTTTTGCGGCAGGCCCCGGCCGTTTTGCGCCGGATATTGCTGGCCGCCGGACAATTCTTTGTGCAGATTCCGTCTGGGTTTGTCCAACGCTCAAAAATGACGCCTTCTAAACATCCGGCCATGTTCAACGCCCGCAAATTCACTTCTATTATTGTTCTTTTATTGGTTGCGACCGCCCTGCCGTTTTCCGCCTGGGCCGGTTACCAGCGCATCAACTCACCCAACCCGGCCGACCCGATGGCCGTGCAGATTTATCGGTTGGACAACGGCCTGACGGTCTATCTGACCGAGAATCACGAGTCACCGCGGTTCGAGGCGCAGATCGCTGTCCGTGCCGGCAGCAAAAACGACCCGCCCGAAACGACCGGCTTGGCGCATTACCTCGAACACCTGCTGTTCAAGGGGACCATGCACCTGGGCACTACCAATTATGCCTTGGAAAAGCCGCATTTGGATCGGATCACCGCCTTGTATGAGCAGCATTTCCGTGAAACCGATCCGCAAAAGCGCAAGGCGATTTACGAGGAAATCAACAAGGAAAACCAGCTGGCCTCTCAATATGAAGTTCCCAACGAAATGGACAAACTCTACAAGGCGATGGGCGAAGATGGATTGAACGCGCATACCGGGCGCGAGAGCACAGTCTTTGAAGTCAACTTGCCGTCCAACCGCTTGGAACAGTGGGCGGCCATCGAGTCCGAGCGGTTTCAATACCCCGTCTTCCGCCTCTTCCAGCCGGAGCTGGAAATCGTCTATGAGGAAAAAAACCGGTCCTTGGACAACAAGGACGAAATCATTTTCGATGCCGTGAACAAGCTGCTGTTCAAGCAGCATCCTTACGGCCAGCAAACCACCATCGGCGAGGTCGAACACCTGAAAAATCCTTCCCTGGAGCACGTAATGGATTTTTATCAGAAATATTACGTGCCCGGAAACATGGCCATCGCCATTTCCGGCGACATCCACATTCCCGACGCCATCAAGCTCATCGATAAATATTTCTCGGCCTGGAAACCGGGACCCGTCCCGCCCCCAAAAACGTGGTTGGAACAGCCGATCCCCGGCCCCGAACGCGTCACCGTCAAGTACAAGGGAGAAGAGTACGTGCTGCTCGCCTTTCGCCTGCCGGGCCAGACCAATGCCGATATCCCGGCCCTCAAGGTGGTGGATATGGTCCTCGACAATGCCACCGCCGGCCTGATCAACCTGAACTTGAACCAGCAACAGCAGGTGCGCCAGGCCGGCGCCGGGCCGGAACTGAATAACGATTACGGCACGGAATACCTTTGGGGCATCCCCAAAAAAGGCCAATCACTTAAGGACGTCGAAGACCTGCTCCTGCAGCAGGTGGCGCTGGTCCGGGAGGGCCAGTTCGAAAACTGGATTGTTCCCGCCATCGTCAACGATTTCAAAAAGACCCGCAAAGCCGAGATGGAATCGAACGAAGGCCGCGTGACCTTGATGCGAAACGCCTTTGTGGATTGTCAGGATTGGGACGATGCTGTTGGGGAGATCGCCCGGCTGGAGAAAGTGACCAAGGCGGATGTTGTGCGCGTGGCCGGGAAATATTTCGGGGGCGGCTACGTCGCCGGCTATCGCGTCGACGAACAACAAGACGTGCCCAAGATCGAAAAGCCCCGCATCGACAAAATCCAGATTGATCCGACCCGCCAGTCGGAGTTTTTCAGACAGGTGATGGCGATGAAGATCAAACCCATCGAGCCGGTTTGGGTCCAGCCGGGGCGGGACTACCAGAAGACCAACGTGGCGGAGGGGGTGCCGTTGTACTATGTCAAAAACCCCTTGAATGACCTTTTTGCGCTGACCATCTCAGTGGACGTGGGCACCCGGCACGACAACCGGCTGGAGACGGCCATAGCCTTGCTCGACAAAGCCGGGACCGGGCGGTTCGACGGCGAAGCCTTGAAGAAGGAATGGTACAAGCTGGGAACAGACTTTTCGGTCAGCGCGGGCGATAACGAGACAACCATCAGCATTTCCGGCTTGGATGAAAACTTCGCCGCGTCCTGGGCGCTGCTAATGGAACTCCTGCAGGAGCCGAAAGCCGACGCCGACACCTTGACGGAGTTGAAGAAGATCATTTTGGCCCAGCGCGAAGATGCCAAAAAGGACTTCCAGACCGTTGCCCGCGCCGTTGCCCGCTTCAATCGGTATGGGACAAATTCACCCTACCTGCAGGAGTTGCCCAACGCGGCGCTGGAAAAACTTTCACCCGCCGAACTCCAGAACTTAATCAAGAGTCTGCTGCATTACCAACACGTGATCACCTACGCCGGCTCGCTGTCTTTGGACCGGGTGCGCGCCATCGTCCAGCAACCTGCGGTGGCCGGCCGGCTGGCGGAACCGCCACCCTATAAATTTCTCAAGGCGGCCGCCCCAGCGACCAACCGGGTTTACTTCTTTAACAAGGAAATGGCCCAGGCCCAAGTGCGCCTTGAGTTCAGCGATGGCGAGTACAGCGAGGCCAGCCAGCCGCAGGTCCAGCTTTTCAACGATTATTTCGCCGGCGGCATGTCCGGGGTGGTGTTCCAGGAGTTGCGCGAGGCGCGCGCCCTGGCGTATCAGGTCGGAGCGGTTTACAGCAACGGCAGCCGCAAGGGCGAGCAGAACCTCATGATCGGTGCCATGGGCTGCCAGGCCGACAAGACGCCGGAAGCCCTGAATGTTTTCCTGGAGCTGTTTGAAAAACTGCCGGCCTCGCCGGAACGATTTGCCGAAACGCGCGATTCCATCCTCAGCCGTTATCGCACCGGCAAAATCGGTTTTCGCGATGTGATCGGTGCCGTCCGATCCTGGGAACGGCTGGAGGTGCCGATTGACCCGCGACCGGAGCGATACGCGCAAATTCAGAAACTGGGGCTTGAGGATGTGCTGAAATTCGACCGGACCCACCTTCAAAACCGGCCCAAGCTGATCTCCATCGTCGGTGACAAGAGCAAAATTGACTTGGGCAAAATCAAGGAAGAAGGTCCGATAACGGAGCTGGAGGTAAAGGACATATTTGCCTTCTGATCTGCGCGCCGGGCAGGAAGTGGCTGGCCTATGAATTGGAAGAAGCTTTCCGCGCTTGCGTCGGCAGAAATCGAGGCGACGCTGGCAGCGCTGCCGCAGCCGCTGCGCGAGCGGGCGCAGAAGCTGCCCGTCACCTTCGAGCACCGCCCCAATGCGGCGCTCCAAGCGGACGGGATTGAACCGGATACGTTGGGCCTTTTCGCCGGGCCGGAATTCACCGAGGAGGAGCACATTCCGCTGCCGCCGCAAATCATTCTCTTTCTGGACAACCTTTGGGACTTTGCCGGGGCTGACGAGAATATCCTCCGCGAGGAGGTGCGGACTACCTATCTGCATGAACTGGGGCATTACCTGGGGTTGGACGAGGAGGAATTGACTGAGCGCGGCTTGGAATGACAAAAACCCCCTGTATTTACGCGGTAAAAAAGTTTAAATTTTTTCTTGCAGGTTGGGCGGAGCTTGATAAATTTCTTCCAGTCTTCCGCGTGGCGGAGGAAGCGACTGGCTGAAAAAAGCCTGTTGACAACCGGCGCGAGTCTGGTAATTTTCGCGCCCTCAAAACTCGAATCTGAGATGCCGAGTTGAAAGAGATGATTCGGCGCTCGGGTTTTTTGTCCCCTAAATGGGGAAAAAACCAGGCGAAAGCCTGAAGATTTCTGGGTGGTCTGACACGTTTTACGTGGCGACGCCCATTGCTCATTGAAAATTGAATTGTGCGATAAGTGAGAGCCCCTTCAGAGGTGGCCGGTTAGTTGGTCATCTTTGAAGAGTTTTAAAATTGTAAATCGGTCCGTTTAATCAACGGACACGAATTAAACTAACGTTTTTTAACGGAGAGTTTGATTCTGGCTCAGAACGAACGCTGGCGGCGTGGATAAGACATGCAAGTCGAGCGCTGATTACGAGGTAGCAATATTTCGTGGTCGGAGCGGCGCAAGGGTGCGTAACAC
>DATJOW010000074.1:0-12122 GCA_035506715.1 Candidatus Acidiferrum sp. | reverse complement strand
TGATGTTCATGGTTTGAATTTGAATGGGTTTAATCCGGTTTAATAAATTGCGTTCAGCTTGAGCTCCGCTTGACGGCCGGGCCGTGGCATTGTCGCCGTTATAAAGCGTGCCCATGACCGGAGAGTATTAGATCGTCGGCGTGCAGAAAAGTCAAAACGGGCCGCTCCCGGCACGATGTCAGGTCGGCGGTGCGCACCGGTTTTTCGAGCCGCCCGCCTGCGCCAAGGCTCCGGCTCGGCAGGCAGGCTCGACGCTACAACCAATCAAAGAAGCGGGCCGCGTGGTTCACGAACGAAACCATTCACGGGCTGGTCGGAGTGGAAACGGCACCCCCCTCATCGTTCTCAAAACGGCAACGGGTAGAGCCAGTTCAGCCAGGTGTAGATGCGGATGCCGATGCGGCGCAGTGCCGCCCACGGCCCGCGCAGGCCGTTGGTGTAGATGGCCGCGGATCCCTGCGCGCCAATCGGAAACTTCGACTGGTCCGCATCGTCAAAGACAATTTTTACCGCGTAACAGTTCTGCGGCGACTTCGGCGGACGCGGCTCGAACTTGGGCAGATTGCCGCTCGGCAGATACTGGCCGTCGCCATTCGCTTTCCAGATCGCGTCCACCTTCGCGGGAAAAATCTGGCCGGGATAGAGATTCAGGGCGACCTCGACGGGCTGGCCATTGGCCACGTATTTCAACTCTTCCTGGGAATAAGATGCCAGGAGAAAACGGCCGTCGTCGCAAATGAACGAGGCAATGGCGCCGAACCGGACATCGCCCGCGACCATGCCCGGGCGAACCTGAAGGTTGACGATGCGGCCGTCCTCGGGCGCGACCAGTGTGGTGTTGTCGAGATAGAAGCGGGCCAGGTCAAGTTCCGCCTGCATGGCGGCGACGGTGGTGTTCACGCCGTCAATCTCGGACTGATAACGGAGCTTGCCGCGCTCCAACTCGGCGTCGGCCTCGCTCACGCCCGCTTCGTCCTTCTGCAATTGCGCCGTCCACGTCTCGACCTGCCCCGATCCGCCGGCGCCGGTGGCCGCTAGGTTCTTCGCCACCTTCAGTTGATATTGGTCATATTCAACGTCGGTTTTCCTCCGCGCCAGGGTCTCCTCGTCCACCTCGACATCAGCCTTGAGCACCAGGACGTTTTGTTTGGCCGCAGCCAGTTGCGCTTCCAATTGGCGGACCTTGTCCTCGTAAGGCCGGCGGTCAAATTGAAACAGCGGCTGGCCTTTCTTCACCGGCACATCCGGCTCGACCAGCACCGCGGTGACGAGCGTCGGCTCGGTGAGGCGCGGCACCAGTTGGATCGTGTGTTGCACGACCACGGCGTTCTTGGTGCAAGGCGTGACGAACCGGATGCCGATGAGAAAAATCAGCAGCACGTGGATGAAGATGAAGAACGAGACGAGCGCCCAAGCCATGCTCCACTTCAGCCACTTGTACTTGAAGAACACCAACCAGACGAACAGGATGAAACCGATGGTGAGTGCGAGGGCGAATAACATGGCTCAGCTCAATTTCTTGATTTGTTCGTCCACGGCCTTGGCTTCCTCGGGCGGGAAGCGGCGGATGTCGACGATGTTGGTCGGTTTGAACGCCCAGATGAACGCCTGAATCCACGGCACGAGCGGCAGGAAACCGAGGTAGCCCATAATCTTGACCGCCTCGGCGTCCGGATGTTTGCGGGCGATGGCGATGCGCCCCGGCAATCCCGCAAGCCAGACGAAGAACCAAAGGAACAACACCACGCACACGATCAGCGCGACGAACGTGAGAATGTCCCAACCGGTAATTTCAAATCCAAGCATAGCTTCTCTTCTCTGGCTGGCCGTTTCGATGGTGAAAGCGCGAGCCGCTCCTCGCGAAGCGGCTCGCCTGGTTCGGATCGAATTGACGATTACTCGCTCATCTTGTTGTTGCGCGTGGCTTCTTCGAGCTTCTTGATGTCGTCGGGCGACAACTGCGGGCGGTCCACGGTGATTTTGATTTTGGTGAACTTGCCGGTGAACGCAAACGGGCACTGGTAGTCCTGGTCGTCCACGGGGGTGCCGGTGTCCGAGCCGATGTCCATGCTCTCGTCCCACTGGAGGATGAGCGGGATGGTGTGCTCCATTTTCTGCGTGTCCACCGGCTTGCCGTCCACCAGGAGCGTGCCCGTGCCTGGCCGGCCGATGCCGCTCAGGTTGTTGAAGGCCAGCGTGCCGGCCCCCAAGCCCTCGTACTTGAAGTCGAACTCGACGGTGTGCTTGCCCGGCGTCAGCGCCTCCGGCGCCTGCCACTTCTGGCGTTTCAAATCGACGAGGTCCCAGGTGAAAGTCGGCTTGCCCTTGAGCAAATAAAAGCCCCAGCCGGCAAACCGTCCGCCGGAGGTCACCAGCATCCCCTCCGCGCCGCCTTCGGGCACTTCGATGTCCGCCGTGATCGTGTAGGAACAATTCAGCAGCAGCGGCGAATCTCCCTGTGGCAGGCCGGTCATCGGATGCGTGTATACAAACTCGCTGCGGCCGGCCGTGATGTTCGGCCGTGGCATGACGAGCCGGGTGGCCACCGAGGCATCCAACGGCAGCACTTCGTACTTCTTCGCCTCGTCGAGGAACATTTGTTTCAGTTCCTTCACCTTTTCCGGGTTCTTGTCCGCCACGTCGTCACACTGCGTCCAGTCCTTGGTCAGGTCGTAGAGTTCGAACGTGCAATTGTTGAGCGGGTCCGGGTTGACTGCGCCGATCACCTGCCACGGCGGGCGGATGACTTTGGTGCTCAGCATCCAGCCTTCGTGGTAGATGGCATGGTCGCCCATCATCTCAAAGTATTGCGTCTTGTGCCGCGACGGCTCGTTCACGTTCTTTGCGTCAAAAGTGTAGGCGAAGCTGGTGCCTTCGATGGGCGACTGCTTGATGCCGTCCACGTAGTCAGGCTGCTGGATGCCGCAAACCTCGAGCAGCGTCGGCACCACGTCAATCATGTGGCAGAACTGGTTGCGGATGCCGCCAACATCCTGGATGTGGCCCGGCCAGGAAACGCACATGCCCTGCCGGATGCCGCCGAGATGCGACGCGATCTGTTTCGTCCAGGAATACGGCGTGTCGAACGCCCACGCCCAGCCGACGGCCATATGGTTGTAGGTGCGGTCCGTGCCCCAGACGTCGTAGAAGTATTTCAACTGGTCTTCGACGGGGACCTGAACGCCGTTGAACATGGCCACTTCGTTGGGCGTGCCAATCAGCTGGCCTTCGGCGCTGGTGCCGTTGTCGCCGTTGATGTAGATGATGAGCGTGTTGTCGAGTTTGCCCATGTCCTCAACGGCCTGGATGACGCGGCCAATCTCGTGGTCGGTGTAGGCGACGTAAGCGGCGAACACCTCGACCTGCCGGATGAACATTTTCTTCTCATCATCCGTGAGCTGGTCCCACTCTTTGAGCAGGTCTTTCGGCCACGGCGTCATCTTGGCGTCCGGCGGGATGACTCCCAGCTTCTTTTCGTTGGCGAAGATGGTGTCCCGGAGCTTGTTCCAGCCTTGATCGAACAAGTGCAGCTCGTGAATTTTGTCCACCCATTCCTTGGTGGGATGATGCGGAGCGTGGGTGCCACCGGGGACGTAGTAGCAGAAGAACGGTTTGCTCGGGTCAATTTGGTTGACCCGGTTCAGCCAGTCAATGGCGTCGTCCGCCATGGCGGTCGTGAGATTCCAGGTTCCCTCCGGCTTGCCGACGTAAGGATAAATCTGCGTCGTGTTGCGGAAGAGGTTCGGTTCCCACTGGCTGGTGTCGCCGCCAACGAAACCGTAGAAATATTCAAAACCCATGCCAGTCGGCCATTGGTCAAACGGCCCGATTTGGCTCGCTTGATAAACAGGCGTGTTGTGGTCCTTGCCGAACCAGCTCGTCGCGTAGCCGTTGTCCAGCAGGATCCGACCAATGGTTGCCTTGTCCCGGGGGATGACGCTGTTGTAGCCGGGGAACCCGGTGGACTGCTCGGAAATGACGCCGAAACCGACCGAGTGATGATTGCGGCCGGTGATCAGCGCGGCGCGCGTGGGCGAGCACAGTGCCGTGGAATGAAATTGCGTGTACTTCAAGCCCGCCTTGGCGATGCGGTCCATGTTTGGCGTGGGAATGACGCCGCCATAGGTGCTGGGCACGCCGAATCCGGAGTCGTCGGTCATGATGAGCAGGATGTTCGGCGCCTGCTTGGGCGGCACAATGCGCGGCGCCCACCACGCTTTCGATTGGAACGCGTCATCCTTGATCACGCCGCCGAACTTCGGGTCGGGCGCGGGCAATTGTTTGCCGCTGATGGTGGTGGTGGCGTCGGGCGAGCCGATGACGCCGGTGGTCTCGATCGGCGTGCCGCCGGAGGAACCGGTCATGGTGCAGGTGCCGGACGAGCAACATTTCTGGCCGCCGGTGTGGGTACAGCCGGGCGCGGCCAGCACCGCCGCCGCCAGCGTGCCGCTGAGAATAGTTCGGGGGTTTGGTTTCATATTTTGGCTTTTGGTTGACTGTCGTTGGATCTGGAAATCTTGTGTGACTGGCGGTTCTCTATTTTGGAAGCGCCGGCTTGTCAAGCCATTCCGGTTCCATATACATGCCACTTTGATTTTGAGGTGGTCGTGTCGGCGTTGCACGCCGATTTCGAACCACCTGCGACGGACCGCGGATTGTCCTCAATCCGCAGCGGGTGACCTTCGGGGAAGGCGGCGAGTTGGGACGACTCGTGCTACGCGTTCCCCGCCTCAACTTCCGGGCTGGGTGTACCGAATGGCCACGCCGACCACGACCCGGCCCATGATTTGCTGGACGGAGCGCCCATACCAGGGGCCGACCACCATGGCCCCCGTGACTTCGGTCCGGTCAAACACAATCACGATGGCGTTGGCGCCCATCTTGGCGGCGGCCGCGCGCATGGAGGCTTCGATCTTTTGCGCGCTGACGCTGTCGCTGGAGGGCTCGGCCCGGACCTCGCCCAGTTGCACGTGCGGCGCGGTGGGTTCCTTGCGCAGAATCTGAATCTGCGCCGGGTCGGTCGGCGGATAGTTCGGCACGCCGAGGTATTGATTGGAGTTGATTGAAACCGACTGGCAGCCGGTCACCAGGCACAGGCCGGCGAGCGCGACGAACGCGGTGAGGAAGCGGATGGCGGGGTTCATTGGCGTTGGTGGTTGCGGTTTTAAACTGTTGCGCGCACGCGCTGCCTCAATCTTGCGCTCATCCGGCGCGGGCGTCAATAGCCTCCGGGTCTGGATCGTGTCGTGATCCGGCCGTTGTGGCGGTAGTGCCTTGAGTTGGTGTAGCGTTGAGCCTGCGGCTCAACTGTCGAGCCATAGGCTCGACCCTACAGCAGCTGAACTGAGTCACTACCGTTGTGGCGTCGAGCCTGCCGCCGTCGCGCCGAAGCGGCGCTATGGCGCGCCGCGCAGGCGGATGGCTCGACCGTTGCACCTGCGGCCCGAATACGGTGCGAGCGAGGACACGACGAGTGCCATTTTTTGTCTTGATTGAACCCGGGTTTGTAACCCGTCGGTCCAAGCAGGCGTCTGTTTTAAGGTCCGGCGCCGGTTTTGGCGGCGGCTTGAAAGTCGTGCCAGCCCTTGCGCGAGCCGGCCTGGACAAACAGCCGATAGGGAACGTTGGGCTGGAGGGGTTGTGCCTGATCGTCCGGCACGGCGGGCCGCAGGCCGCGGATGCCCTGGCCGTATCGGAAATCCAGGATGGGAACGGAGTTGGAATCGGAGACCAGATGCCAGAGCGGGCCGGCCTGCGAATTGGTCTGCCATTCGGCGAGCCGGACCACTTTGATCTCCGTGAGCCGGAGTGGCTCGTCGAAACCAAACGTCACCGGCTCGATGCCGGCGTTGGCGGCGGCGGCCCGGGCCCGGAACCGCGGGTTCGGATTGGTCACGCGGCTGGTGTGATGGATGAGCAGGGGCGGCGACCGGAACCACTGGGTGAAGTAACGAACGTACACTCCGGCCAACACGACCAGGGTGCCGAACAGCAGCCATTGCTTTTTGGACATACGCAGCGCAACATGCCTCGGGGCTTTGCCCCGAAGGAATGTCTGATAAATCAAGACGCATCGACGGAGAAAATGGTTATGACAATAACGAAATTCGGAGCGCGGCCCGGTTGGACCAGGGCGGCTTTCACGCTGATCGAGCTGCTCGTGGTCATTGCCATCATCGCCATTCTCGCCGCGATGCTCCTGCCCGCCTTGAGCCGGGCCAAGGCGTCCGGCAAGCGCATCGGCTGCGTGAACAATCTCCGGCAGGTCGGCCTCGCCCTGCGGATGTACGTGGACGACAACCAGAACTATTTCCCGCCGCGTTCGGAAAAAGACCGCTGGCCCGACCGGCTGTACGATAATTACGGCAAAAACGTCAATGTGCTGGTCTGCCCCAGCGACGGCGAAAATCCGCAGACCGGCGCCGATACCAACAATCCAGCGGACGGCGCCCCGCGCAGCTACCTCATCAATGCCTTCAATGATTATTTTCAGCTGGTGCTGAATGCTTCGGATTGGATCGCCTACACCGCGGGCACCTACGGCGGCGGCATGAAGGAAGCGCTCATCAAGTACCCGTCGGAAACGATTCTCTTCGGCGAAAAGAAGACCGAGGCGATGGATTATTACATGGATTTTTACGAAGGCAACGGCAATGACGTGGACCGGGTCGAGCAAAGCCGGCATGGCGGGGGCGGTCCTGGCAGCCACAGCGGCGGATCGGATTACACCTTTGCCGATGGCAGCGTGACGTTCATCAAATTTCCCGGCTCGCTTTCGCCCGTCAACCAGTGGGCCGTCACCGACGCCGCGCGCACCAATTACGCGGTGGTTTACTGAGACGAGCGGCCAGGCGGCGTGACGTTCGCTCAAAACGGTTGGTTTCCCGACGCAACGGGAGTATTTTTCCCGCATGGCATCCGGCCAGCGACTGTTGTTTGCCCCCGAAAGGCCGCTCGTCAAGCGGCTGGGCCGGAAGTTTTTCCGCAAGATTCCCCGGCAGGCGGGCGTGTACAAGATGCGGGACGCCCGCGACGACGTGGTTTATGTCGGCAAAGCCAAAAACCTGCGCCAGCGCCTGCAAAACTATCGCGTCGCCAATCCGGAAAGAATGCGTCCCCGGCATTTGAAGCTGTTGCGCGCCGTGACCCGGATTGAATTCGATCTCTGCCCCAATGAACGCGTCGCGCTCCAGCACGAGGCCCGGCTGATCCGGGAATTGAAGCCCCGGTTCAATCGGGCGGGGGTGTGGCCGGGAAAGACACAATTTCTCACCTGGCGGTTCGTGGGCACGGCCGTGGAGTTTGCCGTTCAGGAAATCCCGGCGGCAGGCTGGGAACGGTTTGGGCCGCTCGGCGCGTATGCTTCCCGCTTACGGGCGACCCTCGCTCGATTGCTTTGGCTGGCACTCCACCCGGCGGCCGGATTCCACCAGTTGCCCCTGGGCTGGGCACAGCAAAGGTTGCGGGACGTCGCCCGGATCGAGTGCGGCGGGCGCGTTGAGGAGGTGCGAACCGCCCTCGACAACGCGTTCTGGGGTGATCCCGAGTTGTTTACCTGCTGGTTGACCGCCTTATTGAATCGGAACCGGCCGGCGTTTGAACGGGCGGCCATTTTGGCGGACGTGGAGGAGTTGCAGGAGTTTTTCAAACGTCAAAACCGGACGACGCATCGGACGGCGCAGATGGTGTTGTTGTGAAAGGTTGAGACCAGCCCGTTTGCAGGTTTAAACAGACTGCTCACGTTGACCCCGACTTGCCGAAATCGCGCTGTCGAAGCGAGGAGCGCGTCGGCTTAAGGCTTCCGCAAGCGGAAATACAGGTGGTCTGCCCCGAGGGCGTTGGTGGCGTTGTAGCGGTCGCCCACAATATAAGGTGTCGCCGGGCAGGGACCCCAATCCGGCAGCGTGGAGGCTTGCTCCAGATTGAAGCCCGACGCGGCAACCGGCCATGACAGCACGATGGAATCGTTGGAGATCGTAATGGCCAGTTTCGGCGTGCCGAGCACATCGAAGGGAGCGCTGGTGCCGGAATGTCCAGGCGCGGCACTGGCCTGGAGAATCGCGTTGGTGGCGGCCTGCAGCATCGTGACATTGCCGGTCCAGGAACCGCCCGATAAATTGGCGGTGGTGCCCGGGCTGACCGGCACGGAAACAAAATTTGTGGCGTACCGCAAATCCACAAAATACCACTGGTAGCCATTGTCCTGGGTTGGGAAAACATCGCCGTAATCCCAGAAACTGTGATTGATGGTACCATCGGCAAAGCTCGCCGGGAGACTCTGGCTCCAAAAATACTCGACGTTGTTTTCGTGAACCGTGATCAGGTAAGTGGCGCCGACGGGAAGCACCAGGGGCGCCGGCAAAGGCATGTCCGCCCACGTGCCCGGCACATTGGTCACATTTTGCGAGGCAAGCAGCTGCCCGTTGGTGTTCCAAATGGAAACCTTGTCCCCAAAATAGCTTCGGACCTGAGTCACCTTCAGGTTCGTGCTGGGCGTAAAGGAGTAACCCAGTACCAGCTCATAACCGTCGGTCGCCGACTGTTCCGGGCTTGGAGAATTCAGGATGGTATTCGTGCCGCTGGTGCTGTCGGGAGCCAGACCGGACAGCGTGACCGGCAAGCGGTAGTCCACGGTATTGTTCGCGGCATTCTTCGCGGTGATGGTGACGGCAAATGGTTCGCCGATCAGTTGCGGAGAAGGAATGGTGCTCCAGACGAAATGATCGGGCGGAGGATCGTCATAGACTATCGTCATCGAAGCGGAGCCGTCGGTCCAATTCGCGACGTGGGCGGTGACGCTGATGTTGGTCGATCCGCCAGTGATGGAGTTGTCCACGACGGTCACGTTGAACACCGCCGACGTTTGGCCCTTGGGGATGACAACGGTGGACGGCACAGTCAGCTTCGACCCGGCGCTGCTGCTGAGGGAGACGGTCACGTCTGCCCCGGCGGGAGCTCCCATGGTCACGGTCCCGGCATTGGCCAGCGTTCCCGCGGATTCGGAGGCGCTCGCCGGCAGGGCGACGGACAGGGCTGTGGTTTCATTGTCATGAACGATGACCAGCCGATACTGCGTCCCGTTGTTGCAGACCGGCGAGCTGGCGGTGAGGAGCGACGACTGGTCCCCATCCAGGATCGAGTTATCGACAACGGTCAAATCGAACACGGCGTTGCTTTGCCCGACCGGAATGACAACCGTGTCCGGCACGATGACTTTGTTCGTATTGCCCGAAGTCAGGTTCACCACCACGTTGTCGTTCGTCGGGGTCGGATTTACCCGGACGGATCCTGCTCCAACCAGCGTGCCGTCGCCTTCCGTTGCGTAGCTGGGCGCGCTGAAGGAGAGCTGCCCGGTATACGGGAAAACGGCATTTGACGTTCCCCACCAGGCCGTCCAGCGGGCGTAGCTGATAATGTTGGAATAGCCGACCGGGGCCATGCGGACGGTTTGCGACAAGCTCGTTTGATCCTTCATGAACTTATCCAGGAAATAATGAAGATCCGGCTCCTGGTCGGACGGAAACGCGCAGTGCGAATGTCCCCCGTCAACATTGAAGCCGAACCGGTCGCCGATGCCCAGGGCCTGGTAGACCCGGGCACAAGCCTGGCCGCAGACGAAGGCCGAGGGATTGGACAGCCAGAGGTAATCTGTGTTGGCCGTGCAATACAACGCGCGGGGCGCGCACATGGCCATTAACAGGTGATGATCCTCCGGCAGGCGCGAAACACTGGTGCCGCCAAATTGGAACAATTGTTCCCCAAACCAATTATGATCAGTCTGAGCGATGCCTTCCACGGTGCCGTTGGGCTCGGTGGCCGAGTAACGCCACGACGTGTCGCCGCCGCCCCCCGACTCCTGGGCCACGGTCAGCACGACCCGCTCGTCAAATGCCCCGGAAAAGAGCGCCATTTTGCCGGCATACGAGCAGCCGGTGACGCAGATGTGCTGGAGATCGACGGGGAGAGTGTTCGTAACCAGGATCAAACCATCAATGATGCGGCTGACACCCCAGGCCCAGGCGCTGTATTGTCCCGTGTTATTCAGATTAAAATTATAAGGACTGCCGCCGTACATCTGGAAGTAGGGATCCGACAGCGACGGGTTGCCATAGGTGGTGACCTGGTTATGAAGGTAGGTGACGGTCGCAATCCCGCGGCTACTGAAGTCGCTGGCGGGGAGACTGCCGTTGGGGCTGTTCATCCCGATCACCACCGGGTAGGGGGCGGCCGCCGACGCCGGGATGCTGATGGCACAAGTCAGCGTGAGGGTGTGGGTGCCATTGGTTGCCCGCACGGTGAGTGTGCCGCTCGTGCCGGGGGTGGTGCCCCCCGAGTAACTGGCAAAGATGTTCGACAGCGCCACGGCCGGCTTGGTGCCGATCTCATAATTCTCAATCTGGGCTTTGAACTCGTTGCGGTGGTGTTCCCAGTCGCTGAAATTGGTGCTGCGGGTGCCATTCTTGTTGGTCGGGTCGTTGGCCCAGCAAAACGGGTCGGGCAAAGGTTGAATGACCGGGCAATTGACAAACGTCGGCAAAGGCGGCGCCGGGTAATTCGAACTCGCGCCCGAGTTTTCAACACTATAGACGAGCGGAAGGTCGGCCATGCTTTGGAGAGGCATTCCCACCAAGACCGCCATCACGGCGGCTATGACCCAACACGTTTTCATAACCATCGTTCGAGTGTATCGCATCCTCGACCCGTCTCCCGATTCCGGCAAGCGCTATTGCATGGACAATCATCCAGAAGGTTATGGGATTGGAGCGGGTGAAGGGAATCGAACCTTCTGCCCGAGGTTCACAATGCGCTGAAAAGCAGGCGGTTCCACAAAGTGCTTCTGGCGATAGTACACAAATACGCGCACAGATTTTAGGCGAGCTTGGTCCTGAACTGGCGCGAGTAGTCACAATCTGGCCTAAACTTCCTGCGGCACTCAAGGCGGCGATTCTGGCCATCGTTAATTCCTCGGAGGTGGGGCGATGAGCATCGGCCTTTCTTCAACACCTGGGGAAACCTGCAAAGAAACCGTGAGCCAAGGAGGTGGGGTGTCGGTTTCGTTTTCCGGTGGGGACGAGCGCAGCGAGCCGGAAAACGCCATTCCTGCTCCTTTCAGTCGTGCTGACACTCAAGACAGCGGATCGGGGCCAGAGGCGGCCAGCGGCGAAGCCGCGGCCGTCTCGGCCCTTCCTTGTCAAAGGAGTAATAATTGCATTGAAGAAAAGAACGAGGAGAATGAATCAACGGCAGATCAACTCTCGCCTTACCGTCGGAAATGCCGGCACCGGCTCATCCTGGCGATTGAATGGATGGTTAAAAAACATGGGCTGAACCAGGTCGGCCTGCTCACGCTGACCTTTGGTGTCCCCGGCAGTGGTCGCGGATCCCAAGCCACCCGGGAACTGCGCGAACAAGCCAAAGATCTGGACTTCGTCCAGAAACGCTGGCATTCGCTAAACACCAACATCATTGCCCGGCGCTACCCGGACTGGATTTGCATCCCGGAGCCGCACAAAGATGGTGTCTGGCACCTGCATGTCGTCGTGGCGTTGAAAGTGGACATTCGCACCGGCACGGATGTTGAAACCCTGACCAATTACAGGCTGCCCGCGTGGAGGCGCCGGGGAAAACATCTGCGAAATGAAGCGTTGGCGGCGGAATGGCGGACACTGCGGGCAATCGCCTGCAAATACCGCTTCGGCCGGATTGAATTGTTGCCGATCAAGGAAACGGGCGAGGCGTTGGCCCGTTATCTGGCCGATTATCTGAGCAAGTCGTTCCAAGTGATTCCGCCGGGTAAAAAGCATCGGCTGGTGCGGCTGTCACGCGGTATCAGCCGTCAATTCTCCATGACCTTTTCCATCTGGAGCCTGGGCAATCTGATTTACCGGACCCGGTTGAAAATGGCGGCGGGAATGTTGCATTTCCAGGATTACGGGGATTTTGCCAATTACTTTGGCCCGCGCTGGAATTATTACCTGGGCGACCTGATTGCGGCCATCCCGGTGCCGATGGTGTTTGCCAAGGGCGATTTTGAGCGGGGTCTGGCGGTAAAAATCCTGAATGATTTTGCCGAAAATCCGCTGCCGTATCTGGATGAGGAAGCGAAAACGAAGCTGGCGGCG
>DATJOW010000073.1:0-24328 GCA_035506715.1 Candidatus Acidiferrum sp. | reverse complement strand
GTCAGATGGAGCTGGTCCGACCGTGTCCAGCGGGCGACCCCGCGCGGCACGAGCGGCTGCAATTCGGACTGCACCCGAATGATTTCGTTCCGCACCGGTTCGGGGAGAACAATGGCCACAAAAAGCCGGAATGTGGCTGCTCGGCTCTCGTTTGTCATCGGCCTTATTCAACACTTGAAACCGGGAAGTTGAAACCCGAATCTTGTCCTATGATATCCACTGCAGGATTTCTTTCGATTTATTGTCGCAAAAAGACATCCCGGCTCACTATTGGATGACGGTAGAGTTCGTTTGGGCGGAAAGGGTAGTGGCTCAATTTGAACTGTAGCGTCGGCCGTCTCAGCCGACAGTGCGCTGAGGACAGCGCACACTACAGCAAACTGACCTACTACCCGGAAAAGCATGGACTTAACCGACAAAGAATACGTCGAGCGTTGCCGTGATGGACATCAGGAGGATTTCCGTCTGCTGGTGGACCGCTATCAGAAACCGCTGTTTGCCTATCTGGCGGGACGGCTGCGGGATGGCCGACAGGTCGAGGAAGTGGCGCAGGAATCGTTCGTGCGGGCGTTTCTGTCCCTGAAGAAGCTGCGGAAGCCGGAGTCGTTCTACTCGTGGCTGCTGGGCATCGCGGGGCGAGTCGCTAAGGAACAATTCCGCGTCCGGGAGCGGGACCGGCGGAATTGCGAAGTCCCGGAGTCATTGACGGTTGATGCCGCCGGCCACGGTGAAGATTATCCGTTGGAAGAAGCCATCGCTGTCCTGCCGGAATCGCACCGTCAGGTGATTCTGCTGCGGTATTACGAGGGGCTCTCCTGCCAGGAGACCGCCACCCGCCTCGATCAACCGCTGGGCACGGTCACCAAAACGCTTTCGCGAGCTTACGCGCTGTTGCGTCAGGAACTCGCAGCCCGCGAACGCGCGGAATCAACCATTAACCAGACAGAACTGCCATGAACTGCGCCGAATGCCGGGAAAACCTGGTCGCCTTCGTGGAAAGGTTGCTCGACCGCGAGGAAGCGCTCGCCTGCCGGACCCACCTGCACACCTGTCCGGATTGCCGGGCTGAATTTAAAACGATCACGGGCCTGCAACAGCGGCTGGTCGCCCGCGGCCAGGCCGCCACCAACGTGTCCATTGTCGAACCGGTGATGCGGCGCGTTCGTCAAACACAGTCACAACCGGAAAGGAATACAATTATGAGCATGCTGATGAAGCATCGTTGGGGATTGGGGCTGGGAGCAACCGCGGGCGCGGCTGCTGTCGCCTTGACAACCCTCCTCGGCACTCCGAAAATCCAGGCCGCGGCCGTCGAAGTCATGACAAAAGGCGCGCAGGCCGCCGCCCGGCTCACCAGCATCCATCTTCGCGGCCAACTGCGAACGGCCCCGGCCGAAAACTTCAGCAACATCAATCCCGACTGCGAGTTTTGTGCCATCGAACTTTGGAAAAAATTCGAGCCGCAACTGCAATGGCGGGTCGAGAAACCGGGGCGCATCGCCGTCATGGACGGGCAGTCCACCCTTCTCTTCATCAAGCCGGACGAGGCGATAAAATTCCCGCAACCGTCGTCCAGTGCGTTCGACACCCAATGGTTGCACGAGATGGCCGACCTCAATAAAACGCTCGAAAATGAACTGGCCGCAATCAAAACCCACGGCTGGCCGGTGACGCTCACCCACGAGCAGGGAACCGATGGAAAGCCGAAGTCGGTCATCACCATCGAAGCCAGGTCCGGCCTGCTTGCCGGCGATTACCTCAAAAACAAATTCTTTGCCACGGCCGACACCCGGCGCGTCTACACTTTCGACGATCTAACCGAACGGCTGGAATCCGCCAGGATTTATCTTCACGCCGCGTCGGGTGACACGTTGGTTTTCGAGTTGGATCAAATTGATTACAACCAGACGATCGACCCGGGCGTCTTTCAAATACAACTGCCGGCGGACGTCGTCTGGGCCGGCCAGATGCAGATGCTTCCCGATAATGAGAAATATGCCGCCATGACATCGGAGCAGGCCGCCCGTGCCTTGCTCGAAGCCTGTGGTCGGGAAGACTGGACGGAAGCGGCAAAATTCTTTGACCCGCTCACCGCCCGGGAAAAGCAAAATCTCGGCGGACTTTCGGTGATCAGCGTCGGCACCCATTTCACTTCGGCCCTTTCGCTGCTCAGTGGAGCCGAGTTTGTCCCCTATGAAATCAAGCTCAAGAACGGCAGCATCGTTAAATTCAACCTCTCGCTTAAGCGCGACGGACGCACCCATCGCTGGTTCGTAGATGGTGGAATCTAGTCCGCCTTTTTATCACCCGTGGAATTGCGCATCCGGGCGGAACTCGTGAGGGTTCCGCTCTTGTTGCATTGTCCAACAACGGCAGATGTTTTTTATTCGACACTCAACTCTCAACTCTCAACACTCAATGCCATGCAATGGCCCGCCGATTACCACATGCATACGCCGCTGTGCCGGCACGCCTCCGGCCCACCGGCCGAATACGCCCGGCACGCCCTCGCCCTCGGCCTTGCCGAAATCGGCTTCTCCGACCATTCGCCCATGCCGCGCGAGGATTTCGACAATTGGCGGATGTATGACCGGCAACTCGATGACTACGTCGCCCAGGTCCGCCGCGTGCAGGCGGATTTTCCCCAATTGACCATTCGCCTGGCGCTCGAGGTGGATTATCTCCCGGGCGGCGAGGACTGGATCCGCCAGCTTGCCGCGCGCCATCCCTGGGATTACTTCATCGGGTCGGTGCACTACGTCTCCGATTCCTGGGCCATTGACGACCCGCAGAAACTCTCCGAATGGAAGCAGCGAAGCGCGGACGCCGTTTGGGCCGCCTATTTCGAGCGGCTGACGCTGGCCGCGGCCAGCGGCCTCTTTGACATCATCGGCCACGCCGACCTGCCAAAAAAATTCGGGCATCGTCCGCCGCCGAATCTGGCGGCGCTTGGCGAAACCTTTTTGGCCGCCGCAAAAAAGACCGGTTGCGCCATCGAATTGAACACAGCCGGACTGCGCAAGGATTGCCGGGAAATTTATCCGAGCCGCTCGATCTTGGAACTCGCCTGCCGGAAAGGGGTGCCCATCACATTCGGCTCGGACGCCCATGCACCCGGCGAAGTGGGAATGAATTTTGCCGAAGCCGTCCGGCTTGCCCGCGGCGTGGGGTACACCGAACGCTGCCGTTTCGACCAACGCAAACGTGAACTGGTAAAATTCTGATCCTGGACCTTTGCCCTTATGCCCATGGCCAAACTGACCGGAACTCGCCTCTCCGCCGTCATCGCTCTGTTCCTGGCCGTGCTCACGGCGGTGCTGTACTGGCCGATGCTGCGCCATGGATTTATCGCCTATGACGACGAAGGGTACATTGCCGCCAATTCGCACGTGAATGCCGGTCTGACCTGGTCGGGCCTGACTTGGGCTTTTCAAAGCACGTACGCCGCCAACTGGCACCCCCTGACCTGGCTTTCGCACATGCTCGACTGCCAGTGGTTCGGCCTCTCGCCCGCCGGCCATCATTTTACCAATCTATTGTTCCATGTCGCCAACACCGTGCTGTTGTTTGCGTGGCTGAACCAGGCCACCGGCGCCGTCTGGCGCAGCGCTTTTGTGGCCGCCCTGTTCGCCTGGCATCCAACTCACGTCGAATCCGTGGCCTGGGCCGCCGAGCGCAAAGACGTATTGAGCGCCTTTTTCTGGATGCTGACGCTGCTGGCTTACACGGGCTACACGGAACAGTCCAAAGTCAAAGACACAAAGTCCAGAGTTTACTATGGCTTGAGCCTGCTGGCCTTTGCCTGCGGCTTGATGTCCAAGCCGATGGTGGTGACGCTGCCATTCGTGTTGCTGTTGCTGGATTATTGGCCCTTGCAGCGAATTCCGGATTACAGTTGGCGCCGGGCGAATCTCCGGAGGTTGCTGGGGGAAAAGGTGCCATTCTTCGCGCTGGCGTTGGCAGCGAGCGTGGTCACCTTTGTCGTGCAAAGAACCGGCGGCGCGTTCTGGTCGCTGGAGAACCTCCCGCTCACGGCCCGCGTCGCCAATGCGCTGGCGGCTTACCTGGGTTACATCTCCAAGACGTTCTGGCCGGTAAACCTCGCCCTGATTTACCCGCATCCGCACCATTGGCCGCTGCTGCTGACGCTGGGTTCGGCCCTGCTGCTGTCGTTCTGGACGGCGTTGAGCCTCGGGCGCGCGAAGGACAACCCCTACTTGTTCACGGGTTGGTTCTGGTTCCTGGGAACGCTCGTTCCGGTCATCGGGATCGTCCAGGTCGGCGTCCAATCCATGGCCGATCGCTATCTTTACCTGCCAGCCATCGGCCTGTCTGTCGCCGTCGTGTGGAGCACCGGCGACCTTTTTCGCCAGCCGCGGCAGGGCAAATTACTGGCGGTCCTGGGCGCCGTTGTGCTCGCGGGCTGCCTGGCCGTCACCTCCCTCCAAATCCGCTATTGGCAAAACAGCGTGAAACTCTTTCTGCACACCGTCTCGGTGACCACCGAGAATTATGCCGCGGAGGTCTGCCTGGGCGAAGCGCTGGAAAACGGCGGCCATTCCCGGGAAGCACTCGCGCTCTATGCCGATGCGGTGCGCATCGAGCCGGATTATCCCCTGGCCCAGTCCAAACTGGGGCTGCTGCTGCTGGCCGGCGGCCGGCCGGCTGAAGCGTCGAATCACCTCGCGCTTGCCGCCCGCCTCCTGCCCCGCGATCCGGATGTGCAGTACGATTTCGGCCTGTTCCTGCGAAGCTACGGCAGCCCGGCGGATGCCGCGGACCGGTTCCGGGCTGCGCTGGCGGCCAGACCGGATTTTCCCGGCGCCCTCAACGATCTCGCGTGGATCCTGGCCACGGCTGACGACCCGAAGTTGCGCTCCGGTCCCGAAGCCGTACGACTGGCTGAGCGCGCCTGCGAACTGACACAACACCGGCAAGCCGCCCTGCTGATCACCCTCTCGGCCGCCTACGCCGCGACCGGCCGGTTTTCCGAGGCCGTGGCGGCTGTCCAAAAAGCGCGCGACCTGGCCGCCACCGCCGGGGAAACGAACATCGTCGCCCAGGCTGAGGCGTTGCTGAAATTATACCAGGCGGGCAAGCCTGCCTGGGAAGCGCCCTGACCTTGGAAACAATCCCAGCCCATGACCACGGCTCATCTCACGCGTAACCAGCTTCGGATGGCAATCTGTCTGGTGCTTTTGGTGGCGACAGCGGGTGTGTACTGGCCGATGTTACAACATGGCTTCATCTGTTTCGATGATGATGCTTACGTGGTCGGCAACCAGCACGTCACCCGCGGCCTGACCTGGTCCGGCACGATTTGGGCTTTTCAAAGCGGGTATGCAGCCAACTGGCATCCGCTCACTTGGATTTCACACATGCTGGACTGCCAGCTCTACGGACTGCATCCGGCTGGTCATCATCTCACGAACTTGCTGTTGCATGTTGCCAATGCGCTGCTGCTGTTTCTCTGGCTGAGCCGATTGACCGGGACCATCTGGCGCAGCGCTTTCGTCGCCGCTCTCTTCGCCTGGCACCCGACCCACGTCGAATCGGTCGCCTGGGCCTCGGAACGCAAGGATGTCCTGTGCGCCTTTTTCTGGATGCTGACGCTGCTGGCCTACACACGCTTTGCGGAAAAGTCCAAAACCCAAAGTTCAAATTCCAAGTTCTACTACGGCTTGAGCCTGCTGGCCTTTGCCTGCGCCCTGATGTCCAAGCCGATGGCCGTGACGCTGCCGTTTGTGCTGTTGCTGCTGGATTATTGGCCGCTGGGGAGGATTGCGGCATGCGGAATGCGGAGCGCGGAATTCAAAATGAGCCGCGAGGCACCCGACCACAACCCTGATGGATCGCAGGCCAACCCTCAATTCTCAACCCTCAACCCTCAATCCTTTATCCGATCCGGGGCCTGTTTGATCCTGGAAAAACTGCCTTTCTTCGCCCTGGCGCTGGCGGGAAGCATTGTCACCTTTCTGGTGCAGCGGACCGGCGGTGCGGTATTGTCAACGGAAACGCTGCCCCTGTCGTCGCGGCTGGAAAACATCCCGCTGGCCTATGTGCGTTACCTGGGGAAATGCGTCTGGCCGACTCACCTGGCGGTTCTTTATCCGTATCATTCGCATCATTCGCTTCTCGCCATCAGCGGCGCGATTTTAATGCTGGCAACTGTGACCGGATTATGTCTGTGGCGGGTGCGGCGGTATCCTTACGCGCTGGTTGGCTGGCTTTGGTTTTTAGGAATTCTGGTGCCTACCATTGGTCTCGTGCAGGTCGGCTCACAATCCATCGCCGACCGCTACTTGTACCTTCCCAGCATTGGGTTGTTTATCCTCATGGCCTGGGGCTTGAACGATTTTGTGCACGATCACTCGCACCGGCGGCCGGCGGTAGCTCTGGCGGGTGCCACAGCGCTGGCCGGCTTCCTGGTCTGTACCTGGATTCAACTGGGTTACTGGCAAAACAACCTCGCGCTCCTGTCGCACACCATCGCCGTCACCACGGACAATTACACCATTTACAATTCGCTGGGCGCGGCTTTGGAACTGGCCGGCCAAAAAGACGATGCCTTCCTGATGTACTCCAAATCGGTGCAGATCGAGCCGCGCTTTGCGGAGTCGCAATACAACCTGGGCATGGCCCTCCTGCGGCGGGGCTGGCCGGAGAAAGCCAGCGAACATCTCGCCGCCGCCGTGAAGCTGTCGCCGGACACTGCCAAAATGCGGTATTCGTTCGGCGTCGCCCTGGCCGACACCGGCCATGGTGAGGAAGCGTTTGCTGAATTCACCGAAACCCTGCGGCTGGATCCTGGTTATGCCGACGCCCATAACCGGCTGGCCCTGGCCTGCCTGCAACTCGGAAAAACCAACGATGCCATCGTCCATTTTACGGAAGTCTTCCGGCGGCAACCCACCAATGCCGAAGCTTGTTTTAACCTGGGACTTGCCTTGCTCAACAACCATCAGCCCGCCGAAGCCGCCGGCCAATTTGCCAAGGAATTGCAACTTGCACCGGATGAACCCAAGGCGCATTACCGTCTGGCCCAGGCGCTGCTGCAACAGGACCGGCCGGCCGAGGCCGTTCAGCATTTCCGCGAAGCGCTCCGGCTCAAGCCCGATTTTTCCGAAGCGCAAAGCGAACTGGATAAAATCCTTGCCGCGCACCCGGAGCTGCGTTAACCCCGGGGAAGCTGGACACACCACAGGCCTTCTGCAAAACTCCGCGCCGTGAAACAATCCATCGTGACCCTGGACATGGAAGGCGTGTTGACGCCGGAAATCTGGATCGCCGTGGCCGAAAAGACCGGCATCCCGGAATTGCGCCGCACCACGCGTGACGAGCCGGATTACGACAAGCTCATGCGCGGTCGCCTCGCCATCCTGGACCAGCATGGTTTGAAGCTGTCCGACATCCAGAACGTCATCGGCACGCTGCAGCCGTTGCCCGGCGGCAAGGAATTCCTCGATGAACTGCGATCGTTCGTGCAGGTCATCATCCTGTCGGACACCTTTGAGCAATTCGCTGTTCCCCTGCTCCGCCAGCTCAACTGGCCGACGCTCCTGTGCCACCGGCTGGTGGTTGAGAACGACCATATTGTGGATTACCAGTTGCGCATCCGGGAGCAGAAGCGCGAAGCCGTGGCCGCCTTCAAGCGCATGAATTATTACGTCATCTCGGGCGGCGACTCGTTCAACGACATCGCCATGCTCACCGAAGCGAATGAGGGGATCCTGTTCCGCGCGCCCGACAATGTTAAACAGCAATTCCCCGACTTTCCCGCGGTGGAAACCTACGCGGATTTGATGAAATTGATCCGGGAAGCAACGACCTAAGTGCGGAGTTCGGAGTGCGGAATGCGGAGTGAAACGGCAAATTATCGCCGGGTCGCGGATTTTCGGGCAGTGTTGATTGAAGCCACGGCAATGGCAGTTAACTCGCCGGCTTCCTGCATCAACGCGGAAATTTTCTCCAATTTCACTTTGCCGGAGTCCACCAACAATTCCATCCAATAACCCGATTCGTCCGCTTCCTCCTCCACCGTGCCCATTTTCGCAATGAAGTCCGCTGCGGATTTACTGCGGCAAGCCGCGCGATAATTCGCTCCCACGGAAGTGGCAGCCCGCAGTAATTGTCTGCCGAGAACACTTGATGTCACATCACGCGGCAGGCACTCAAACAGTTTGATGACCCGCAAAGCGAACTGTTTGGTCCGAAGCTTCAGATTTTCATTGCTCAGATTCCGCCCTCGGTTTCCTGGCGCTGCAATTCAGCCAAATCTACCTTTTTGCCTTCATACCGTATTCCGAACTCCGCACTCCGAACTTCGAACTGCTCCGCCTCATTCCGCATTCCGAACCCCGCGTTCCGAATTTATAAATTCCGCACTCCGCACTCCGCGTTCCGCACTGGAATCAATCCTCGGCTTTGAACGCCCGCGAAATCAAATCCCGCACCGCTTGCTTCGGCCCCTTGCCGTCGTACAGCAGCTTGTAAACCTCGTCGATGATCGGGGTCGGCACGTTTTTCTCCCGGGCCAGCCGGTGCGCTGACCGCGCCGTCGGGTACCCTTCGGCCAGCTTGGGGTGGGAATTCTGGATGGCCGCCATCGTTTCGCCCCGGCCGAGGCGCTCGCCCAGGTCGCGGTTGCGGCTCTGGCGCGAAAAGCACGTCAGCATCAGATCGCCCAAGCCGCTCAGCCCGGCAAACGTCTCCGCCTGCGCGCCACAGGCCACGCCCAGGCGCCGCATCTCGGCCAGGGCTCGCGTCACCAAGCCGGCCTTGGTGTTGTCGCCATATCCCAAGCCATCACTCACCCCCGCCGCTATGGCGATGATGTTTTTCAGCGCGCCGCCGTATTCGACGCCCAGGAGGTCTGTGCTGCGATAAATGCGGAATTCCGGGCGATGGAACAATCCCTGCACCGTGCGCGCCGTGCCGTCGTTTTCGCTGGCGCAAACCACCGTGGTGGGAATCCCCAGCGCGACTTCGCGGGCAAAACTCGGCCCGGAGAGCGCCGCCACGCGATTGGCCGGGGCCTGCTCGCGCAGGATCCGGCTCATGGTCTCGCCCGTTTCGAATTCGATGCCTTTGGTGACGCTCACCAGAATGGCCGGATGTCCTTTCAGGTTCATCGCGGCCTGGCGGAAGGACTGCGACGGAATGGCCAGCACAATGCATTCGGCTCCGCCGACGGCTTTGGCGAGGTCAGTTTCCGCATTCCAGGCAGTTGGCAGTTTGACGCCCGGCAAATACCGTTCGCTGCGGCCGTGCCGCAGCTCTTCCAGTGTTTCGCCGTCGATGTCCCAGAGCGTCACGGCGTTGCCGTTCTCGCAGAGCACTTTGGCCAGCGCCGTGCCCCATGCGCCGGCGCCCAGCACCGCAATTTTCATTTGGCCCCCTCCTGGATTCCCGGCGGGCGGCCCAGCCGGCTTTCCGTTCCGGCCAGCAGCCGCTTGATATTGGAACGATGTTTGTAAATGGCCATCACTCCCAGGGCAGTTGTGACCAGCCCGAGGAACAAATTGCTGTGGGGCAGGCACCAGACTGCGGTGGGCAGGGCGATGGAGGCCGCGATGGAGCCGACGGAAACGTAGCGGGTCAGCAGCAACGCCAGGACGAAGGCCGCCACGGCGATGCCCGCCGCCAGTGGCGCCAAGGCAAAGTAAACCCCCGCGCTGGTCGCGATGCCCTTGCCGCCCTTGAACTTCAGCCAACAGGTGTAATTGTGGCCGAGCACCGCCGCAATGCCCGCCAGGATCCGGTATGGCTCCGCCTCCGCCGCCGCCACCCCCGAAACCGGCAATAGCCCGTCGCAGAGCCAGGCGCACGCCGCGTAACCCTTTAACCCATCCACCACCAGCACCAGGATGCCCGCCGGTTTGCCCAGCATGCGGAACACGTTTGTGGCCCCGATGTTGCCGCTGCCGACCTGCCGGATATCAATACCCTTCGCCCGCGCCACGAGGTATCCCGTGGGAATTGAGCCCAGGAGGTACGCCGCCACGACAATCATGGTGTAAGCGAGCACGGGAAGAGTTTATGAGCCCAACGTTCAAAATTTAAAGTCCAAAGTTGATGTGGAGTCGGGCCTCCGGCTCGAAATCAGCGCAGAACGCCGACACCACAGCAGCCAAATTCAGACATGAAAGAAAACTTTGAACTTTGAACCTGGAACCTTGAACTTTAAGCTTCCGCCATGGCATCAAAGGTCAAAGTCGCCGTCCTCGGCGCGGGCTCGCTGGGTCAACATCACGTTCGCATCTATTCGGAAATTGCCGCGGCCGGCCAGGTGGAATTCGCCGGCATTTGCGACACGAATGCCGAAACCGCCCGGAAAATCGCCGCGAAGTACAACGCCCGCGTCTTCAGTTCCGCCGCCGAAGCCGCCGCCGCCAGTGACGCGCTGAATATCGTCACCCCCACCACCACCCACTTCGAACTCGCCAAAGCGCTGCTGGCGCAGGGCAAACATGTCTTGGTCGAAAAACCGATGACCGACGACACCGCCGAAGCCGCCGAACTAGTCCAGCTCGCTCAGCAAAAGAATTGCGTGCTCCAGGTCGGCCACGTCGAGCGATTCAATCCGGTGTTCAGGTATCTCGAAACCGTCGCCACCCAGCCGCGCTTCATCGAATGCCACCGGCTGTCGCCCTATCCCGCCCGCTCCACCGACATCGGCGCCGTGCTCGATTTGATGATTCACGACCTTGACGTCGTGCTCGCCTTTGTGAAATCGCCGGTGACGAGCGTGGACGCCGTGGGCATCCCCGTGCTGAGCAAAAGCGAGGACATCGCCAACGCCCGGCTGCGCTTCGCCAACGGCTGCATCGCCAACCTCACCGTCAGCCGCATCAGCCCGGAGCGGATGCGGAAAATCCGCGTGTTCAGCGGCCCGGACAATCCGTGTTACATCTCGCTCGATTACCGGGTGCAGGAAGGCTTCATCTACCGCATCGCCCGCGACAACGAGCCGGAAAGCTCCAAGCTGAAGAAGGTGCTCGTGGCCAAGCTCGGCATCGGCAAGGACTCGGCCATCGTCAGCGAATTCGCCGGCAAAAAGATCGTGCGCGAGCCGGTGCCGATTGCCAAGGAGGAGCCGCTCAAGCTGGAATTGCAGCATTTCGTCGAATGCGTCCGCGAAAAGCAGACCCCGATGGTCAGCGGCGAATCCGCCAAGCGCGCCCTGGACCTGGCGTTTGAAATCACGCGGCAGATCCAGAACCTGAAGGCTTGAAACCCAGCCGTGACCTCGAAAACCTTCATGTTGATTGCCGGCGAAGCGAGCGGCGATTTGCTCGCGGCGGAACTGGTGCTGGCCCTGCGCCAGCAGTGGCCGGAGGCCCGCTTTATTGGCGCGGGCGGAACCAAAATGAAAGTCGCCGGCGTCCACCTGGCGTTTGATCTCACCCAGCACTCGGTCATCGGCATCTCCGAAGTGTTGAAGAATTTTTCCGAGTACCGCCGGCTGTTCAACCAGTTGCTCGAGCTGGCGGAAAAGCAAAAACCCGACGCGGTCATCGGCGTGGACTACGGCGGGTTCAACCTCCGCTTCGGCCACGCCGTGAAAAAGCTCGCCCGCCGCTATCGGTCGGCCGCGCCGCCCTGGAAACCCAAGATCATCCAATACGTCTCGCCCCAGGTCTGGGCCTCGCGCCCCGGCCGCGCGAAACGCCTGCAAAAGGATTATGATTTGCTTCTGAGCATTTTTCCGTTCGAGAAGGACTGGTACGCCAAACGCGTGCCCAAGTTGCGCGTGGAATTCGTCGGGCACCCCATGCTGGAACGGTTTCAGGAGTCCAAAGCTCAAAGTCCAAAATCCTATGCCCCAAATTCCACGCCGACGGTTTTATTATTGCCCGGCAGCCGGGAAAGCGAGTTGCAGCGGCATTTGCCGGTGATGCTGGAGGCATTCAAGTCCGTTCAATCCAAACTGCCGGAGGCGCAGGCCAGCCTGGTGCTGCCCAACAATGAGCTGGCTCAACTGGCAAAGTCATTTGCTGTTCCCGACAGCATAAAAATCCAGACCGGCAAACTCCCGGAGGCTCTGGCACAAGCCGACGCCGCCATCGCCTCCACCGGCACGGTGACCATGGAATGCGCGTTCTTCGGTGTGCCGGCGGTGACTCTCTACAAAACCTCGTGGCTCACTTATCAGATTGCCAAGCGAATCGTGACGGTGAAATCGCTCACCATGCCGAACCTGCTGGCGGGCGTGGCCGTTTATCCCGAATTCGTCCAAGACGCCGCCACGGCGGAAAACCTTGCCGCCGCCGCGCTGGACCTGCTGCAAAACGAGCCGCGCCGCGCCCAAATCAAAGAACAGTTGGCCCACGTCATCTCGACCTTGGGCGGACCCGGCGCCTCGACCCGGGCGGCGGCGGCAATTTCGAGTTTGTTCACTTGAATAACCGTCCCCGCCCTCCTCCTCGTCCTTGGTTTTCGATGACGAGGACGAGAACGAAGGACGAGGAGGATTTTATTATGCAAGACCTCACTAATTCGACCTGGATTAAAGTCAAGGGCCTGCTTTTCCTGCTGATCGGCCTGATGGCCGCCGTTTTGCTTTTCGCCGACAATCCCGGCTGGAAAACCGCCGCGTTGCTGCTGCTGGCCATCTGGAGTTTCTGCCGGTTTTACTATTTCGCGTTTTACGTCATCGAGAAATACTTGGACCCGACTTATAAATTTTCCGGGTTGATCTCATTAATGAAGTATTGGTTCCAACACCGGCGATGACCTGATGCCCGCCTGGCTTTGACTTTCGCGGCCGTTGTCGCTACCCTGTTGCCATGGAAACGCTCCACGCGCCGTGGCGCATTGAATACATCCTGTCGCCCAAGCCGCCGCTCGACGCCAGCCTGTTTACCCGCATCGCCCAGTCCAGCGACGACATCGCCCATCGCGTCATCGCCCGCGACCGCACCTGTTTCGCCCTGCTCAACACCTATCCCTACAACGGCGGCCATCTGCTGATCGTCCCCTACAAACAGGTTCCGGATTTGAACGGCCTGACGGACGGGGAACTGGCGGATTTGTGGCAGCTCACCCGCCGTTGTCTCAACGCCCTGACGCAAATCATGAAGCCGGACGGCTTCAACGTCGGTATCAACCTGGGCAAGGTCGCCGGCGCTGGCATCGCCGAACATCTGCATATTCACGTCGTGCCGCGCTGGAACGGCGACACGAATTTCATGCCCGTGCTGGCCAACACCACCGTCCTGCCGCAAGCGCTGGACGATGTGGCCGCCAAACTGCGCGCGGAACTGGCAAAATGATTTTCGGCCACAGACGGACACGGATTGAGCACAGATGAAACGCATGTTTTCTGCTCCCACAATTGTCGCAACTTCGATTGTCGCGCTCCCCGCAATCAACGCCGCGGTAGGGGTTCAAGAGCCAATCGCATTGCCCGGTTGCCAAATTGAGAGATTTTTACTTCTCGGAAATTGTTAAAAGCATGAGCAAATAAATCTGTATTTCATCTGTGGAAATCTGTGGCTAAACTCCCATTGTGGCTACCGAAACCCTCCATTTCGAAAACGCGCGGTTCGCGCAGCAACTCTTCAATAACGAGCCGCGCAACCTGCAGTCGGTCGAGGAGCAGCTCGGCGTCAAGGCCACCGCCCGCGACGGCTGGATCAAGCTCGAAGGCCCCCCCGACGCCGTCGAGCGCGCCAAGCAACTCTTCGTATCGCTGGAGAGCCTGCTCAAGGCCGGCTCCCCGGTCCGCAACCGCGAGTTCACCCACGCGTTGAGTGTCGTCAAGAACGAAGGCGCCTCGACGCTCAAGGACCTGGTCAGCGACCGGGTCCTCACGCACGACCGCAAGCCGGGCGTGACCGCCAAGACGGTCGGCCAGAAGAAATACCTCGATGCCATCCGCAAGTACGACATCACTTTCGGCGTCGGCCCGGCCGGCACCGGCAAGACCTACCTCGCCGTGGCCATGGCGCTGGCAGCGTTGCGCGACGGGAAAGTCACCCGGATCATTCTGACCCGCCCGGCGGTCGAGGCCGGCGAAGCGCTCGGCTTTTTACCCGGCGACCTCTACGAGAAAATCACCCCGTATCTCCGGCCGCTCCACGACGCGTTGCACGACATGCTGCCCGTCGAGGAAATCCAGAAACACACCGAGCGCGGCACCATCGAAATCGCCCCGCTGGCCTACATGCGCGGACGCACCCTGAACAACGCGTTCATCATCCTCGACGAGGCGCAGAACTCCACGACCGAACAGATGCTGATGTTCCTCACCCGCCTGGGCCACGGCTCGAAGGCGGTCATCACCGGAGACGAAACCCAGATTGACCTGCCGCCCCACAAAAGCTCCGGCCTGTTGGAAGCCCATCGCGCCTTGAAAAACACCGAGGGCATCGCCATCGTCGAATTCTCCAAGCGCGACGTCGTCCGCCACCCGCTCGTCCAGCGCATCATCGCCGCCTACGAGGAGCATCGCAACCCCACCCCGGGGAGGGCGGATGCCGCGAGCCCCCAAAAATAAGGGCGTCCCGGACCTCCACCCTCCGAGCCGATGGACATCGTCATCGCCAACTGCCAGCGCACCCGGACAATCGACCGGCGTTTCCTGAAAGAAATCACCCGGCTGCTGCTGGCCGAACTGAACATTGCTCCCGCCGGTTTGGATGTCAATTTGGTGGCCGCGGCGCAAATGACCCGGCTCAACGAAACCTATCTCCGCCACGCCGGCTCGACGGACGTCATTGCGTTTGACTACTCAAGCCCCAGACCCCAGACCTCAAAGCCCAAACCCCAAATCCATGGCGAAATCTTCATCTGCGTGGACGAAGCCGTCGCGCAAGCCCGCCGCTTCGGCACGAGCTGGCAGTCGGAAATCGTGCGTTACCTGGTCCACGGCGTCCTCCACCTGCTGGGGTTTGATGACGCGACTCCCGGCGCCCGGCGCCGGATGAAGCGCGAGGAGAATCGCCGGCTGCGCCGGCTGGCGGACCGGTTTTCGCTCGCGCAACTGTCGCGCCCGGCTAGAATTTCCGCATGAGGAAATCTATCCTGGCCCGCTGGCGCTCCTGTTTTTTGACGGGGCTGGCGGTCACTTTCCCCGCCCTGCTCACCCTGGCCGCCGTCAAATGGTTTATCGGCACGATCTCCGGCGTGACGGATCTGCTGTTGTTCTTCCTGCCCCGCACGCTCACGCATGAGAGCCTGGTGAATGCCAACGACGGCAAGGGGCCGATGTACTGGTACTGGAGCCTGGTGGCGCTCGCGCTGGCCGTGGTGCTGATTTCCGTCGTGGGGGTGCTGGCGCGGTATTACATCGGCAAAAAAATCATCGACTGGACGGACCGCATCCTGATGCGGGTGCCGTTGCTGAATAAATTTTATGGCGCCATCAAGCAGGTCAACGACGCCTTTGCCGGCAGCAAAAGCTCCTTTAAAACCGTCGTGCTGGTGGAATTCCCGGGGCCGGGAAATTATTCCGTCGGGTTCATCACTAATGAGCAACCGGGCGACATCCAGCAAAAAGCCGGGAAAAATCTGGTCAGCGTCTTCGTCCCCACCACGCCCAATCCCACCTCCGGTTTCCTGATCCTCGTCCCCGAGGACAAAATAACGAAACTCGACATGTCGGTCACCGACGCCATCAAATACATTGTCAGCCTCGGCGCCTTCGCCCAGGAATCACCGTCCGCGGCGCTGATCGCGGCGGATGTGCCAAAACGAGGATAGCCGACGGAGGACGGAGCAGAGCTTGATGCGCCAATGGTGATGCCATCCTCCCTCCTTGAGTTTATGATTCAAAACGCCACCGGCCTGATCCTGCGCACGCGACCGCTCACGGAGACGAGCCTGATCGTCCATTGGCTGACGCCGTCCTTCGGCCGGATCGCCACCGTGGCCAGGGGCGCACGGCGCGCCAAATCGCCGTTTCTGGGCCGGCTCGACCTGTTTTACCAGGCTGACTTTTCGTTCAGCCGGAGCCGGCGTTCCGCCTTGCATACCCTCAGGGAGGTGCGGCTGAGCGACACGCAGAACGCGCTGCGCGGAGACCTGCACCGGCTGCGGCTGGCCGCCTACGCCGCGGCCTTCATCGAGCAGGCGACGGAAACCGAGACCCCCCTGCCGGCCGTTTATGAGCTGTTGTCCGGACTGCTGGACAGCCTGAAGCAGCACCCGGCGTCCCCGCAACTGGTCTTCGCCTTTGAACTGAAATTGCTGCGCGAATTGGGCCTCCAGCCGGATCCGGAAAAACTCCGGCTGACGCCCGGCGCCAAACAAATCGTCCGCACCCTGACCCAAGGCGGTTGGCCGGCGGCCTGGCGCCTCAAACTTGCGCCGGCCCAGCAGGAGGAGTTGCGCCAATTCCTGCACGGCTTTCTGATTTTTCACCTCGGCCGCCTGCCGGCCGGCCGCGCCGGGGCCGTGGCGGGCGATTAGGCTTGCACGGAACGGCAAGGTGTTAAATAATTGCGGCTAAACAATCTTCGGCGGTTGTTCCCGGCAACGCGTCCGCTTGAGTTCCGCGACAAGAAACCGGAATCGATCATGAGTATGTTCGACACCCAGGGCCAGGCCGTTAGTCAAAGCGGCCGGAAACCGAATGCCCTGAAAAAACTGGCGCGCCTGAATACCGCGCTTTGCCACCAGGAACCGGACCGCGTGCCCATCAGCGATTTTTTCTGGGGCAGCTTCACCAAACGCTGGCAGCAGGAACTCGGACTGCCCCCCGACGCCAACCCCTACTATCACTACGATCTCGACTGGATCGTCACCGTGCCAAACATGGATCCGTGGATCCGGCCTTTCCAAACCCTCAAGGAAACCGCCGAAGAGGTCGTGGTGAAAACCGGCTTCGGCTCCATCATGCACAAGCATTTCGAGTTTCCCATGCCCGAAATGCGCGGCTGGGAAACCGACTCCTTCGACAAGCTGGAGCATGCCCGGTTCGACGACCCGGCCGACCGGCGTCGGTTTTTTGCCGGAGGCGACAACCAGATCGCCGGCGTGGGCGACGGCTTCCAGCGCAACACGCCGCCCTGGATCGACACCGTCAAATCCCTGCGTCCGGATTTCCCGGTCTACGGCAGCATCATCGAAGTCAGCGAATGCCTCACCCGGCTGATTGGGCAGGAAAATGCGATGCTCTGGATGGGCGAGGAGCCCGAACGCATGGGCGCCGTCATCAACCGGATCGGGGAATTTTATTACCAGATGGCCCGGGCGGAGATGGAGGCCGCCCAGGGACTGCTCGATGGCTTCGTCATCTGGGGCGATGTCGCCTACAAAAAATGCACCTTCATGTCGCCCCAATACTGGCGCGAGTATTTCAAACCGTGGGTCGCCAAAATCACCAGCCTGGCCCACGCAAAGGGCCTGCCGGTGATCTATCATGGCTGCGGCAACGTCAAGGCGATATTTCAGGATTACATTGACATGAAAGTGGATGCCTACAATCCGCTCGAAGCCAAAGCCGGGATGGATGTCCTCGAGTTGCGCCGCCAGTACGGCCACGGCATCGGCTTCTGCGGCAACAGCGACATCCAGGTGTGGGAAACCGGCGACCACGAGGCCATCCGCCGCGAAGTGCTCCGCAAGCTCAATGCCGCCAAGGGCGGCGGCTACATCTTTCAATCGGATCACTCCGTCAGCAGCGCCGTCTCCGGACGCACCTACGATTACATCGTCAAACTCGTGCGTGATTTTGGGACGTACCCGATCACGCTGGGCGACTTTGACGAACGAATTTGAAACGCGAATCGTCGGATAATCCATTGACAATTAGTCAAAAACACGACAAAAAAAATCATGCAAGATTTAAAAGCCTTACACGAAGCCATCATCAGCGGCAACGCCAAGACCGCCAAAGCCGTCACGGAACAGGCCCTCGCCGCCGGCATCCCGCCGCTGACCCTGGTGCAGGAACACATGATGCCCGCCATGTCCGAGGTGGGCCGGCGCTTTGAATGCAATGAATATTTCGTGCCCGAATTGCTGCTCTCCGCCCGCGCCATGAAGTCCGCCCTGGAACTCATCCGCCCGCTGTTGGCCGCCGGCGGTGCCAAGCCCACCACCCGCGTCGCCCTCGGCACCGTCAAAGGCGACCTCCACGACATCGGCAAAAATCTCGTCGGCGCCATGCTCGAAGGCGGCGGCTACGAGGTGATTGATCTGGGCGTGAACGTGACCCCGGAACAATTCGTGGCGGCCATCAGGGAAAAGGGCGCCAACGTCGTGGCCATGTCCGCCCTGCTGACCACCACCATGCCGGCGATGCGCACCACCATGGACGCCCTCCAGCAGGCCGGCGTGCGCCAGCAGGTCAAGGTGCTCGTCGGCGGCGCGCCCATCACCCAGAAATTTGCCGATGAAATAGGCGCCGACGGCTACAGCGAAAGCGCCGCCGGGGCGGTCGCCGCCGCCAAAAGGGCGGTGGGAGCCTGAAGTGGCCGGCAACTGCTTCAACCGGTTCGTCCTCGCCTCGCCGCAGCGGCGTGCCATGCCCATCGCGGTTTACCCCGGCCTGGCTCTCACCGGCGGCACCGTCCGCGACATCGTCACGAATCCGCAGGCGCAGTTCAGCGCCCAGGCCGCCCTGCATGAGCGCCATCATACGCCGTTCGTCCTCTCGGCCATGGACCTCAGCGCCGAAGCCGAAGCCTTCGGCTGCACCCTCCAGCTCTCCGAGACTGAAATCCCCACTGTGACCGGCCGCCTTGTCACCCGTCTCGACCAGGCCCGACAATTGCCCGTCCCCGCGCCGGGTGACCGGCGCACGGCCGTCTATCTCGAAACCGTGCAGCGGTTGCGCCAATTGCCGGACCAACCGCTCGTCTTCGGCGGCTGCATCGGCCCTTTTTCCCTCGCCGCCCGCCTCGTCGGTGTCAGCGAAGCGATGGAAATGACCGTTACCGAGCCGGAACTGATGCACACGCTCTTGGAAAAATGCTCTTCCTTCCTCACCGCTTACCTGCGCGCGTTCCGGCAGGCCGGCGCCGATGGCGTGCTCATGGCCGAGCCGGCGGCGGGTTTGCTGTCGCCCGCCAGCCTCCGGCAATATTCATCGGCCTACCTCAAAGCCATTGGCACCGCGACGGACGATGGCCATTTTGCGCTGGTCCTGCACAATTGCGCGGCGAAGCTGCTTCACTTGCCGGCGATCCTGGAATCGGGATTGCACACCTTCCACTTTGGCGCGCCGATGGACCTGGTGGCGGCGTTGGGCCGCGTGCCGGCGGATGTTGTGCTGTGCGGCAACCTGGATCCGACCGGCGTCTTTGTGCAATCGTCGCTGGCAGAGATCACCCTTCAGGCGCGAAAATTGATGACCGCGGCGGGCGCCTTTCCTAATTTTGTATTGTCCTCCGGCTGCGACGTGCCCCCCACTGCTCCGCTGGCCGCCTTGGACGCGTTCTACGCGGCGTTGCCAATCACGCCGGGTCCGCCCCGATGAGGGCTGCATCCGAACGCAACCCGACGCGCTCGCCCGGTTTGAGAACCAGAAACTCCCGCTTGTTCCAGTCCCCGTTCAGCAACCGCCTCAGCCACTCCAGGTCGCCGGCCAGCCGCTCGAATTTCCAGCCGCGTTGCCGGGCCACCTCTCTGGCCGCGGCTTCCCAGCGCGCGCCTTCCGGCACCGGCGTGGCGATGTAGGCGAGCCGCTGGTAATGCTGCGTGAAATTCTGGAACTGCTCGAGCAGGTAATCGGCGTTCTCCTCGCCGTACTTCGCCGCCAGTTGCTCGCGGGTGACGCTGGTGGTCGGACCGAAGGTGATGTCCTGCCGGCGAATTTCACCGTTGGCCGGCGAATGTTCCAGCCAGCCGGCACTTTGAAAATAGGTGCCCGGTTGCGCCTCCAGCTGCGCCAGATAACACCGGCTGCTCCCCAGCAACATGCCGATGCAGTCGTGCGCCCGCGGAATCACCACTGGCAGCCCCCGCGCTTGCAATCCCACCACGCCGCGGTTGCAGACGCCGTACGCAATCGCCACGGCATCGCTTTGGCCGGCGTCCGTGCCGTCAATCGCAGCCTGCAACGCGGCGCGCAGCGCCTCAGCGCTGCCCTCGTGCAATCCCATGTCCAGGTGCCGGAACGTCAGTTGCGCCTTGGCGTCCGACGCCAGTAGCTCCAGCTCCCGTTGGAAGACGGGACAGGCGACGACGTGCAATCGCAGGCGGCTCATGACAATGTTCAAGCACTGTACCGGCCGTCCGGCGCCCCCGCCAATGATTTCTGCCTGCCGGGAGCGCGGCCCCTTTGCCCGTCCTTGGGCGGTCGAGGCGGTGACTCACATGGCAGACCGCCGAGGACGGCAATCAACCCGGCCAGCGGTTTGGGGCGGTTCAACTTCGTTCTCATTGGTGTAATAAATGCCATGTAAGTAACTATACACCAACGCATTAAATGGTTCACGCGAGTTTGGTCCCGCGGGCTTTTATGGCATGATTTTTGCGCGACTTTCGCACGGGTGAAATGATTAAGAAAGCCCTCAGATTCTCCAAGTTGCGCATGCAATTGGTCGGGAGTGTATTGCTCCTCATCACCCCGGCTGGATTGCTGATGTATATCTTTCGCCTTCAGTTCAGCGGCTTCGTCATCGGTCTGCTGGCCCTGGCGGCAGCCTGGTTTGGCGGCGAACATTTCATCCTGCGCCAGGTCCGCGCCCTCTCCAACACCGCCCAAAAAATCACCGACGGCAATTTGAGCGCCCGTACGGGAATGCAGGCCACGGACAATGAGCTGGGTGATCTCACCCGGCTTTTTGACCAGATGGCTGATTCGCTGGAACGCTACGTCAAGAACCTCGAAACCGCCGAGAAAAACCTCCTCAACCGCACCTTCCAGCAGACCGTGGTGGCGGCCCTGGGCCAGTTCGCGCTGACCAATAACGACCTCGAAGCCTTGATGAACCAGGCCGTCCTGCTGGTGGCCCAGACGCTTGGCGTCGAATATTCCGCCGTCTTCGAGCGCCTGCCCGCCAGCCAGTTGCGCTTGTCCGCCGGCGCCGGCTGGAACCCTCCCTATCGGCGTCAGACCTCCCTGCCCGGCAACGAAAATTCACCCATCGCGGCCGCCATGACCTCCGGCGAGCCCCTCATCACCTCCGACCTGAGGGCCGAATCACGCCCCGCCGCCTCGCCCTTCCTTGTCGAGCACGGCGTCGTCAGCGGCATCACGGTCGCCATCCCCACCCACGACCGCCCTTTCGGCCTGCTCGGCGTGTACACCACCCACCGGCGCAAGTTTAACACCGACGAGATCCAGTTCCTCCAGGCCGCCGCCACCGCCATCGGCCTGTCCGTCGAGCGCAAGCGCGCCGACGCCGAACTCCAGCGGCTCGCCGCTTTCGTCCGGTTGAGCCCCAACGCCGCCATGGAGCTCAATGCCCACGGCACCATCACCTACTTTAACGAAGCCGCCCAGCAACTCGCCGTCGCCGTCCAGCGCAGCCGGCCTTCGGAAATTCTGCCGCCCGACCTCGACCGCATCATCAACGAATGCCTCACCACCGGCCAGAGCAAGGTGCGCCAGCACTGCGTGATCGAAGGGCGCACCCTCGCTTGGTCGTTCCATCCCGTTCTGCCCGCCAACCTCATCCACTGCTATATCGAGGATATCACCGACCGGCTCAGCCTCGAAGCCCAGTTGCGCCAGTCGCAAAAAATGGAATCTGTCGGCCAGCTCGCCGCCGGCGTCGCCCACGATTTCAACAACATGCTCACCATCATCCAAGGCCATACCAGCTCGCTGCTCGCCAAATCCCGGCTTCCCTCCGCCGTGGCCGATTCCATCCAGGCCGTCTATTTCGCCGCCGAACGCGCCGCCGGCCTCACCCGGCAGTTGCTCATGTTCAGCCGCAAAAATGTCATGCAGCTCCACCCGCTCGACCTCCAGCAGATCGTCCGCGACATGACCCGCATGTTGAAACGCATCCTCGGCGAAACCATCAGCCTCGAATTCCAGTCAACCGCCGGGAATTCCTACGTCCGCGGCGACAGCGGCATGCTCGAACAGGTCATCATGAACCTCTCCGTCAATGCCCGCGACGCCATGACCAACGGCGGCCAGCTCACCATCAGCATCGAAACCCTCGACCTGGATGCCGTCTTCGCCGAAACCCATCCGCAAGCGCGCCCCGGCTGCTTTGTCCGGCTGCGGGTCACCGATACCGGCGTCGGCATGACCAGCGAAACCATGACCCACATCTTCGAGCCCTTCTTCACCACCAAGGACGTCGGCCAGGGCACCGGCCTGGGGTTGGCCACCGTCTATGGCATCGTCAAACAGCACGAAGGCTGGGTCGAGGTCAGCAGCGAACCCGGCAAGGGCAGCACCTTCGACGTCTATCTGCCCGCCGCGCCGCCCGTCCCGTCCGTCCTTCCCGAAAAAGCCGTCAACGGCCAGGTCGCCGGCGGCACCGAAACCATCCTCATCGTCGAAGACGAGCCCGTCCTCCGCGACATGGCTCGCGACATCCTGGAAGAATGCGGCTACCGCATCCTCGAAGCCGCCTCCGGCAAGGACGCCCTCGACGTCTGGAAGCGGCAGCCCGACCGGATTGACCTGCTGCTGACCGACATGGTCATGCCCGAAGGCATGTCCGGCGTGGACCTGGCCACCCAATTGCTCGCCACCCAGCCCCGCCTCAAGGTCATCTTCACCAGCGGCTACACCGCCAACGAGGTCAATCAGGAAATGCTCGCCCGCACCCGCGCCAGCTTCCTCTCCAAACCCTACACCCACGCCGAACTCGCCCAGACCGTCCGCCATTGCCTCGACAAAAAACTGGGCGATAAACCGGCGCCCAAGCATCATTGAGGCATGGACGCCTCCGCGCCCGGCGACCTCACCGTCGCCATCCTCAGCGACATTCATCACGCCGGCCCGCTCGAACAGGCCCGCGGCGAAGACTACGAATTTAAGTTCATCGCTAACCCCTGCCTCCGCTTCGCCGCCCGCGCCTACCGGCACCTCGTCTGGTTGCGCCACCCGCTCGAACAAGGTCGCCAGCTCGACCGCTTCCTCGCCGAAATCGGCCCCGTCGATTATGTCGTGGCCAACGGCGATTACGCCTGCGACAGCGCGTACGGCGGGCTGAGCGACCCCGCCGCGTGCCAGAGCGCGCAGGAATGCCTCGGCAAACTCCGCGCCCGCTTCGGCGACCGCATTCGGTTCACCTTTGGCGACCACGAGCTGGGTAAACTCAGCCTGTTCGGCAGCCGGGGCGGCATGTCCCTGGCCAGCTGGCAATGCGCCACCCGGCAACTCGGCCTGCAACCCTTCTGGCAATTGACCCTTGGCCGATACGTCCTCCTTGGCGTCGCATCTCCCCTGATCGCCCTGCCCGCCTTCCAGACCGACATCCCGCCGGCGGACTGGCCCCATTGGCTCTCTCTCCGGGAAGCGCATTTGGCCGAAATCCGCGCGGCCTTCGACGTGCTCGCGCCGGACCAGCGCGTGCTCCTCTTCTGTCATGACCCCACCGCCCTGCCGTTCCTGGGACGCGAAGACGCCGTGCGCCGCCGTCTGCCGCAGATTGAACAAACCATCATCGGCCATCTCCACACCAACTTGATTCTGTGGAAAAGCCGGCTGCTTTCGGGCGTGCCGCCCATCCCGTTTCTCGGCCGCAACGTCCGCCGGTTCAGCGCCGCCCTGCACGAGGCGCATGCCTGGTGGCCGTTTCGCGTGCGCCTCTGCCCTGCCCTGTCCGGCACCGAACTGCTCAACGATGGCGGTTATTACACCGTCCGCCTCGACCCGGCCGCCGCCCGCCCTGCTGAGTTCACCTTCCACGCGCTCCCCCGCTAAACCGCAGGCGCCGCCGCGGTGTAGCGTCGAGCCTGGGGCTCGATGGATTTGATTAACGCCAAACCACTTTCCGGCCACAGGCCGGACTCTACAACTGCATCTGCTGTAGCGTCGAGCCTGGGGCGCGAAATCCCTCAACCCTCAATAGAACGCAACCACGGATGAACACGGATGAACACGGATGGTTTGACGCGAATTTCGCTAATGAACGCGAAGACGCCAGGAACGCTGATACTCGCGAGCCGGTCTTGTGTACCGTCGAGCTTGTGGCTCGATTCCGGCCACAGGCCGGACTCTACAACTGCATCCGCTGTAGCGTCGAGCCTGCCGCCGTGCGCCGAAGCGGCGTTATGGCGCGCCGCGAAGGTGGATGGCTCGAATCCCTCAACTCTCAACTCTCCCCCCTCAACTCATTTTCGGTGGGGCGAGACTCCGTCGAGCCAGTAGCCGCCAAAGTCACGAGTCGGATTCAAACGGGCATCCTAATCCGCATGGTAGGGACGCCGCGCCGCGGCGTCCGCCTTCCCCAATCATGCCTTCACC
>DATJOW010000072.1:0-23779 GCA_035506715.1 Candidatus Acidiferrum sp. | reverse complement strand
GGTGAAGGCATGATTGGGGAAGGCGGACGCCGCGGCGCGGCGTCCCTACCATGCGGATTAGGATGCCCGTTTGAATCCGACTCGTGACTTTGGCGGCTACTGGCTCGACGGAGTCTCGCCCCACCGAAAATGAGTTGAGGGTTGAGAGTTGAGAGTTGAGGGATTCGAGCCATCCACCTTCGCGGCGCGCCATAACGCCGCTTCGGCGCACGGCGGCAGGCTCGACGCTACAGCGGATGCAGTTGTAGAGTCCGGCCTGTGGCCGGAATGTGGTTTGGCGTTAATCAAATCCATCGAGCCCCAGGCTCGACGCTACACCTCGGTGGCGCCTGCGGTTTAGAGCGGCGTGGCGAACACGGTAAATTCTCAACCCGCCTTGGCTGTCTTCCTCCGTGCGAAAATCAACGCGCCGATGCCCACACTCAGCAGTTCCCAAGGCGCTGGTTCCGGTACCGGAACGCCGTTGAAAGTAATTTCATCAACAAATATCCAGCGGGTCGGGTCATTGTCGGTCAGGGTAATCGTCAGGGTGGAACCGGTCCACGAACCGTTGAAGCCGATGGTTCCCCGGGTGGCGTCGGGAATGGCATTTGGATCTACGGCTATATCCGTGCCGTCGATGTTCACCGTGCTCGGCAGGAAAATATAGTCCCCGATGGGCTCATTACGATTGAAATCAATTCCGACCTGATTGATTGTGACCGGCCCGGGGAATTGAAAGGTGATCACCGGATCGGCAACCCGCCAGCCGACCCATTCGTAAGCGGGGCCGTTTCCCAAGTCGGCCGCCCAGTAGTCCGCTCCGTAAATCCCATCCGCAAGTTGATTGCCGGTGTCGTCAAAGTAGTTGTAGAGTCCGCCTTGCGCGATGCCTTCCGCAGGTGTGGAGACATAGCCGGTTGGAATGATGGGCGTGGCGCGAACGGGTCCGCTCCCGAGGAGGATAACGAACAGGATCAGAGACAACAACTGGCCGGGTATCGCAAGGCATCCGATACCGGAATCAGGCCGGCCGGCCGGTTCAACTGCAAATACATTTAACCGCATGACCATACATCATTGAGTGATGGCCCGTTTGGGAAATCAAACCTCCGATTTAGCGCGCTTTGGTTTCCCTGCGGCCGTGATACCAGAATAGCCTTTCCTGCGCAACATGTTTTCCAAGGTTCATTTTTGGACATCAACCTGCCGCTTCCGCGCACACGCATTGCATCCTCGCTGATCCCTCGTCAAGGAATCCATAACCCAACTTCCCGGGCCGGCGCCCACGGAAATGAGATGAGGGCTTAGCGTTGAGAGTTGAGGGATTTGAGCCGACTGACGTGATGTAGTGTTGAGCCTGCGGCTCAACGGTCGAGCCATCCACCTTCGCGGCGCGCCATAACGCCGCTTCGGCGCACGGCGGCAGGCTCGACGCTACACCGGAAGCAGTTGTAGAGTCCGGCCTGTGGCCGGAAGATCGTTGGCGTTAATCAAATCCATCGAGCCACAGGCTCGACGCTACACCTCGGCGGCGACGAGTTGTTGGTAGGGACGCCGCGCTGCGGTGTCCGGTCGGCGCGGTGCGACGGCGGCAGGCTCGACGGCACAACATTTGTTTTGCTTCACCCTCAACCAGTTACGCCATTGTGAATAAAATTTTCTTGTAATTTATTGATGAACCATTAGAGACGACTCCGAAGTGCTGTAAGGGCTTCCCGGAACTGAACCGACCATAACCAGGTCTCACGTTTTGCTGGGCCAGCACATGCCGCGGGTCAAGACGGGGTTTACCGACGACCGAGTAAGATTCATGCCAGCCGCGCCGATCCCGGCGGCCACCGGGGCAACGCCGACCGGCGCGGCGCCCCGCCCCACCCGTCGCGAGCCGCCGCCGGCCCCGTCCGTTCCGTTACCGCGCCAAAGGCTTTCCTGCCGGTTCACGACCGATTTCCCGGAGAATGTCACCATGAAAACCAAATTGCATTCCCTGTCCGCAATGCTCGCGCTGGCGCTTTGCGCGGCCGGCTGCTGCACCCAGCGCGCGGAATCAACGCGCACCATCACGTTTGTCCAGGCCATGCACGACCTTGGCCAGGGCCTGGCCGAAATGAAAGCCGCCGAGCTCGAAACGCTGCGCACCAACAGCGTGCTGCACGAGCAATACGGCAAAACCGATTTCGTGACCGGCCTGTTCCCATCCGAAGTCGAAGTCACGTTCAACGTCAGCGCCAGCGCCACCCCTGCGGATCAATTGACGGTGGACCTGAACGCGGCGGCGGCGCAATTGCCGATGAGCGGCGGTGTCGGGGGCAAATTCAGCGAGTCGGCGGCCAGTGCGCGGGCGAATCAGATCACCGTCCGGTTCGTGTCCGCGCTGTTTGCGAGGACGAGCACCATCACGGCGACGAACGGGCGGAAGGAAGTGGTGGTGGAGGGGATAGTGGATCCGGAGAAGCTGGGCGCTTTTTTCGACACGATTGACAAGCACGGGGTGAACAAGGCGATTCGCCGCGAAACCAAGTCGCCATAGATCGCCCACGCCAAAGAACCAAACAAACAAGAACAGAAATCGGGCTGCTTTGACATTGTTTCGAACATTTGAACGGTAGGGCCGTGCTGCTGCGCGGCTGCGGGCGGCCAGCGGTCCGTCCCGGCCATTCCTGACAGCCACCATCAAAAACAAGAATCTCGGAAAGGCAATCATGGAACCGACCAGAACGGGTTTTGTCTTACGAGTTGACCCCTCAGCCGAAAGTGTAGCGTCGAGGCTGTGCCTCGAACTTCTCACCACAGACCGGTCGCAATTTGCAGGGTCGAGGCTGTGCCTCGATTTTTCCGTCATCAGCCCCTGCCCGCGCGGTCGCAGACCGGACGCTACAACCGGGATATCCGGCCGGAAGCCGGACGCTGTAATTTCTGCAAAGAGATTTCACATTTTAAAATTCTTCGGGATCCGTCTCGGCGGCACAATCGCACTGGCCGGGGCCTTATCCGCCGTGGCGCAACCGACCAATCTGGCCGTGACGGTGCGTCATGCGCCCAGCCTGAACGGCAGCGGTCGGATTGAAGGCTCGCTCCAACAGATGCTGGGCGAGAACGTGACGCTCAACGGCGGATTCACCCTCACCGGCGACTTTTTGGTGCCGGGTTCGCCGGCGCTGCGGACGAACGGCAACCCGGTACTGGCCGGAATCATCGCCGGCACCGGCAGCGCGCTGCCAAGCGGATACCAAGTGACGCTGAACGGCAACTGTTCGCTGAAATATCTGCGCCCGCGCACGGCGCCGATACAGTTGCCGACCGTGGCGGCTCCGCCGCAACCCGTCGGCACGCGCGGCGTGACCATCAACAAAGCCGGTCAATCCTTTGGTGATCCTGCCACGCTGCGTGATCTCACACTCAACGGGAATGTAGGCCTGGTGTCGGTACCGCCCGGCACTTATGGAAACTTCACGGCCAACGGCGGGTCCGGCCTGGTGCTGGGCGTGGCCGGCGGATTGCAAGCGGTGAATTACAACCTGCAAAACCTCACGTTGAACGGCCAAGCCGTGTTGAAAGTGGTGGGACCGGTGGTCTTGACCGTGGCGAACGGATTCACCGCCAACGGCATGGTGGGCGCGTCGAACAATCCTCCGTGGCTGCAACTGCGCGCCGCCAGCGGCGGATGCACGCTCAATGGCGGCTGCACCGTTTACGGTCTGGTAGCGGCGCCCAACGGAACCGTGATGATCAACGGCAATTCACTGCTGGCCGGCACCGCGGCGAGCGACCAGTTCACCCTGAACGGCGGCGGCGTGGTTCGTTGGGCGGGGACATCCGCCCAAATCGCCCAGCCTCCGGTAGCCAATAATCAAACCATCACCCTGGCCGAAAACACTTTCACCAATATCACACTGACCGGGTGTGATCCGCAGGGTTTAGCGCTGACTTTTTCCGTGCTGACGCAACCGGCGCACGGCAGCTTATGCGGCACTCCGCCCGGTGTGGCTTATCGGCCGGGCACAAATTATTTCGGTCTTGACGCCTTCACCTTCAAAGCGAGCAACGGCCTCACCGACTCGGCTCCCGCGACCATTTCCCTGGCTGTGACGCAAGTTTACTATCTGCCGGTGGCGTATGCGCAATCGCTAACGAATTATGAAGACACGGCACTTTCGGTCACCTTGACTGGCAGCGACCCGCAAGGCTACGCGCTGAGCTATTCCGTGCTGGCTCAGCCGGCACATGGGAGCCTGACGGGCATGCCACCGAACCTGACCTATCTGCCCGCCACAAATTACTTTGGAAACGACGCTTTCATCTTCCGGGTGAATGATGGGATCAGCAATTCTGCTTCCGCAACCATCAGCATCACCAATCAGCCGGTGGACGATGCGCCGGCAGTGGAGGCCGGGCCGGACCAATTCATCATTCTGCCAACGAATTTTGTCTGGCTCACGGGGTCGGTGGCCTTCGACGCTTTCCCAGGCACGGTGGATACGGTCGCCTGGAGCGAATGCAGCGGACCGGGCACGGTGACGTTCAGCGAACCATCCAACACGGTGACACGGGCGTCGTTCAGCACCAACGGTGTTTATCGCCTGCGCCTGGAAGCCAGCGACTCTTTTTTGAGCAACTGCGATGACCTCTCGATCACGGTGGATGCACCACCGGAAGTCAACGCCGGGTTGAGCCGGACCAATACTTTCCCGGGCAGTTTCGACCTGCCCGGAACGGTCATTGACGATGGATTGCCCACCAACGGCACGCTCACCGTGCATTGGAGCCTGATCAGCGGTCCGGGAACCGTCATGCTTGGCGACGCCTCGCTGACGAACAGTCCGGCCACCTTCAGCACCAATGGGGTTTATGTGCTGCGCCTGACCGCCGATGACGGCATCGCCACCAATCATTCCGACCTCATCCTCATCGAGAACCGGCCGCCGGCGGTCAACATTGGACCGAACATTCTGACCAACGGTCTGCAAGCCGGGCTCACCGGTTGCGTCACCGATGACGGCTGGCCCGGCGGCGATCTGGCCGTCCAATGGTCGCAATTGAGCGGGCCGGGCACGATCGCCTTCGGCAACAATACAGCGACAAACACCACCATCACCGTCAGCCAATCCGGCACCTATGTTCTGACTCTTACCGCTTCTGATGGCGCAGCGACCAATTCGGCGGAAATGGGAATAACGTTCAACCTGCCGCCCGCGGTCACGGCCGGCCCGGCACAAACCGTGAATTTCGGCGACACCTTCACGCTGGCAGGGGCGGTTACGGATGACCAGTTGCCGTATAACGTTCTGCACTCTTCGTGGAGGCAATTGAGCGGGCCAGGCGAGGCGACGTTTGCCGACAACACCTTGACCAATACGACTGTCACCTTCGATCAACCAGGCAGTTACGTGCTGCGTTTGACGGCGGATGATGGCTGGGCCACCAACACCGCTGATGTGGCCGTTGAGCTTCTACCTCCCACAAACGTGCCACCGGTCGTTGCCATCATATCACCTGTCGCTTCCAGCGAATTCCCGGTCGGGCTCCCCATCCCGCTCACCGCCACCGCCTCCGATTCGGACGGGGTCGTAGTTGGGGTATCGATCCGTGCCGATGGCAACCTGTTGGCGGAATGGACTGAACCGCCGTTCACGTGTGTGTGGACCAATGCCATGCCCGGCGATCATGTCCTTACCGCCAGGGCAACGGATGACAGTGGCGCGACAACAGTTTCCGCCGAAGTCTTGCTTGTGGTGTTGGAGCCGGAACATGGCGACTTCACTGTCGAGGCCGGCCCGGATCAAATCATCAGCCTGCCCAATGCCGTATCCCTCGCCGGAATCGTGGCCTTCCCGAAGCCGGTCGCCGACAGCCCGACCAATGTCATCTGGTCGAAACTCGACGGCCCTGGCGATGTGCAATTCTCGGATGCCAACGGCCTTAGTACCACGGCAATTTGCAGCGAACCCGGAAGTTACGTCCTCAAGCTGCAGGTTACTTACGCTGGCGGTATCCGCAGTGACACCCTTCAAGTGGACGTGCTGCCGTTGCCGCCGAACCGGCTTACGGTGGCACGGTCAAACCGGGGCACCGATTTCTGGCTGACCTTCCTGAACAATGCCGCGTTTAACTTCGAACCCCAGTATTTCGGTCACGACTTGTATATCAGCGCCGACGTAGACACGGTAGGCACAGTGGATTTCTCGGACGGAACTTCGGGACAGCGTTTCCAGGTTCCGGCCGGTTCGACAACGATCATTTCAGCCTGGCAAACGGGTTTAGAGGTTTCAGATTCGGTCCAGCTCAACGCCATTCATGTCACCGCCGACCACCCCGTCACGATTCACGGACTCAATTACCTGAATGCCTCCACGGACGGTTACCTGGCGCTGCCGACGGCGATGCTGGGAAATGATTATATTATCCTCTCGTACCGCAATTCCCCCACTTGGTATGACACGAATGAAATTTCCGGCGGAACCCAGTTTGCCGTGGTCGCTTCGGAAAATGACACCTGCGTCACCATCACGCCTTCCGTTACGACGGATTCACGGTCGGCGGGCGTCCCGTACCTGGTTCTCCTGCAACCGGGTGAAACGTATCGCCTGATCAATTACGACGACGTGAGCGCCGATCTCACGGGAACCACCATCCAGTCGGACAAGCCCATCGCGGTTCTGGCGGGCCACACGTGCGCCTACGTGCCCACGGGCGTCGGCTACGCCGACCATCTGGTCGAGCAGCTACCTCCCGTGAACCAATGGGGTCGTCACTTTGTCACCCTGCCGTTGGCCGCGCGCGCCAACGGCGACACTTTCCGTTTCCTGGCCGCCACCAGCGGCACGCGCCTGGCCATCAACGGCAAAATCGTGGCGTCCCTGGACCGCGGGCAATTTTATGAACAGATCCTTGAAGGCCCGGCGGAAATTCTGGCCAGCCAGCCCATCCTGGTGGCGCAATATGCCCACGGCCAGGACTTTGACGGTCAGGTCGGGGACCCTTTTATGATGCTGGTTCCCGCGCTCGAACAACTGGGCGGCGACTGCGTGCTGGCGACACCTTCATTCTGGGTTTGGTCGGACATGAAAGCTGAGGACATTTACGCGGACCACCTCAATCTCATCGTCCGGACCAACGGGATGGGGCTGATTCAACTCGATGATGCGCTCGTGCCGGCGGGGCAGTTTCAGTTGATCGGCGCCAGCGGTTACGCCGGCGCGCAACTGCCGATCAATCCCGGTACGCATCATCTCGCGGCCCCGGTTCCGTTCGGCGCCTGCATTTATGGCTGGGCCTGGTGCGAATCTTACGCCTTCTGGAATGGCATTTATTCCGACACGGCCGAATCCGATACCCGGCTGGAATTGACGCAGCCGACGCCGTTCGCTGCCGTCGGCCACGAGAAAACCGTGTACGCGCAAGTCACAAACGGGCGCGGCCGGCCGATTCCTGATTTGGAGCTCAGCTTCTCCGCCTCGGGCGCCAATCCTGTTGCTGGGCGCGGCCTGACTTCGCGCTTCGGTCCGGCGTCGTTTTCCTACACGGGCACCCATGCCGGCCCGGATCTCATCACGGTCTCGCTCGGGGATTTCCATCAATCCGTGACCAACACCTGGATCGCCGAATCCGACAACGCGCCGCCGGTCGTCTCCACCACCGGCACGCCGCCATTGCAACTCGGTTTGACCGCCCAGCTCGCCGGTGTTGTCACGGACGACGGGCATCCGCTTGGCGCGCCGCTGAATTTCGGCTGGCGGTTTCTCAGCGGGCCGGGCGACGTTCAGTTGGAGGACCCCACGCAGCTCTCCACCCGCGCGTTTTGTTCCGAACCGGGAACCTACCGGTTTGAACTGGACGCCGACGATTCGCAATTCAGCAGCCGGGCGCTGGTGAGTGTAACCGTCGTCCGACCATTCACGGTGACCGTGGGCGGCGTGGACCCCGGATCCTGGTTTTCGACCAATGCCCAGATCAACCTTTACGCGAACACCGACATCTTCGATGGCATCTTTACCAATGTCGAATTCTTCGATGGCAATCAGAAATTATCGGAGGGGCTGTCCACCAGCCTCACGCTGGATTCGCCGGCACCCGGCGAACATTCCATCACCGCGGTTGTGACGGATGAGCACGGGTTTCAAGTGCGGAGCGACCCGCTGGTGTTTGGCGTCACCTTCCCGCCCCAGATCGAAGTGCTGTTGCCCGATCAGGATTTGACTTTGCCTTACGGCGATCCCGCCACCACGTTCAAAGCCCGCGCCTGGGATCCCGATGGAACCATTGTGGATTTTTCCATCCATCTCGGTTTCTGGGGATTTGCCCAGCAGATTTACCAGACCAACGGTGACGAGATTGATTTCACCGGTCCGGCCCAGGATGAGGGAGCCGACAACGTGTTGTACGGCTCGGTGCCGATACGCTTCGTGGCCACCGACAATCACGGCATATCGACGGAAGTGGCCCCGGTGAGCATCGATTTCCAGCCGCCGGTCATTAATACGAGCATCCTCTCCCCCACCAACGGGGCATCGTTCCGCTTCGGCCAAACGATTGACCTCATCGCCCGGGCTTCCGAAACATCTCCCGCCCGGCTTACCGAGGGATGCTTCAAATACCAACCGTTCTGGAGTTGGTCGTGGTACGGGATGGACAATTGGACCTGGGCGAACGGCCTCACCACGACCGAACCTCATCTCAGCCGCTGGACGCCTCCGGAAATCAAGGACTATCGCATCGTGGCCGGAGCTCAGGCGCCCGGTTTCGATTTTCAATATTCTCCCATCATTACCATCCACGTCCTGCCGGCCATTGGTGTTGCCGTCTTTTCACCCACCAACTCCGAACAATGGTACGTCGGCACTCCCGCTCCAATCATCCTATCGTTGGAGGATCCGACGGAGGTGTTCGACCATGCGGAATTCTTCGCCGACGGCACCAGCCTGGGTCTGATGACGAACCTCTGGTGTGAATGGACGCCGCCACAAATCGGCGCTCACACGCTGACCGCGAAAGTTTACGATCACCAGGGACAATCCTACGATGCCGACGCATCAGTCACCATTCAAGCTGTGCCACCGCCGCCACCGGAAATCGTCATCACCTCACCCACAACCGGCGACCGGTTGGCCATGGGACAGCAAACTTTCGTGTCGGTGGAGGTGACTGATCCCGCCCAGGCGGTCACCAACCTCGAATTGCTGGTGGACGGAATTAAAGCGACGGATACACCCGATTCATACATTCCTTGGACCCCGGTTGCCATTGGCGACCATTCGTTGACCGCCGTGGCCGCCGATTGGAACAGCAACCGCGTCATCTCCGCGCCGGTGACCGTGACAATCGTCGAAATGCATCCGCCCATTGCAACGGTGACTTCTCCTGCCGACGGCATTCACTATGCCGTTGAAACCCTGCCGTTGCTGCACGCCGAGGCGACTGATTCAGATGGCACGGTCACCAACCTCACGCTCGAACTCGACGGCGCGGTGATGGGTAAAACCAACAACACCGTTTTGGAATTATCGGTCACGAACATCTCGGGCGGCTGGCACTCTGTCCTCGCCCGGGCGACCGACAACGACGGGCTCACGGGCGTCTCGACCGGCGTCAGCTTCTTCATCGATCGGAGTGTGGACGTCAATCTGCCGGTGCCACAAAAGCTCGCCGCCGATGCCCTTTCCGCCAACACAATCCGGCTGGCCTGGCTGCCAGCAGCCACCAACATCACGGCCACCAGCATTCTCGTTGAATGTTGGAACCCAGCCCAGTCCGCCTGGGCCGAAATCGCCAAGACTTCCATCACCGAAACCAATTACACCGACTCAAACCTCACTCCCGAAACCTGCTACCGCTATCGGATCGCCACCACCGACGACAAAGTTCATCGCTCGGCCTATTCTGCGGAAGTCCAGGCCACCACCCGCACGGTCGTGCCCCTTTACACGGCCATTGATTTGACCGAGGCGCTGATTGCTTCGCTGACCGGGCCATCCGCGAATATCCTCACCAATGCCGGTCTCCATCACTTCGATTCGCGGCGCACCAGCCCGTTGGGTGCCAGCCATGCTGAAACCATCCTCGGCACCAACACCACGGCGCTGAAACTGGCCGTCGCCCGGTTTAAAGAGCGCTGGCCGTTGATCCAACTGGATTTTGACCCGGTCCTGCTTTCGCCCAAATCCGTCATGCCGCGCCTTGGCTATCTCACCGGCCCCGGCGGCGCGGGCATTACCGTGTCGGATGCCACCGCGCAACTGTTCGACCCGGCGGACCCCGACCGGCCCATCAAGGCGTTCCTCCAGGAATATCAGACTTTGTTCGGCTTTGGCCCGGAAGCGCTCAACGATGCGGTCGTGCAGCGCGACTACGTTTCCACCGCGAACGGCGCGCGCACGGTCGGTTGGCAGCAACAACTCGCCGGTGTGCCGGTGTTCAATGCCCTGCTCATCGGCCACATCACCCCGGCCGGCGAGTTGGCCTGCCTTTCCAGCGAATTTATCCCTTCACCCGACCAAGCCGCTGATCCAGCGCTGCTCGCTGCCGTGGAATCCGGCGCCGATTTGCCGTTCTCGGCTCCCCAGGCGCTGGCGGCCGCCGTGACCAACGCCGGCGACCGGTTCGGCTCAGGCTCGGTCACCGCCGAAACCGATGCCGATGGCATCACGCGCCGCCAAACTTCCACTGCCAGCACCGGCATCAAAGGCGACGCGCGGGCGGAACTTACCTGGTTCCCCGCCGGGCGCGCGCAATTGAAACTGTGCTGGCAGGTCCTCTTCACCAGCCAATGGCGCGATGAGATGTACCTGACCCTCGTTACCGCCGACACCGGCGAGATTGTGTATCGTCGAAATCTCACCGCCGAGAGCGCAACCGCCACTTACCGCGTCTATACCAACGCCAGCCCGGCGCCGCTCCTGCCCGGGTTGCCTGCGCCCGGCACCACCCAGCCGGCCGCGATGGACCGCAGCCTGGTGACGCTCACTGCGTTGGACGACACCGCGTCGCCGAACGGCTGGATTGCCGACGCCGATAACGAAACGCGCGGCAACAACGTGGATGCGCATCTGGACCGTAACGACGACAACCTTGCTGACCTGCCGCGGCCCACCGGCAACCCGCCGCGCGTGTTCGATTTCCCGCTGGATCTGACACTTGCCCCGGCCAACTACGGCGAGGCCGCCACCGTCCAGTTGTTTTATTGGGCCAACTGGATGCATGACGCCTTGTACGAACTCGGATTCACCGAAGCGGCGGGTAATTTTCAGACCGACAATTTCGGTCGCGGCGGCCTGGGCGATGACGCCGTGCAGGCGGACGCCCAGGATGGCCTCAGCCTGAACGACGGCCGCCATGTCAACAACGCCAACATGTCCACGCCGCCGGAGGGTTGCGCGCCCCGAATGCAGATGTACTTGTTCAACGGCGTGGCGCCCGGCCGCGATGGCGCGCTGGAGGCGCAGATTGTTTTGCACGAGTACACACATGGCCTGAGCAGCCGGCTGGTGGGCGGCGGCGCGGGCATTGACGCTCTTCAGACTGCCGGCCTGGGCGAAGGCTGGTCAGATTTCTATGCCTTGGCGCTGCTCACCGACCCGGCGGCGGACATTGACGGCGTTTATCCGATGGCCAGCTACGCCGCCTATCACGGCTTCGGCACCACATTCGAGGAAAATTATTACTACGGGATCCGCCGGTATCCGTACTGCACGGACATCAACAAAAACCCGCTGACGTTTGCGGACATTGATCCCGCAAAGGCCTCCGCGCATGACGGTGTGCCGCGCAATCCGCTGGCCGGCCCGTTTCGTGCCGACCTGGCCGGCGAGGTGCACGGTCAAGGCGAAGCCTGGTGCATGATGCTCTGGGAAATGCGCGCCAACCTCATCCGAAAACTGGGCCCGGCCGCCGGCAACCATCTGGCGCTCCAGCTCGTAACCGACGGATTGAAACTGTCGCCGCCCAATCCGAATTTTGTGCAGGCGCGCGACGCCATCTTGCTGGCTGAAAGGATGTGGACTGGCGGAACGAACGCCGCGGAGATTTGGAGCGCCTTCGCCAAACGCGGACTCGGTTTCAATGCCGGGGCGCCGGAGAGTTACACCACATCCGGCGCGCAGGAATCGCGCGAGCTGATGCCGGCGCTTGCCGCCGAGCGAGTGGAAATTCAAACCGCCAGCGGCGCCATTGACCTCGGCGCCGACAACAATCTGGTGATTCACCTTCGCAACCAGGGCGACACGGCGGCCACGCACGTGTCCGGCCAACTGACGACCACCACGGCAGGCGTGAGTGTGGGGCAAGGCGTCTCGGCCTATGCCGATATTCCGCAAAGCGGGTCGCGCGCCAACAACACCGTGTTCCAGATTCAGACGGGCGCCGGTTTTGTGGAGGGCACGCCCATTGACTTCGTGCTGGTTATCAACTCGGACCAATACGCCGGCACGAATTATTTGCGCCTGTTCACCGGCGTACCCGGCGCGGAAATTCTGTTTGACGATTACAGCGCCCTGGCGGAGCCGGATAATTCATCAACCGCAACCCGGGATTTGACGCCGTGGAATATCGCCAAAGCCGAGCCGCTTTGGATGGCCGACGACGCCAGTTGTTTGCTCAAATTGGGAACGAACCGTTATGCCCTCTGGAAGCCGGATGGCCGTTCGTATCTGATCGACAACACCAACTTCCTGGCACATCGTCTGACGCGTAGCGGCGCGGTGGTCGGCACGTTGACGGTGACCAACACCGTTGATGAATGGACCAACAAAATCAACGGTTCGGTGGGCGCTGCCTGGTCTATCATGCTCAGTAAACCCATTCCGCTGACCCGGGGTGAATATCGTTGGCAGAAGGATGCGCCGCCACGCTCATTCGCCGGCATGGTGTATTCATTGACCAACTTGCTCGACGGCCAACCTACATTCCTCACGAATGTCACCCTCTATCCGACGTTGCAGGATCTGTGGGACCTGAGCAGTGGCGGCGTGGGGGTCGGCTCGGTTTCCGTGCAGGAGTCATTCACCTGGGAGCAGGTTTTGTTCGGGGCGGATGGGACCATGAACTGGTTCAAACCGTCCGAACGCGGGCTGGATGCCGGTGTGGGAACAGACTCGGTCACGGCGGCGAGATATTTCGCGCTGCTGACGACGGCAGCGCAATTTAACAACATAGAGAGTTGGCGCTGGCTGGGGCCGTTGAGTTCGGGCAACAGCACAGCCGTCGCCTTGCTTGTGAACGATGCCGGGATGATTGCCGGTTACGGCGGCATTTATACCGGCGACCCGCAACTGGATGCGCTCCGGCCAACGCACGCTTTCCGCGCCCCTGCGTTCGGCGAATACGACGGGGCGTCCATCATCCTGACCAACGACCTAGGTGTGCTGCCCGGCGGCTTGCACAGTTTTCCACGGGCCATGAACCAAGCCGGCGCACTGGCCGGTTACTCGGATTTTGATTTCACGAACACCGGCGTGCTTACCTTCAACCAGTACAATTCCCACGCCGTTTTTTGGGGCCCGACCAACCGGACGCCGGAGTATTTGACCAATCTACCGCCCAGTTGGCAGGCATCCTTTGGTTTTGGCGACGCCTTTGCCCTGAACGACAGCAACCAGATTGTGGGAGCCACGATGACGTTCGATGGCCGGCTGGTTGCCGCGTTGTGGCAGCTCAATCACAACACCAGCGGCGTGTCGGATACGAACGGCCTCCCATCCACGACCAACGCGCCCTACTGGGAAATCACCGACCTGAACAACCGCTTGACGGATATGACCTGGCAGATTTTCCGGGCGGTCGGCATCAACAACGACAATCTGATACTCGCACACGCTGCCAGCGCGTCAGGCGAGAAACACGCCGTGTTGCTGGTGCCGATGGCCATGGCGGTGGACAATAATCGGGACGGCCAGATCACTTTTGATGAATCAGACGCGACTGCCGCTGGCTGTCCTTATCGGTTCTGGATTAATGATTCGCAAGAAGGTGGCGATGAAGTCGCGGTCGCCGAAGTCCAAATCCCGGGTATTCCGGATCATCCATGGAACGGTGGAGTAGCCCCACCGCCCGTTCCCATTTTAAATTATCAACGCACCCAAGTGAACGGCTGCTCCGATCTGATCAACTTTTTCCCGGTCGCACTGAAATTGGGCAATGCCTTGCGGACTTTCCCGCCGTCCGGCGGTTATGAATATCGCTTGTCGATATCCAGAAGGCCGCCCCCGGAACAAGAAACCGGTTCGGTAAAATTCATTTACACGAGTCTGCCATTGGCCAACGCGTTTGATTATCTCACCAACACGGCCAGTTCCGGTTACGGCATAAACTCAGACCAAGCCGCAACGAATGCAGACACCATCGAGGTGCTAGGCATTCCAGGAACCCCGTTGGACAACAACTGGCTGGCCCGAGTCCAAACGAACAACGGCACGGGAATCATCCTGGTCGAGGGCTGCGCGACCACCACGCAGCCTCTGCAGCTTCAAATCTGGCGCAACGGCACTCTGTTGGGTGGAGTCCCCCTGCACTTGAGCATTAGCGGCGTGGAACAAATGTTCCGGCATTTGAACCTGTGCGCGTATGCGAATGGTGCGGTGGAAGTTTCCAGCCGCGCCATCGCCGCAAACGAACCTCCAACCAAAGACAAAAACTTCGTCTTTCTGCACGGTTACAATGTCAACCAGCAGGAGGCACGGGGAGTGCTCTCGGAAGTGTTCAAACGCATGTACTGGTCCGGCTCACAAGCAAAATTCTACGGGGTGACATGGAATGGCGCCTTAACCAAGGAATTTGCTTCGATTCAGGCATTTCCACCCGAGAAGCAATTCACCCCCAACTATCATACCAACGTCTATAATGCGTTCCTGACCGCGCCGCACCTCGCCAGCTTCCTGGGCGGTCTCCCGGGAGAAACCGTGGTGGCGGCGCACAGCCTTGGCAACATGGCGGTGTTGAGCGCGCTGAATGATTGCACCAATGTCGATTTCACGGTGAAGGCCTTCTTCATGATTGACGCCGCCGTGGCGATGGAAGCGGTTCAAAGCACGACTCCTGATACAACCATGATCTATTCGGCGTGGCGCCCGTACGCGCCCCGCCTTTACGCGAGCGATTGGTGGCAGTTGTTCCCGGCCGATGATGGACGTGGCTCTCTGACCTGGAGTAATCGCCTGAACAACTTCCGAAACACCGACATTTACAACTTTTATTCCAGCGGGGAAGAAGTTCTGAGGAGATATAATGTGGATCCGCCTCCGGGCGTGTTGTACGGGTTGGCGACCGAGGTTGTGGAAAATTGGGTCGGCCGCCCGTATGGCAGTTACGTCTGGGTGTGGCAGGAAAAGGGCAAGGGCACCTCCTGGCACGACAATTTTATTGGCAGCACGCATGGCGGATGGAAATTCAGCTATTATTGGCGCGATCAGCTTGGCAACTCGTTGTCCCCGGATTCCATGGAACACATTCCGAATTCCAGGTTGGCGGAACAGCCATTCTTTAGTGTTGGCTCCTCGGCCAACAGACCCCCGGATCAGGATTTGTTGGAAGCGGACGCCAGTGCTTATGCCCGGGCCAACCGAAATCGCATCCTGTCGGATGCCATCCCGGCGATCACGCTACCGGTGGGAGCGAATCCTGTGGATGTCTTAGGGCGGACACACAACATTGACATGCAAAAGGAGTTAAAAAACAGCTGGCCGTTAGGACGGTCCTTAGGTCCCGAAGCCGGAATGTGGTACCATTCAGATTTTGTCTATGTAGCTTATCCGTTTACTCACAAACTCTTTGATCAATTTGTAACGCTAGGAAATCTCAAATGATTATGAAAAAGTTTATAGGCCTAATTATAGCCGTTATCACGGTCAACTACGCCTACCCCCAGAACACCCTGTCAGAGCACGAATGGAAGGTGACGCTAAAGGTGGTGGATGAAAATGGACGGCCTATGGCGGGGGCTAAAGCCGCTGTTGGCTACTATTCTAACAGCAAACCAGCAACTATAGATGGTTTGACGGACACCAACGGCATTTTCACAGCGACGCACCGTGCCCGTTCGGGCATCCTCGGATTCTCCGCAGAAAAGGCTGGATACTACACAACCAGGGAACCGTCTTATGAACTTGGTTTCTCTTATGATGAAGCAACGTGGAACCCAACTATAACATTGGTTCTAAGAAAGGTCGGGTTGCCGATTCCGATGTATGCTCGAAATGCTAAAATCGAGATCCCTGAAACGGGCAAATCAATTGGGTACGATTTGACGGAAGGAGATTGGGTCGCCCCATATGGCAAAGGGAAACAGAGTGACTTCATTTTCCGAGCTGAACGCCGCTGGGTGAGTCGTAACGATTTTGATTCATCTATTAAGCTATCCTTTCCGAATCCGGGTGACGGTCTGGTTAAAGCTTCTGTCCCGTTGGATCAGGGGAGCCAACTTCGTTTGCCAGCTATTGCCCCTTCAGATGGCTACCTTTCAGAACTCTCAAAAAGTCTAAGCCATACGCCTGTCAATGGATGGAAAGATGAACAAAGCAGTGAACGAAATTATTATTTTCGTGTCAGGACGGTTTTGGAGGGTCAAGGGAAGCTCAAAAGCGCGTTATATGGGAAAATTTACGGTGAATTTCTCCTAGACCCAATTAACTCCAAAACAACATGGATAATTTTTACCTATTACCTCAATCCAACGCCCAATGACCGCAATGTGGAGTTCGACCCCAAACACAATTTGATGAAAAATTTGAAGCCGCTGGAAGGCGTAGACGCCCCGTAAATTCCACTCACCGGACAGGCTTTTTAGAAATCGCGCACTCTGGATGCCGTAAAAGCGCTATGGCGGGGTCGTGTTGGCATCAACAAACGTAAATGGCAGGGCCGGTGAACTCGGCTTAGTTCCAACGACAGACGCGACGATAAATAGCCAGAACGGCAGCACCCAATCCGCCTAGCATCGCGATTGACGATTCCGGCACTGTCCCAACGACCCCAAAAGAGTCTACTCTGAAGATGTCAGGCGTAGCGGTTTGAGCATTAGCCGAGTATGTGAACGGCGCGGACCACCCCACAGCAGCATTGGCCGCAGCCGCAAGTTGAGGGGTGGCATAAGCACCATTCCACCCGATGGCGAAGAAGGTGTAGGTGGTATTTGCAGTTGAGCCCAACAGGGGAAAGACGCCGTCATAGTTTATTGCATGCGGGCCGGAGCTTATTCTGGTCACCACCAATGAATTGTCGTTTGCGTTATGTGCGAGTGTGAAGTTGGGGTCATTGAGAATGGCCGTCCAAGCCGCCGCCGGCGAAAAGGTTATGGTGCTGGACGTCATGGTGGTGGGAACGCCGTTCAGGATGTTCTCAACCACGGGCACATCACCTGAGGGCGCCCAAAGGAAGGACACAAGAACGTTGGTGGTTGGCGTGGAGATGTTGGGAACGGTAAAACCATCCCAAACACGATCTGGACTGGCATGGAACATAACATATCCCTGCCCGGAAGCGGACAAGGCCACAAATAAACACGCGCACGAAACGAGGGAGACGAACTTTTTCATGAGTTCCACATGGTTAAGGTTCCGATTCGGTTGCCCGAATGTTTTCTGATTAATACTGCACCGTTAGGAAAGCAGACCTACTAGTTGATTTCAAGCTTTTTTCGTGCGGGATTGTTCTCAGATTGCGATATCGGAGCAAGGCGGTTGCCGGGCGATCAGAGGCGGCGGTCTGGACATCAGTTTTTGCGGACATGAAAGCGCGATACAGGAACTGGCGTACCACTGAGGTGACAACCCAGGCTTCGTTTAACTTCGCCGCGGCAAGTAACGCTGATGATCGGTACAGGATTTGGTCGTACCGGGCGTCGTTGCCAGGGTTCGATCTGTTCACGAACCAAAGGCGTTTGAGCTTGACTTTGGACCGGTTTGGTTGTCAGTCTAACTCCATTCAGAAGGAATAATATGTGCGCGGTTTTCAATGCTTCTTTGCTTTGGCAATGGCTGAATTTCAACCCGAATCCTGCCAGCCATTTATACCGTCCGGCTTTGGGTCATGTCCGAAAGCCGTCCGTAATCGCTATGGCCGGTCTCGTCATCAGCCTGCTGATATGCGGCCTCATGGATTCCGCACACGCGGATGTGCCCCTGGTGGACCAGCAGATTATCGTGGTGCAGCAAGCTGCGGTCGCCATCACGGTTGGCCAGAGTATGGGGCAGAGCTTCACCGTCGGTCTGGCCGGTTCGCTCACGCGGATTGATTTTCAACTGGGACGCAACCCCGGGACCACCCAGCCATTGCAGTTGCAGCTTCGCACGACCATCGGTGACCTGCCGAATCTGGACCCTTCGGCACTGCTCTTCAGCGGCAGTATTGCGGCCGCCGATGTCCCCATTCTGACCTTTACCGATTCTTTTGCCACATCGATTGACCTGTCCAGCGCTGCGCCCATGGTCACGCCGGGTGAAAAACTGGTGGTGCTGCTGTCCTCCAGCGATTCCGATTGGTATAATTGGGATAACTCAGGTTACTTCAACAGCAATCCTTACCCGAATGGGACCACCGTGAAACTGGGTTATCCCGATTATTCGAACTGGGTAACCATTGACAACTGGGACTTCGGATTTCGGACCTGGGTAACGCCCGTTCCGGAACCCGCCGGCTTGTTGCCGATGGGTCTTCTGATTCTGGGTCTCGGACGCCGGCTCAGGAGTAGGTAGTGTCTTAAGTTGGTGTAGCGTTGAGCCCGTGGCTCGACTTGGATTCGGCCATAGGCCGAACACTACATCCTGTCCATCCTGTCTGCCTCCACCAGATCGTGGCCGGGCTGGATGCGCTGCTGCCTGCGAGCCGCACCCCAATTCTCTCCCCAGACCCGCTCCCCAAGGCCGCCATCCGAAATCCGAAATTCATTTCACGCTTGGCGGGACATCGGCAAAGCATTAAGAATGCATCCCAAAATGAACAGCGCACCGCATCAGCCCCAAGCTCCGAATGCCGTTGGGAAACCGTCACCCGGCCCGCAGGGATCCCGGCCGGCGGGAATGACGGCAGGCACTCCGGAGTCTGAAGTGTTCCATCACGCATGGCGAATTCGCAACCGCACGCTGGGCGGCCAATCGCGCCGGAACAACGGCGATGTCGCTGTCGGATTTCTTCCGGGCGGCCTTGCGGGAGAAAGTGCAGGCGGTAGCGCGCCAGGACGTCGAGCGCGGACGCAAGTTGCCGCCGGAGATCGCGTCCCTGGTCGCCCCCCGCAGCCCCGAACCATCGCAGTGAACAAATCGAACGAATAATTTCGCCCGCCGATTGCGCCGCCGGCCGAACTGTTCACGCACAAAGCAAAGAGGCCCGAAGCCATCGCTTCGGGCCTTTGATCGAATGCCAGGATTAGTCAATTACGGCATGATGTGGGGGTAATTGCCCAACGAGCTCAACGAGCAGGTCGGGTTGTTCCCCACGGTCGCACAGGAGTAGGTGCCACCCGCCGGACAGGGCGGAATGCTGCTGTTCGAATTCAGCTTGATATACGGCGTCAGATCCGTCGGATAGCTGATGGTTGAGCCGGTCGTTTTGCCTTTTTCCAGGGCAAATTCCTGGGCCGCGGCATCAATCTGACGCAGATTGTTGATGCAGGCGTTCTGCTGCGAGGTGGCACGGGCTTTGACGAAGTTGGGAATGGCGATTGCCGCCAAGAGGCCGATGATGGCCACGACAATCATGATTTCCACCAGCGTAAAGCCGGCCGTTTTGGGTCGGTTGGTTGTTTTCATTTTTGGTTTCCTGAATCACGGCGTGAACCGGCCTCCGAGCGGGTTAATAATATGACTTGTTTTTGTTCACTAATTGCCCGGGGCGACCGTGATTAAATTTTTGCCATCAAGCGCAATGTCTCCATGGGCGATTTGCCTCTGCCGGGTCCGATGCCCGCCGCAAGCGCGGCGGCCCGGAAAGCGCATAAAATTGTTCTGCTCATGCTGGGTACACTTTAAACTAATTGAGCGAAAAACCCTTGGGAAAAGGGACATTCTGCAGGAAACCAGGGGTGAATTGCACCGCTTGGGGGACGAAGTTTTGGAGAAAATCGGATGCCCGGCTCTGTTACGATGGCGATTTTGTCGCCTACCTTGTCGTGCGCAGAGGGCATCGGACGGGCGGGACGGGCGGCAAACCAATTTGGCCCCCTCCGAGTCAAACAACGCCGCCGGCGACGCTGGAAATATCCTCATCGCCCAATCACATGTCCACGCACGCATGTCAGCCGTACTAAATGCGGACGTCTCGATAGTGGCTTTCCGCCTGGTTATTGCTGTCGAATGATTGCCGGGCGGCAGCGGTCACGCTTTTGAAGGTGCTTCTGTACTGTGGCCGATTGAATCCACCGCCCGGTGGCACTCGGATTTCTCCCGATCCGCAAAGCGAAACCTGTGCCTGAGACCGGTGACGTGTGCCGTGAACAACCAGGACGGAACATAACATTCTGCCCATCCTGTCTGCCTCCACCAGATCGTGGCTGGTCTGGATGCCTTGCTGCCTTCGAGCCGCACCCTAATTCTCCGATCCAGACCCGCCCCCCAAACGCCGCCATCATAAATCCGAAATTCATTTCCCGCTTGGCGGGACATCGGCAAAGCATTAAGAATGCACCCCGACATGAACAGCGCATCGCATAAGCCCCAGGCTCCGGATACCGTTGGGAAACAGTCACCCAGCCCGCAGGGATCCCGGCCGGCGGGGATGAACCGGCAGGCGCTCCGGAGCCTGAAATGTTCCATCACACATGGCGAATTCGCAGCCGTACGCTGGGCGGCCAATCGCGCCGAAGCAACAGCGATGCCGCTGTCGGATTTCTTCCGGGCGGCCTTGCGGGAGAAAGTGCTGGCGGTAGCGCGCCAGGACGTCGAGCGCGGACGAAAGTTGCCGGCGGAGATCGCGTCCCTATTCGCCCCCCGCGGCCCCGAGCCATCTAAGTGAACAGCTCGAACATGTCGTGTCGCCCGCCGATTGCGCCGCCGGCCGAACTGTTCGCTGGCGGTCAAAAATCCGGTCGCCCGTGAAATGGGTTTCTGCAGGGATCAGACTTTGTCCGCCTTTGGTCTCACGGTGTTGCGTCAGGGTGATGTCACACGGTAAAATTGCTGCGGGCTGTTCGTCACCTGCGGATCGGCAAACTGGAACTGGCCGGGCGCGATTTCAATCGGCACACCCAGGACGGTCCAATTGCTGAGCGGCAACGCGACATTGGTGGCGGTGAACACGGTGAAAGTGGCGCCGGGCACGTTGGTGAAGGAGAACCCGAACCCGCCGCTGTCCAACTTCGCCGCCCCGGTCAATAGCACCAGACCGCTTCCAGGGCTTATCTGCGCCTCGAAGGCCCCAATGTCGCTGCCGTCGCCGCCCATGGCGTTGGGGATGCCGGCGAAGTTCACCGGCCGCGGCCGGCCGCGCTGGTCGGTGCTGAGTCCGAAGTTCTTGCCGCGATCAATTGCCGGGCTGCCCGACAACAGCGCGTGCGTCGCGGTCGGGCCGCCGTTGTTCTGCAACGGGCCGAGCTTCGGGTCGGTAGAAACCAAGTCGGTGGTGGCATTGGTCAGACAGCCACCCCCGTTGTCGCTGCTGAGGTTGAAGCCATCGGATATGACCGTGCCGGCCGCCTCGGCATTTTCGATGCTGGTGTTCGCACCGCTGGAACTGAAAATGGTGTCGCCCAGCTCCAGGGTCGCGCTCCCGCCGAACCGGCCATCGTTGTAGATGCCGGTGCCGACATTCCCGCTGAAGGTGCTGGCCATAATCGTCAGAACCACGTTGCCGCCCCAGGCACCGTCGTTGCCGATGCACACGTGTGAGTTATTGGCGCTGAGGGTGCTGTTGAGGATCGTCACGCTGGCGCCATCCACCGACGGACCGTGATTGTAAATGCCGCCGCCGTAATTGGCGGAGTTGTTGTTGAGGGTGCTGGCGGCAATGGTCAGGGCTGCCGGGCCGTAGGTCGCCTCATTGAAGACGCCGGCACCCAGGTTGGCCGAGTTGCCGCACAGGGTGCTGTTGGCGACGACCAACGTGCCTTGATAATTGCAGATGCCGCCACCCCACCCGCCGGGAGCGCTGTTGCCGCAGAGGGTGCTGTTGCTGACAATCAGCGTCACGCCGGGATCGTTGAAAATACCCCCGCCGTTCAGCGTGGTGCTGTTGTTGGTGATGACGCAATTATTCACGGTCAGCCGGGTGCCCGCCCCATAGGTCTTGATTCCCGTGCCGTAACTGGCGCCGTAGCCGTCGGCAATGGTCAGGCCGCTGATCATCACATTGGTGCCGGTGACGTCGAAGACGCGTCCGGCGCGATTTCCGCTCACCGTTAACGTGGCGGCGCCGGGGCCGAGAACGGCCACACTATTGGCAACTTCGAGCTGGCCATTGGTCAGCGTGATCGTGCCGGCCACGCCTCCGACGTCAATAATATCGCCGTTGCTGGCACTGGCGAGCGCATCCCGCAGCGAGCCCGGACCGCTGTCATTGGTGCCGGTGACGACGCGGGGTTGGAACTCGTACGCCCCGATATCGCTGCCGTCACCGCCCGCAGCGTTGGAAATGGCAGCCACATTCACGGGGCGGGACAAGCCGCGCTGGTCGGTGGCGCGGGCCAACCCCGCGACGGCGTTCGCTTTGCCTTTGTCAATGGCCGGGCTGCCCGGCAACAACGCGTGCGTGAAGGTCGGGCCGCCGTTGTCCTGCAACGGGCCGAGCAGCGGGACGGTGTTCGTCTGGTCACCGGTCGAATTCAGCCAGCCGCCGCCGTTGTCACTGCTGAGGTTGTAGCCGTCTGAAATGACCGTGCCCGAAAAGGTGTAGATGTTGTAAGACCCGCTCAGGAGGGTGTCGCCAATTTCCACGATGCTGAACGGGCCATCGCTGATGATGCCCGCGAAGGAATTGCTGCTGAAAGTACTGGCATTAATCGTCAGCGTTGCCTCGTCAGAGGAATAGCCCCAGTTGTAGATGCCCCCGCCGCTACCGGTCGCCGAATTGCCACTGAAGGTGCTGCCGTTGATCGTCAGCGCCGCGTGAGTATTGTAACCGTCGTTGAAGCCGCCGCCACCATAGGGAGCCGAGTTGCCGCTCAAGGTGCTGCGTTCAACGTTCAGCACACCGCAAAGGTTGTAGACGCCGCCACCAGCCCGGTTCGCACTGTTGCCGGAGATGGTGCAGTTGGTGATGTTCATCACCGTGCCCGGGACGTTGAAGAGGCCGCCGCCCCCGAAATTCCCCAGGGAACTGTTGTTGGTGACGACGCAACCGCTGATAGTGAGGACGCTGCCGGGGCTGCCATCGGCCCGGACCCCGGCGCCGTCCACGTCCCCATTGCCATTGGCAATCGTCAGTCCGCTGATGGTCACATTCACGCCGGTGATGTGGAATACGCGTGAGGCGTGGTTGCCGCTCACTGTCAACGCTCCAGGGCCGGGGCCGAGAATGGTGACGCTGTTGGCGACATTGAGTTGGCCATTGGTCAACAGAATAGCCGAGCCGGACAGGGCTGGCGCGAAGACAATGGTCGAGCCGGAGGGCGCATAGGCAAGTGCATCCCGCAGAGAAACACCGTTCGTTCCCAAGCCGTCATTTTCATCCACCGCCGTGTTGACCAGGAGAGCCGGAATGGGATTACCCAATTCCACCGCTCCGATGTCTGCGTACGCGCCGGCGACGCGTGGGAAGCCAGCGCCGCGCTGGTCAGTGGTGAAACTTGTGCCACTGGTGCAGCCATCTATGGCGGGCGAACCGGGCAAGGGCGGCATCGTGGGTGTGGAACCGCCGTAGTTGCCCAGCAGGGCAAGAAGAGGAG
>DATJOW010000071.1:0-6766 GCA_035506715.1 Candidatus Acidiferrum sp. | reverse complement strand
CGTCCCTTCATCGTTGTTCAGGCCGACGAGCAGGCCGTCGCCAAATTTGCGCGCGGTCTCCAGATACGCCACATGGCCTAGATGCAAAATGTCGAAACACCCATTGGTGACGACCAGCTTCCGGCCGCGGGCGCGCCAGGCCGCACGCCATTCCGGCAATTTGTCCCACGGGATGATTTTGTCGCGGAAATTCACGGCGTCATTCTGCCTGTGAATCCTGCGAATTCAACCATTTCCAGACGCGCAGCGCTTCGGTGGCACCCCACGCCTGCGCATCGCAGCCGCGCTGCGCGTGCGGCGCGTCGCCGTCCAGGATTTCCGGGAGCTGGCCCAGGCAGCCTTCGTTCAGCAAAGGTTCCATGCTGCCCAGGTACGCCTTCGCCGCGGCGACGGCTTCGGGCGCCAAATCCCACGCGCGGGCCAGCGCCTCGCAAAACGTCGGCAACGTCCACGTCCACGCCGTGCCGTTGTGATAGGCCGGTTTGCGGCGCGTGTCTTCGTCGCCCTCATACCGCGGCGAGTAGGGTTCGACTGGGTTGTTCAGCAACCGGCCGTCGCGATAAATGGGCAGCGGAACCGAAACCGGCAAGGGCGCCAGCGACCGCAGGGCGCCGGGCACCACCAGGTATTTCAAAGCGGCTTCGACGCAACGCCTGGCGCGTTCGCCGGTCAACAGGCCGAGGCTGACGGCAAACAATCCGTTGCCGCGCAGCGCGTCATCCGGCGTGGCTGCGCGCGCGCTGACATCGGCTTTCGCCAGCAGCACATCGGCCAGCCAGCCCTGCTTCTCGAGCCAGAAATATTGAGGCAACGAGGCGGCCGCCCGCTCCGCCAGTTGGCTCCATTTCTTCCGGTCTTCGTCCCGGCTGATGGTTGCCAGCTGGCGGAGCAGGCGGATCCACAGCGCCTGAATTTCAACCGGATACCCCTCGCGCGGCGTCCCGGCGGGGTAGTTCGTGTCCATCCAGGTGAAATGCGCCGGGCTCCAGATCAACGCCGAGTCCGGATCCATGCGAATGCCGTTTGGCGCGCCTTTCACATAATTTTCCGCAATGCCGATCAGCACATCGCGGATGGTCCGGCCGGGATTTACCGCCGCTGCATAAAAATCCGGGCGCGCGACCGGGGCCAACTCTTCGCAGGCCAGGGCAAACCAAAGCGGGGCATCGGACGTGTCCCGGTTGGAGGCGTCTTCGCCCTGGATTGAGTTGGGCAGCGTGCCATCTTTTTCAAACCGGCCAAAAGTCAGCAGCAGCCCTTTGACTTCATTCGTCATGCCTGCCGACAGCAGACCGCGCGCACAAATCAATGAGTCCCGGCCCCAGTCCAAAAACCAGGGATAGCCGGCGATGATGGTTTTGCCGCCGTTCCGCCGGACGACGAACTGTTTGACGGCGCGAAGCAATCGTGTCTCGAAGAGATCACGCTCTGGCGTCCCCTCATTTTGAGCCTCTCCCCCGGGGAAGAGGGCCGGGGTGAGGGCGGGCGTATCCTCTTTTTCCGCCGTAACCACCAGGGTGACAGTGGCCCCTTTGGGCAGGGGCAATTCAAACCAGCCGGGGCTGTAGGCGTCGCCGCTGCCCACCTGGCCGCGACTTTGCTCCACCGGATGCGGAATGTTTTCGCACCATTCAGGCTGAGGATGGTACTCGCCGGCATCAGCGAAAACGCGGAGCTGTCGATCGGCCGCCGGCGTGAAAGCAAAACCGTTTTTGCCGGCGAGCGGCCGGGTGTGCGTGGCAAAATGGTGCTCTGCCCCGCCATTGCGCTTGGTTTCCCAATGAAAATTACGGTCCTCGATGTCGCACCGGACGGTCAGTCGCACGTCGGCGGCGGCCGGCAGTTGCTTGCCAACGGCCCGCTCGGCTGGCGGCCGGCGGAACTGGAATACGGTTGTGTTCCGCCCGGGGACCATTGCCGCGCGCAATTCGATCTCCACGGTCCGGCCATCGCCGGCGTTGGCAACGAACTGCCAGACGGCCGGCGGACCGGCAGCAAATGCCGCAAGGTTTCCGGCATCGAGCGGCGAAAGGAACCCGTCGGCGTTTACCCAGACCCGCATGCGTTTGACCAGGATATGCCGGTCCACCGGCACGGCCGGATGCAGGTTCGCGCCGAGCGCGCAGTCATATTTCGATTGGACGCGGCCCAGGTTCACGCCCATTCGCGCCATCCCGCCGATTCCGTTGGTCAGCAGGACGAGCGCATCGGCCCGCGGAGCGCATCCGCCCTCTGCGGCTGAGCTGCTGCGGGGGGTAGGAACGGCCGACGGCGGAATGTCAGATTGGGGAATGGGGGAAAGAAAGCGAACAACGGCGGTCACACGTTGGGATGCGGCAGCACAACGGTCCAGGATCAATTCGGCGTCTCCGACGGATTCAGCCGGGGCAAAACAGGCGACGTGGCCGTCGGCCACGGCAACCGATTGCACATGGATCGCGCACCTGTTGTCATTCCGCATTCCGCACTCTGCCCTCCGCATTTGCAGGGTGGCCCGGAATGACGCGCTGTCTCGAACCAGCAGCCAATGTCCGGGCGGAATCGGAGTCACCCGGCGTTTGTCGAGCAGCGTCCAGATCACGACGCGCGGGAAGATTTTTCGCTGGCCGGCTTCAACCAGCACTTCGGACAGGGAATCCTGGGGGACCCGGTCGGCAAACTCGGCGGCGGCGGCCGGAACATTTGCCGGGGCGCGCTCCACTTGTTCGGACAGCCAGCGCCAGTCGAGGCCAGCGATGTTTTCCGGCGGCATGGTTTGGCCCAGGACGCGGAAGGCCCACGCAGCCTGCGCGCGGGCGCGGCGATAGGCTTCACCGCTCAAGCCGGCGGGATGGGCGGCCGAGGCCAGGCAGAACGTTGCGCCGGGTTCGAGGGTATAGAGCGTTTTGTCCTTCTCCCTGGAAGCTTTGGGCAGCGGCTGGCCGAGCAGGTCAATGGTGAATGGCAGGTTGCGGAGTGCGGAAGGTGAAAGTGAAACGGAGTTTTCTTTTCCAACCTCCGTATTCACGAGGACAAGGACCGCATCTTTGCCCTCCGCGGATTCGCGAAGCAGGGCATAGACTGGCGAATCCGGCGCGCTGAGCCGCGTCAATTTCGCGCCATCGAAGAAACAGGGGTGGTCGGCCAGCAGCCGGTTGAGTCGGGTCAACTCGGGGACAATGTTGGCCGGATTATCCCAGGCGAGGCCAGCGCAGCCGTGCACCTTGATTTTTTCAGTGGCCAGCCATTCGACACCACAGGTGAAACCAAACGCACCACTCGCACTGGTCAGCGCGCAGAGACGGTTGCGCAGCAGCGACCAGGCGCGGCCTTTTTCCGCCAGCCGGTTGTTGTCGTGGGTTTCGCTGTAATGAACGTAAGTGCCGACGCGCGTGGCCTGGCGGTTCGCATAGTCGAGGTAATCGGCCACCTGGCGGCCGGAATAATTCTGGAACAGTTCGGAGTAGGCCCACTGCAGGCCGCCTTCGGTGAGCAGGGCTTCCGTGGTCTCCCAGGAACCGCCGAGCCCCTCGAGCAAGAAGATCGTTTCCGGGAATTCATTCTGCACGCGCGCGACAATGTATTGCCAGGCGGACACGGGAATTTTGTAGCCGGCGTCGCAGCGGAACCCGTCCACGCCCCGCCGGCACCAGATCAGTAGCGCGTCGGCGATGAGGTCCCAGAGTTTTACGCTGTCCTGCTTCAATTCGACGAGGTCCTCCCAGACGGTTCCCCAGGCGCCCGGGCTGGCGAACGCGCCGTCGGGCTGGCGCAAGAAGAATTCGGGATGCTGTTCCTGCAGAACCGAACCCCAGCCGGTGTGATTGATGACGATGTCGATGAAGACGCGGGCGCCAAAGGCGTGCGTCGTGCGCGTGAGTTCGCAGAACTGGTCCACGCCGGTGGTGTACCGGTCGAATTCGACGAGGGCCGGGTCGATCGCGGTGAGGTCGAGCGCGGCATAGGGGCTGCCAAACCGTCCCATGCGCGCAAAGGTGGTGGGGGTGGGATGAACTGGGAGCAGATGGAGAATGCGGCACCCGAGTTTTTGGGTGATGTGCGGCAGTTGGCGGGTGAGGTCGCGCAGCTTGCCGGAAGGGGGGACGACGGTGAAATGCTGCTCGTCGAGCGAACGGAGCTGCAGCTCGATCTTTTTGTCGCCGGTCGCGGAAAGGTTTTTTGTCGAACCGAACAGGCGGGTGAAGGCGCAGTAGATCGTATTGGCGGTGCGGGCAAAATCGGGGTGGACGCAGATGCCGATGTCTTGACCTTCGGGCCAGTGCTGCCAGCCTTTGGGGTCCAGCAAATAAGCCTTGGCTTTGAAGAAACCGGTCTCGGTCAGCGGCATTTCAATCTGCCAGGCGTCTCCGCTCTTCTGCATTGGCACGTCGCGCCACGACGCTCCGGCGGCAAGCGGCCCGCCGGCGTGGGCGGCGATAATTTCGCGCCGCAGGACGGCGCCGCGGCCGAGGTTGGTGCGCAGCAGCGCCCGCCAACCGGCGGCAGCTCCGCCATCGCGCAGCGTAAATCGCACCTGGTCGCCGACAAAGCGCGCCAGGCGCTCGCCGGACCCGGGTTTCATGATGGGTTTGTCTTGCACCATGCTCGCCGGCCTCAAGCCGACCGCAAGGATTACGATTCCGCAGATGACGGCGGAAAGCAATGCTGTAGATGCGGTTATCGCGGTTTCCGCAAGAAGAGTGAGGGGCGCGCCGCGCTCAAATTGGCGCGGAGATTGCTGTTTTGGAGGGGATAATCGTTGGAAACCATGACTGCGTCGGCGCAAAATCAAGGCGAAGAAGCTCAATTGCTGCAAACGATTGAGATGTTTGAAGTTATTGCGCAATCGCAGCCCAACGATTGCCAGTCGCTGGAGATTCTCAAGGAAGCTTACACCAAGCTGGGACGCGAGGAGGATGTCATCAAAACATCCAAACGTATTGCCCAGGCTTACATGCAAACGGGACAGCTTTCCTCGGCCATTCTGGAGTACGAAACGGTATTGCAGCGCCGACCGGATGATGGCGACGTGCAGGCGGCGCTCCGCCAAATCGAGGACCGGGCCAATAACATGGCGGAGCAGGCCGCCGTTGTGGAATCGGCGTCGGTATCGATTCCCCACTCGGACACTGCCAAATCGCACAAGAAGGCGCACGCGGCGCCGGCCGAAGTCGACGACGGCCGCAAAACCATGCACAAAATTTTTGTCGATGGGAAAATCATCAGCGCGGGCGACTTTGACTTGTGCTGGCGCGCGGCAGATTTGACGCAGTCGGCGGCGGCGGTCGTGGAGCCTTTCATTCATGCCCTCGCCGAAAAAAACATTTTGCCGGTGGAGAAATCCCTCAAGCTGCTAGCCGACCGATCGCACACCGCATTTCTGGCGCTGGAAAAATACGACGTGGACATCGATCTGGCGCGCGGGTTCCCGGCGGAAACCTGCCGGCGATGGTGTGTGCTGCCCTTTGACCGCATGAGTAAATCCATTCTGGTGGCCACGGCCAATCCCTTCAATCAACAGGCGGTGAAAGACCTGGCGGAAGCCACCACCCACCGGTTGTTGTGGTACTTGGCGCCGCCCACCGACCTGATGCTCTACCTCCGCAAAGCCTTCCACTGAGACCATGGCCAAAGTCAAATCATTTGGAGAACGCATCGCCGACGCCCTGGTGGAAGACGGCTTGCTGTCGGCCGGCCAGATCGAAGAATTGCTCGAGCAGCAAAAGAAAGAGGGCGCTCGACTCATCAAGCTCATCGTGGACAAGGCCTATGTGAGCGAGCAGGACCTGGCGGTTTCCATGGGGCGCGTGCTCAACGTCCCGCCGGTCAACCTGGCTCGCGTCGCAATCCCACCGGAAATCGTTGAGTTGCTGCCGCGGGATACCGCGCAGAGTTACAAGGTCGTTCCGGTTTCGCGTCTGGAAAGCAAGTTGTTCCTCGCGATGGCCGACCCGCTGAATGTGCTCGCCATCGACGACGTCAAGCGCATCACCAAACTCGAGATCGCCCCGCTGATCGCGTCGGAAAAGGCCATCGTGGACAAACTGAATGCCATCGATTCGGCCAAAAGCGGCTCGATGGAGGACATCATCCAGGATGCGCAAAAACAGAGCGAAGAAGATTCGGAGGCCGATGCGGTCGAAGCCATCAAGGAAGGATTGGAAGAAGTCAATCTCGATCAGCTCGCCGCCTCCAGCGGCGAAGCGCCCGTCATCAAACTCGCCAATCTCATCATTGTCCAGGCCATCAAAGACCGCGCCAGCGACATTCACCTGGAACCGTTCGAGAAAAGCATGCGCCTGCGTTATCGCATCGACGGCGTGTTGATCGACGCCACCCCGCCGCCCAAGCAGATGCAATTGGCGCTTGCGTCCCGATTCAAAATCATGAGTAGCCTCGACATCGCCGAGCGCCGTCTGCCCCAGGACGGCCGCATCCGCGTCAAAGTCAGCGGCAAGGATTACGATTTGCGCATGTCCGTGTTGCCCACCGTTCACGGTGAGAAGATCGTGCTGCGTGTGCTCGACAAATCAAACCTGACCGCCAGCATTGATAAACTCGGGCTGGACCCCGATACTTTCAAACAATTCAAGTCCGCCATTGATGCGCCCCATGGGTTGATTCTCGTCACCGGCCCGACCGGCTCGGGCAAAACCACCACGCTTTACTCCGCGCTCAACGAGCTGAACAACCCCATTTACAATATCATCACGGTTGAAGATCCGGTGGAATTTCAGGTTCCCGGCATTAACCAGGTGCCGACCAAAAAGGAGATCGGCCTCACCTT
>DATJOW010000070.1:0-5006 GCA_035506715.1 Candidatus Acidiferrum sp. | reverse complement strand
CGGGAGGTTGTCATGGATCTTCCGGGGCCATTCACAAAGTGTTTAAGCCGCGACGTCTTCACGGCCGCCGAAGACGGTAGAAGCGGCTGGTGGGTCCGCTGGTAGTGGTGGTTTGAACGACGTTGGTCGTTCCGTTTACTGAAACGGCATTTGTCGCATCGCTCCAGGCCACCGGGGTACCGAGCAAATCAGTTTGTTGAAGAATCAGGCCACTTTCGGCTGTCACCCAGCTCAATGAAGCGGTGCCGACATTCCGGGAGATGCGTAACGTCGGATAAGGGAGTCCATATAGATAAGCGGCGCCGGCGTCTGTGGCACCCGTGTCGTCCCGAAGTCCGCCTATGATCACTCGATCAGTCCCGATCGCGGCCACCGAGTAACCAAAAAAACCATAGGGCGCCGGCGTGGGATTGGTGAATGTGTTGAGCAAAGTACCATTAGTGCTGAACAGATACGCAGAGCCGGCCTGGAGCGGGCTCGTGCCGTCTTGAAAGGCGCCAATGAGCAGTCGACTGCTACCGACGGCTGCCACCGACCAGCCGAAATACTCGTAGGCTGCCGGCGTGGGATTGGTGATGGAGGTTAACAACGCGCCGTTGATGTCGAACAGGTACGCTGAACCGCCGTTACCCTTCGCGTTCCCGTAATCAATTGCACTAATGAGCAACCGGTTATTTCCCACCGCGGCGAGCGCGGTGCCGAAATTGTCGTTGAACGCTGGGATGGGATTCGTAAAAGTAGTGATCACATTACCGTTGGTGCTGAATAGATAGGCCGCCCCAGCAAAAGACGCACCCCGGTTATCGTAAGGCGCGCCGACAAGCACCCGGTCACTTCCCACGGCTACAACCGCAAGACCGAATCCACCGTCGTAGGCGGGAACGGGATTGGTGAGTGTGGCCAGTAAAGTGCCGTTGGTCCTGAATAGGTATGCCGCAGCACGATACGGCGCACCTTTGTTGCCATCTGCGGGTCCGCCAATCAGGACGCGGTCGCTCCCCAATCCCGCGACCGACCAACCGAACCCTTGCACCGCCGCCGGAGATGGATTGGTAAAAGTGGTCAGCAACGCGCCGTTGGTGCTGAATAGATACGCCCGACCGACTTGCGTCACTCCTTCGAAGTAATTGTAGTTACCGATAAGCACCCGATCGCTTCCCACTGCCGCCAGCGAATAGCCGAAACCCCCTCCACCCGGAACTTCGGGATTCGTGAACGTGGTCAGCAATGTGCCATCGAGGCTAAATAGGTAAGCCTCCGCTGCCACCTCCGAGCCAATCAGCACGCGATCGCTTCCGACCGCCGCCACCGACTCGCCAAAAATGTCGCCGGACGCCGGGGTCGGATTGGTGATGGTCGTCAGCAATAGGGCGCCATTGCCCTGGCCGAAGACGGAGTTCACAGAAACAGAAAGCGCGGCGCATAACAGCACTGCGCTGCAGGACTCAGGGACGCGAGTTTTCATATTTGAAATTCCCAATTAACAAGCTCATTCCTACAAACGAAATCAGCGGACGAAAAGTATCAGCTTGTCTCGTTTGGAGCTGAGGCAGCTCGCCTTCTCACCGTCGGCGCAGGCGGTAAAATCGCGCGGGGTCATTGCCTCACCCGGTAGAACTTGTTCGCCGCGCTGGCGATTACGAAGTAGGGGCTAACCGCGCCGGGAATGTCCGTCCATGGGCCTGTGAGGTCGACGGCTTCTTGCAACGTGCCGGTGCAGCTCCAGGTAACCGCCACCGCGAGTTGGATGGCCAACTGCGAGCCGCCCGCCACTGTGACGTTGAACGTGCATTGATTCGTGTTCCCACAAGTATCGCTGGCCACACAACGCACCGGCGTCGTGCCTGCCGGGAAGAGCGAACCTGACGCCGGTGTGCACACGATGCTGACAGGCCCGGAGCAATTGTCCGTCGCGGTGACCGTGAAATCCACGATGGCGCCGTTGGTGTCGCAGGAGCCCGCCACGATGTCGGCGGGACACTGAATGACTGGAGGAGTCGCGTCATAGTGAATCGTCGTTGTCACCGAGCTCGAGCCGCCCAGGTCGTCGGTCGCCGTCACCGTCAGCGTGTTGTCCACGCACTCGGCTGCGGTCAACACGACGTTGAAGCCAAAGCTTGGGTTGATGCCGCAGCCGTCGCAGATGGTTTGGGGCGGTCCGCTGTTGAGGCTGTAACTGATGCTGGCGACGTCGTTGCTGCAGCTCCGGACGGCGCCGGAGACGTTCACCGAGCGGGTGTTGGCGCAACTCGGGGCGTCAAGGCTCAACTGCAGGCACGGCTCCAACGCGATCGTTTGCCCGCAACCCACCGTGATGTCGAGCGGTTCCAGGCCGGCTTGCGCATTGCCGCCGGCAGGCGTGACGCTCGGATTCAAATGGTAAGCGCCCTGCGGCAGATACATCACGACCTGGCCGATATTCGAGGCTGTCGCCGAACTGAGCGGAGTGCCGTACACGGCTTCAATTTCGACGTCATAATCGGCGGCCCGGCCGAGAAAATCAGTGCCCGTGAACGAGCCGCTGGCGAACCGGATGTTCGGCTGATAAAACGTTCCCGAGGTCGAGCGGAAAACGACTTTGACTTCGCTCATGCAGTAGGCGACGTCGTGCGCCACGGCCTGGCCGGGAACAATTTCCACGTCGTTGGTGTCGTCTTCGCTAATGGAAAGCACGTTATAGAAATAATCGGCATCGTTCGTGATGGCGGGGCTGCTGAGCAGCGTGAGGTTGAAATACTTTTGCTTCCAGATGCTTGATTCGCTGAGCAATCCGCCCAGCGCCAGTTCGTATTGGCCTTCATAAGCGCTGGTAGCGGGATTGAAATCCCCAGGAAAATCGCCGTAGCCGAGGCCGTACGCCGCGGTAAAGGTGGCGCCGGATGCCAGCCGGTCCACGCCCAGCGCTTCGACGGTGGTATAGTAAATGCCATAGGTCCCGAACAGGTCGGGAATGCCATCATCATCCAGGTCGTCATCGCCCGCGTGTTGAACGCCGCGCAACAACGACGAGTGGCCCAGACTTTCCGGCGGGCCTTGCAGCAGTACGCGACCGCGCAGATAACCCGGGTTGATCACGAACAAATTGGTGAGATCAAGCGCCTCACCGGCGTCAACCGACAACGGCGGGTTCGCTCCCCACCCCAGGGCCGGCGTTTGGAACACCTGGATCAGCCGGTTGGTGTGAATCAACATTTGCGCGCTCACCACATAGCCGACCGAACCCGGGTCGAGGGTGGACGGCACCACATTCGAGAGGGTGTACGCGCCGCTCGATGGCGTGGTGAAGTTCTCGCCGGGCAACGCACCCCAACGCTGGTTGGAGAATGGGCCGTAGTTCGCAATCACGGTGGTATAGTTGGGATAATCGTACGCCGGGTTGGCGGCGGCGGTCAGTTCAAACTGGCCCAGGAAATCCACGTTTCCAACAATGCTGGCCAGCACGCCGGAATCGGGCAGCACCATTTTTACAGTTGTGAATGTGTCGCAGGTGACGGGCACGTTGGTGCTCAGGAAAGTTTCGATCCGGTCGCCGTAGAAATTGGTCCCGCGATGGACGGTAATGTCCAATTGATGCGTGGTTCCACCCCGCAGATAGATGCGCTGTTCCGCGCTTCCGGCCGCGATCGTGGAGCGCACGCCCGCGTAGCTGGAGTCCGGCAAGCTGTAGGCTATGATCTTTCCGCCGTCCACGGGGAGCGGTACGCCGCCGGAGGTGACGAACTGCACGGTGACCACCCCGACACATTCATCGAAATTAACGTCGGGCGGCGGGGTGCCGATTACCACGGGCGCGGAGGTTCTGGTGTTGAAGTAATAGACATATTGGTCGCCCTCGATCACGGCGTAGGGCGAGAGGGCGTAGGCGATGCCCGGATTGGCTGAATCCACCGTCAACTGATAAGAGGTGACGGTGCGGTTGGTCGCCTCGATATTATCCGAATACGCCGCGATGGCTGGCGCCGGTGGAATGCTGTTGGCCACCACCACAACATTGCTCAACCCTTCGTTGCCCGGAGGGGCGAGCAGAGACACGATGGCGGCGTTCGCATTGCTGAAGTGGACATGGCCGCCAATCGTGTTCGGATTGAGGATGACCTGGGCGGGCGACCGCACCAGGCTTGCGCCCAGGCCGAACAGAACGAAGGCCAGGGTAAGATGACTTCGAGCTTTGGCGGTCAGATGCATTTCAATCGCCGCGCTCATCACCGACAGGCGTACAAGGAAGAGGTTAAGTGTGTTTTTCATAAAAGGTTTACTGGTCTCGGGCTATCGGGTTCAGGTGCTCATCCAGACAAACGAAATCGAAGGGTGAAAAGTATCACCACCGGAAAAAACATTTCGGCCGGCTGATTGAAGGAAGGAAGCCGGCCGTCGAACGAGCGCTCGCCGCCGACCTGTTAGGTTTGATTGGTGAGAGCCCAGTGAGGTCCCTAATCCGGCGGAACGCCCGGCTCTCGACAGATGCAATAAGGATTATCCGCCGTTCATGAACCGGTCTTTGCGGGAAAACAATTCCCTTCCCGCGATTACGGGTTCCCCGCCGTGACAATTCGCACCTTTAAGCGCGGAGCGCTCGGGACGGGAGCCGCGTTGTTTTCCAGATTGGCCAAAGGTGCAAACTCAGGCCAATCCCAGTCCAGACCCATCGGCTTCAACCGCGACCGGATCGCGCGCAAATCCCAGACATGAATCGCCGAGGCGTACGTCGATAACACTATCAATTTGGCTCCATCGTGCGTGAACAGGAGCATATTCGAGCGATCTCCAAATGGATCCTCCAACTGCGCCACGGTCCGGCCGGTCGCCACTTCTTTGAGGTGGATTACGGCCGGCGCCATTTCCATGGCCATAAGTTTCTCATCCGGTGAAAAGGCCACATGGCCCGGGAAAAGTCCGATTCCCCGTTTTAGCCGACGGCTGGTTTCGAGCGTCTCGACATTCACAAAATGGAATTCGCTGCCCTCCTCCAAAATCAGTTCCCGGCTGTCCGGGGTGAACGCCACTTT
>DATJOW010000069.1:0-30215 GCA_035506715.1 Candidatus Acidiferrum sp. | reverse complement strand
TGCGCCGGCCGGAGCGGCATCCGCGCCGGCTGCCAACGACCGCGCCATGATTCCAATCGGGACCACCCCCATGAGCTTGACGACAACGACCGCAAATACGCCTGCCATTGATCCCATGCTGGACGAAACCAAGCGGATACTCTCGGATTACATTTCACTTCTGTCGGCCAACAAGATATTGATTGCCAATCAGCCGAAATGAGTGAACGCCGCGCAAGCGTCGTCTGTCCAACGTGCAAAAAGCGGGGCGACTGGTTTGCCGGGAATTATGGCCCGTTTTGCTCGCACCGGTGCAAGTTGATTGATCTCGGCAAATGGCTGGGCGGCGAGCATGTGATTTCCGAGCCGCTGCGCCCGGAGCACTTTGCGAAGTATGCCGACCTGCCGCCGGGAGAAGCTCTGGACCGGCCGGAAAAGGAGTGATCCCGGAAGGGCAAGTTCCACGAGCCCCCCGAGATGATGGCCGTTGAGGATCGGGACTTGTGTGGCAAGTTGGCCGGTTGAAAAAAGGAGTGATTTTGAATCTCGCATAAATGAGTAAAGCCATGGCATTAACACCGGGCTTCAGCCCGGTGATGGTCAATGTCGAATGTCAAAACCGTTTCAACGGTTTCTTCCACATCCGCAAGCCGTTGAAACGGCTGAATGGTTCGCCGACCTTCACCACCCGGCTCAAGCCGGGTGTTAATGAAAGGGGTGCTGGGTGCCACCGGCGAAGGGGCACCTCGGCGCTACCGGATTTGGTTGTGGTAGGACCGCGCTGCTGCGCCGTTAGAAATTACCGTTTGATTCGCTGCCCGATTTATAAATGAAACAAACAATCCATTTGCTGCTGGCCGCAGTCGGGTTGACCTGGAACGCGCCGGCGCAACCGACCAACACCATGAATACCAACCAAACCGAACTGGCTACTTTTGGCGGCGGCTGTTTCTGGTGCATGGAAGCCGTGTTCGAGCGGTTGCCTGGCGTCAAGTCCGTCACCAGCGGCTTCGCCGGCGGGCGCACCGCCAACCCCACCTACGAACAGGTCTGCACCGGCGCCACCGGCCATGCCGAAGTCACCCAGATTGAATTTGATCCGACCAAAATTTCCTACGCGAAACTGCTCGACGTCTTCTGGCAGGCGCATGACCCGACCACGCTGAACCAGCAGGGCGCCGACACGGGCACGCAGTATCGCTCCGTCATCCTTTACCACAGCGACGCGCAAAAGGCGGAGGCCGAAAAATCCAAGGCCGAGGCGCAGAAAAATTTCAAGCACCCCATCGTCACTGAAATCGCGCCGTTCACCAAATTCTACACGGCCGAGGGCTACCACCAGCAGTTTTACGACAACAACACCAATTACGGTTACTGCCAGGTGGTGATCGCGCCCAAGCTGGAGAAGCTGGAAAAGCACAAGGTGATTGAGCCGGAACCCCAGACCAGGCCGGGACATTGAAAGCTGACGGTATCCTGATTGGGTTGCTGTAGTGTCGGCGCTGCGCGCCGATGTCGAGCCACAGGCTCATCTACAAGCAAATTGGAACACACCAAAACCCCTGCCCTGGAGTTGCATCGCGCAGGTTGGTCGGCTAAAACTCTTCCGGCAAATTCATGAACCGTTTTCTCGCCCGCTCATGGCCGCCGTATGTCCTGCTGGGACTCGCGGTCCTGCTGGTCTGGGGACAAACAATTTGGTTCGATTTCGTTTGGGACGACGAATACTTCATCCGCGACCTGCCGAGCGTCCGCTCGCTGAGCCATATCCCGGAAATGTTCTATCGTCTGGATGCCCAGGCGACATTGCCCGACGATTTCCGGGTGTTCCGGCCGATTCGCACGGCGCACTATGCCCTGCTCCATTCGCTGGCCGGCCGCGAAATTCCCCCGCCGTGGATTTATCACCTGGCGAATGTGCTCTGGCATGCCGGCACTGTCATGATGCTGTTTGCAGTGTTGACGGCCCTGCTCCCGCGTCTGGCAGGAAATCCCAAGCTGGAAGAAAGCCGGCTGTGGTCGTTTTGGGTCGCGCTGGCGTTTGCCGTGCATCCGGTCGTTTCCGAGGTGGTTTGCTGGGCCAAATCGCTCGACGACATCCTCGCCGCGTTTTTCACCCTGGCATCGTTGCGGGAACTGGTTCAACCGCCGGGAAACCGCGGAGCGCGCTGGCGGGCGCTGGCCTTTTTCGCGCTGGCCGTTTATTCCAAGGAATCTGCCGTGCCGTTTGCCGCCGTCGCCTTTGTGTGCTTTCGAAAAGTCCAGCAGTTGCCGTGGAAGGAAAGTCTGCGCTGGACTGTTCCATTTTTCGTCATCGCAGCGGTTTACCTGGCGCACCGGCACTGGGTCATCGGGCGGAGCAGTCAGACTGCGCCCATTTCCGGGAGTTACGGCCAGACCCTCTTGGACATGCTGCCCGTCGTGCTGAAATATTTCCGGCTGCTCTGGGGCGTGCCGCCGTTTTTCATTGATTACAGCTACCTGCCCGGCCGTTGCGCGTTCTGGTCCGGCGCGGTCTTGGGTGGTTTGGCGTTGCTGGCCGTGCTGGTCGCAATTGGGTTCGCTGCTGCGCGCAATCCAAAGCTGGCCTTGCTCGGGTTCGGCCTGCTTTGGACGGGACTGTTCCTGCTGCCGGTTTCCAATCTCGTGCCGATGATGCAGTACATGGCGGAGCGGTTTCTTTATCTGCCGCTCATCGGCTGGCTGATGGGATTGGCCGCCATTGCCGCCGTTGCACCGCGCCCGTCCCGCGTCCGGCTCGCGGCCTTTCTGCTCGTTTCCCTGTGGGGAATCACGGCGTGGAACCGGTCGTGGATCTGGCGCGACCCGGTCACGCTGTTCGTCCGCAGCGCGCAGGAAGGTCCCAAAACTCAACGGGTGGAAAACAATGCCGTCAGCGCCATCCTGCACCTGCCCAGCGTCCAACAATTTTTGGCTCCGGACAAAGCCGGCAAAAAAATGGCCGTCTCCGAATCCGCCGACCCCGCAGCCGGCCGATATGCGGTTGCCATCCTGGCCCAAGCCAATCAACTTTTCCCGACCAACCAGGACATTCTCTCCACCTACGGCGTCAGCCTGGCCGCCGCCGGCGAACCGGAAAAAGCCCTGCCTCTGCTCAAACAGGCGGCGGAGGGCCGGCCCCAAAACCTGGACCACTGGCTGAACCTTTCCCGGGCGGCCCTGGCAGCCAATCAAGTGATGTTGGCGCAGTCTGCGCTGGATAAAGCCGCATCGCTCACCTCCACGAACGCGGCCGTGTTACAGCTCAGTTTCAAATTATACTGGCAGACGGGCAATTACCCGGCAGCCCGCGAAACCTTGCTGCAATTGAACCAGCTCGCGCCCGGCGACGAGAACGCTTACTGGTTAAATGAGGTGGAAAAGAAATTAAGCGCGGCCAATCAACCGGCGACCAACGCTCCGCCAATCAAGTAAGGCAGGACGCAGGATGATGCTCAACGCTTGACGGATGGACCCTGATGAGAGGCGTTTTCCTTTTCTGAACTATTCGTCTCAGGATACGTGGAGGGCAACGGTGTTCGCTTGCGCAACCAGATTGCAAGTAACCATAAGACCAAAAAAAAGATTCCCGCATGTACAATCTGAAACTGTGGCCGAACACCTCTGGGTAAATGCTTGGCCGCCGCCCAAATCTTGAAAGCCACCATGACCGCAGAATACGAGATCAGCAGCCAGCTCCAACCTCGCTTTTCAGTGTAGAATAAAGCTAACGTCGCAGCGATAACACCAGCGGGTTCCCAATAACGATGCACGCTATTTAGCTCGGGACTCAGAGCCATCTTGAAAATATCCGAAAGCGCCATCCCGACTAAAAGACTTGTCACAGTCAAAAGCTCGAAAGCCGCATCGGGTCGTTGGTGTCTAAAAAGCAAATACAAAACGGCGATAAACAGAAGATTGTAGAACATCCCGCTGGCAGAGAGGGCAATTCCAATGACAAACCAATACTCCATCATTGGTGGCGCAGGTTTCTGTGGCTTTTGTTGGTTCATCGCCCGCCTCGCCGCAGGCTGAATAACTTGGTCAACACATACGGGGCACAGGCGCGAGAAATGATGCCGCGACGAAGCCGGGGAACAGCCGATCACGATTCGTGAAGCGAACATTCATGTGTTGGGGGTACCATATCGTGGCAGGCTTGGGAAGCCCATCTCCCGCGCCGTCCAAATCTACGTGTCTCGCCATAGCTTCTGAACGACGGCGCAAACGCTCAGCGCCTGATGTCCGTGTGCTGTTCTGATTCAGTTGTTGTAGAGTCGTGCCTCTGGCTCGATAGTTGAGCCGGAGGTTCAACGCTGCACCGAATTCGGACACTACCGATATCCGACGTGATTTGTCAGGCAACGTCATCATCTCGCATCCTCGTCCTTGTCTGTTCTTCGACGCGCCTTCAAAGGGTCAAAGGGTGAAACAGGTGAACGGGCTGGCTCTCGAACACCACCCTCGTTTGGCCCAACCAATTCTACGCAAACCAGCATGACATCGTCGCGCATGTGGTCGATGAAATACTCAGCCGCCGCCTCCTTTGACTCCGCCGGCAACTCGTCGTAATACATCTTGCCGTCGTGCTTCCAGTGCATCCCAAAGATGTAGCTTTGCCACATAAACGCAACCGATGCTTGACCTGCTATTGAGCTGCCAACGTGCGGTTCCATTTTCCGCATCACCCGCAACCTATTTCAGGCTTTCCCCGTTGTCCAGAGGGTTTCATGAATCCGAGGCGCAATCTATCCTTCGCCCATCGCAGAGCGACGGTTGAATTCCGCAGCTGCCGTTAAATCTCGCTCCGCGAGCAGGCACAAAAAACGGCGACCGGTTGCCCGATCGCCGCTGTGAAAACTTCAACCGCGGTTAAATGACTAAGTCCTGGGTTTAAATACCCTTTTTGATCATCAGCTTGACGAGGTCGCCCACGCGGCAACTGTAGCCCCATTCGTTGTCGTACCAGCTCACGAGCTTGAAGAAGCGCTTGTTCAGTTCAATGCCCGCGCCCTGGTCGAAGATGGACGACAGTTCGCAATGGATGAAGTCCGAGCTGACCACTTCGTCCTCAGTGTAGCCGAGAATGCCCTTGAGATAGGTCTCGCTGGCCTTCTTCATCGCGGCGCTGATTTCGGCGTAGCTGGTTTCCTTGACCGTGCGCACGGTCAGATCCACGACGGACACCGTCGGCGTCGGCACGCGGAACGCCATGCCGGTGAGCTTGCCCTTCACTTCGGGCAGCACCAAGCCCACGGCCTTGGCCGCGCCGGTGGTGGACGGAATCAAATTCTGCGCCGCGGTGCGGCCGCCTTTCCAGTCTTTCTTGCTCGGGCCATCCACGGTCTTTTGCGTGGCGGTGTAGCTGTGGATGGTGGTCATCAGACCCTCTTCCACGCCGAAGCCTTCCTTGAGCAGGACGTAGGTGATCGGCGCCAGGCAGTTCGTCGTGCAGGAAGCATTCGAAACGATGTGATGCTGCTTGGGATCGTATTTACCATCGTTCACGCCCATGACCAAGGTCAGGCAATCGCCCTTGGCCGGGGCCGTGATGATGACTTTTTTGGCGCCGGCGGTCAGGTGGCCTTTGGCCTTCTCGACGTCGGTGAACAGGCCGGTACCTTCGATGACCAGTTCCACGCCCAGCGCCTTCCACGGCAATTCAGCCGGGGACTTGGCGCTGACGACCTTCATTTCCTTGCCGTTGACGACCAGGATGTCGTCGTCGGGCTTGTCGGCGGCGGATTTCTTGGAGCCGACTTCGCCTTTGAAGCGGCCCTGGATGGAATCGTATTTAAGCAGGTACGCGAGGTTGTCCGCCGGGACGATATCGCCGACGGCGACGACGTCGATGTCCTTGCCCACCAGTCCTTGTTCGACCAGCGCCCGGAAGACCAGGCGTCCAATGCGGCCGAACCCATTGATTGCAACTTTCACTGCCATAGTTTTATCAGTCCGTTTTGTAAATGATCAAAGTTGTGCAAAACCGAAATTGCAGTGTAGCCGCAAAACCCGCCGGGTCAATGCGGAATTGCGGAACGGAATTGCCAAACGCGCTCCCTTTTTTGGCCGGGCTTATTGATTCTGCGCCGCGTGAAACCGTTCAGCGTCAATGGCTGCCGCGCAGCCCGCGCCCGCCGCGGTTATGGCCTGGCGATAAACCGAATCTGCGCAGTCGCCGGCCACAAACACGCCAGGCACGCTCGTCATCGTGCCCTGCTTCTGAATGACGTAGCCGTTCTCGCCCAGCTCGATCTGGTCCTTGAAAATGTCCGTGTTCGGCCCGTACCCGATGGCCACAAACACGCCCGCACAATGCAAAATCGTTTCCTTGCCGGTCTTGAGATTTTTCAACTTCACGCCGGTCACCTTGTCCTGTTTCACATCGAGCACTTCAGTGACGACGGAGTCCCAGACGGGTTTGATTTTGGGATTCGACAGCGTGCGTTCGGCCATGATTTTGGATGCGCGCAACTGGTCGCGCCGGTGCACGAGATGGATGACCGAGCCGAACCGTGTCAGGTAGAGCGCCTCCTCGCAGGCGGAATCGCCGCCGCCCACGACAACCAGCGGCTGGTTGCGAAAAACCGGCAGCGCGCCGTCGCAGGTGGCGCAGTAGGTCACCCCCTTGGTCTCCAGCAAATCTTCGCCGGGCACGCCCAGGTGCTTGTGGCTGGCGCCGGTGGCGATGATGACGGTTTCGGCCTCCACCTTTTCCCCGTCCACAGTGAGCGCGAAGGGCCGCCTCGAAAAATCCACTTTCTCCACCAATCCGAAGCTGGCGCGGGCGCCGAATCGTTCGGCCTGCTTCTGCATCCGCGTCATCAGTTCGTAGCCGTCCACGCCCTCGGGGAAGCCGGGAAAATTTTCGACGATGCTGGTGGTGGTGAGGAGGCCTCCGGGCTGTTTGCCGGTGAGGACGAGCGGCGCGAGGTTGGCGCGCGCGGTATACAGCGCCGCCGTCCAGCCGGCGCAACCGGAACCGATGATGACGACTTTTTCCATAGGCGGGCGCAAGGTAGTGCGGGTCAGGCACGGATGCAAGTGCGGCGGCGCGATTTGAATTTGCCGGATACCCGGTTTGCGGCTTTACTGGCGGGAATGAAGCGTTCCATCGTCCCGTATCTGGCCGGTTTGGTTTTTGGTGTATGTTTTTCATTCGCTCCGCCCGCCGGGCGTGCGCAATCCACACCCACCAATCTGTGGAAATTGCGCATCGCCTTGTATAACGCCGATTCAACGCCAGCTTTGGCGACTGACGGGACGATTTACCAAGGAAACTTCGACGGCCAAATGCGGGCGGTCACCCCCGATGGCCGGCTCAAGTGGACCTTCTCCATCAACTCCGAGATCAAATCCTCGCCGGCCATTGCGGATGACGGGACGGTCTATTTCGGGGCGCGCGACCGGAAACTCTACGCGCTCACGCCCGGGGGCAAGCTCAAGTGGGTGTTCCCGACCGGCGCCTGGGTGGATTCATCACCGGCGATTGGAACGGATGGAACGGTTTATTTTGGCTCGTGGGACAACAACTTTTACGCGCTGAATCCGGATGGCACCCGGAAATGGATTTTTGCCACCAGCAACATCGTGGTGTCATCCCCGGCCATCGGGCTCGATGGGACGATTTATTTCGGCTCACACGACAAGCGCTTTTATGCCCTGAAGCCGGATGGGACCGTCCGCTGGTCGTTCCCGACCGGTGCTCCCATCATCTCGTCGCCGGCCATCGGTCGGGACGGGACGATTTATTTCTCCTCAACGGATGGCAATTTCTATGCCCTGCAGCCGGACGGCTCGGAGTTGTGGCGCCTTCACACCGGCGGAACCACGGAGGCTTCGCCGGCGCTGGATGAAAACGGGAATATTTATCTGTCAATCGGCCATTATCACATATCGGTGGATCCAAGCGGGAGGAAACGATGGGAATCGTATTCGGCGCTTCCGATCGGAGCTTCCCCTGCCGTTGCCGCCAATGGCCTGATTTACGTTTCCGTGCATTATCGCTCGCTGCTGGCCCTCCAATCCGACGGCAAGGAATTGTGGCATATCGAGGAAGCCGACCGCCTTGTCGCTTCACCGGTCATCGGCGCTGACGGCACCGTCTTTGTGGCCGCCGGCCCTTATTTATACGCCATCAATTCACCCAACCCGCTGGCCCCGGCGGCGAAAAGTTCCTGGCCGATGTTCCGCGCCAACCCGCGCCACACCGGTCGGGTGCTGCCCGCCAACTAAACCGGCCGCTCGCCCGGCGAGTCGAGCTTTACAGCCGTTCCCGGCCGCCGAACCCGGTATCCAAGTCGTGCCAGAATTCGATATCGTCCTCGTCCTGCTCCCAGCAGAGGAACACTTCCCGTCCGCCGATGATGGACGGAAAATCGATCAGGCCGCGCTCAAGATCCTTGATGAAAATTTCCCGGCGCTGGAACTCCACGAGGACCTCCTGGGTGTCGGCCAGCGTGCGAATCCAATTGTTCACCGTGTCTCCGCCGATGTCGTGCCCCTGCCCGGCCAGGCCGCTCAGGCGCTTGTCATAGCGGTCCAGGTCTTTGCGCAGTCGGTTGAGTAAATCCAGCCACTTCCGGATTTGCGGCAGCAGGGCTCGCGCCTCCTCACGGGTATAATGCTTGGTAAAACGGTGTTCCATGAATCGCCCTCGCCGCCGGATTGAAACAAAGACCGTTCGCGGCGACGCGGTGAGCTACCGCACGCGAACGGATGAATCACCGGGCACGGGGCGGAATTACTTCTGCCAGGTGCGCTTCTTGTGACGGTTCAAGCGCAGCTTCTTGCGGCGTTTGTGACGATTGATTTTTGCCTTGCGGCGTTTTTTGAGTGATCCCATATGGTATCGGGGGATGGATTAATCAATTGCTGGATTTATGCAACTCAAATCTTTCAATCACCCAGCCATATCGCCACCCAAAGATACGCACCGGCGCAGGTCAGGGATTTCGCTTGGCCCGATAAAACCGATAAGGGGCGGTTGCCGCCGACGGGTCCGCCAACACTATTACCCCCTGACTGTTGCTGACGGCGAGGAACGAAGTCCAGAGGAACAGATCGGTGGATTGCTCGATGAGATACTGGCCGCCGGTTTCGGAATCCAGCCGGAATTGGAAAGCGGCGTTGTCATCAATGCCCGTGGCGGTCAATTTCGGCGGCGGGTAAACAATCCCCGCCAAATCCTCGCGAAAATCCGGGAGGGACAGCGTGAGGCTGCCGTTCGTCGTCGTTGCCTGATTGGTGCCAACCGGCGAGGCCGTCGCCGGGTCATACCACTCGGCCCAAAAGCGGCCCGACGGCCAGTTGCTCAAAGTCAACGTTTGCCCGTGCTGAAGCGGGGGCACCGGATTGGTATCAATCCCGGAGAACGCAACGCCCGGAGCGATCACATACAGCAGGGATTCACGCGGCCCCTGTAAGCCGATGGCGTCCGGCGATGGCCGCCAGCTCCCGGCGTAAGTGGCCGGCAGCACCTGCTCAAGCCGCACCCAATCGAGGTAAGACCAGCCGGGGGCCGGGTTCGTGACTTCGATCAAGTGCTTCCCGGCCGGCAGCGGCACGGCGAGGTCGAGATTATACTCGTTGTTCACGTCGTTCAGGCCGTCGAGGTTCGGCAGGTTGGTGGACCAGACCGTGGCGCCATCCACCCGCACGCCCAGTCCGGCACTTACGGAAACCGAGTTCAGGTGCAGTATGATCCGCGCATCGTTGGTGAACCAAGCGCTCAACGCAAATGGCTCCGCCAATGACGGAAACCAGGAACCCAGAATGAAACTGTTTAAGGTGCTGCCGGCATAATGCGCCGCCTCGGCGCCGGGCACCGCCAGTTGCCCCGACACCATCGCTCCCCAGGCGCCGCCGGGCACCAGCGTGATATTGAACGGTTGGCCGTCCGGAATTGGGTTTCCCACCGTGGTGGGCGGCGCGCCGGAAGTTTGAAAATAAATATTGGTCCAAACGCCGCTCCCCCAACCGGTCCGATTCAGGACCTTTCCCAGGGCGGTGAAGACGGAATAATCGTTCTCGGCGTCAATCTCTTCCCACCAGAATGAAATCGCGGCGCCCGCCGAACCGCCCAGCGCGCCACCCCAGAGCCCTTGCCGGAATCCGCGCAGGTACAGATCGTTCGTGTGATTCCAACTCATCCAGCTCGTGCCGAACTCGTCAATAATCAACGGCTTGTGGTAACGCTGCTGAAACGACTGGGCCAGCGAGTTCAAGCGTGCGGCCGGGAACGGCTCGGAGTAGCAATGGTAACACGCAAAATCCAGTTGCGGGAGGGTCCAAATCTCCGACCGGTCGCTGCCGCCGGTCAGGCTGGTGGAAACCAAATGCTCGAACGGATCGTTGGTATGCATCCAGCCGCCCATCAGCCCATGCCAGGCCGCCACGTCCGCGGCATTTACCCAGGTGTACTCGTTATCCACTTCGCTCCAGAATTGCCAGGCCAGCAGCCGGGGGCTGTACCCGTAGCGGGCGATCAGATAACGCAATCTTTTTTGGAAGGTCGCCCGGGCGATGGCGTTGGTGAAAAACGCGTTTTGATTGACGCACGGGCCGCCATTGGTCGCGTTGTAGGGATTGGTCTGCCAGTAATTATCGTTGCCCCAGTAATCCGAAACCGGTTGCAGCATCAGGTGGAATTCGATGCAAAACATGAGGTAGAGGTCCATCTGTTCGGCAAGCTGCAGCACGTAATCGAACTGCCAGGCGCGGTCGAGGCGGTAGTGCACCAGCGAGTTGGTGTCGGTTTCAATCCCGAATGCCCAGGGCGTGGCGTGGACCCGGGCGAAATTCTCCCCGGCACCGTGCAGCGCAGCGAACCAGGCATCGTAGTTGTAAGTACCCGGGCCCAAATACCACGAAACATTCTCGCCAATCAACCGCAGCGCCCGACCGTCACCGGTCTCAAAATACTGTTGGCTCGGCGCCACCCGGACGTAGCCCGATCCGGGCGGCGGCACGGCAGCCGGAACGTTGAAATTCGTGACCGTGGCGGAACCATAGAGTTGGCCGTTCGTCCGGATAGTGAGCGACAGCAGGTAATTGCCGGGTTCCGGCGGGGTGAAGCGGAGGCGCCATTCCGGAGCGCCGGTGGGCGTCAGGTATTCGTACCCGGACACCAGCGCGCGCTGATACGCCTGATACCAGAACGCCGGCACAGCCATCGTTTTTCCCGAAGGCAGGGTGAACGTGGCATCCAAGCGAATAAGATCCGGGTCGAACGGATTGGCAGCGGGCGGGGCGTTGTTGATGCTGAACTCCAGTCGCTGCCAGAGTCGAGCGGAGGTCAAGGGAGTGATTTGCGGTGACGGCTGCGCCCGGCATGTCGCCAGGAAAAGAACCAAGGCCGCCGCGGCAATCAACTGGATTAATCGGCACCGCTTCACCAGGCAAGTGTAACTGATGTTCCACTCAGGTTCAATCGGTTCATCAGCCAGGTCCTCCCGGCGATTTTTCAAAACCCGCGCAAATCGGTGCTGGAGCGCTTGGGCAAACCGGGCGCCGGCAGGCGTTTCAGCACGAGGTACTGGATGCCCTGTTGCTCGCAATACTCGCGTTTGCCGCCCCGGTCGCCGTCTTCGTTGACGGCGTAAATGTCCGGCTTCAACCGCCGGATTTCCGGGTCGGCATCCAGCCAGCCGTCGCCGCTCGAAATCAGCGCCTCCTTCACAAACTTGATCGAGCCGACGAGATAACGGCGCTCCGCCTCGGGCAGGAGCGGATGCCCCTCACCCTTGAGCAGCCGGATATTCGCATCGTGACCGACCACCACGTAAAGATCGCCGTAGTCGCTGACCTCCTCGAAAAACCGCACGTGGCCGGAATGGAACCAGTCGTACGAACCGGTGACCACGACTTTTTTGCGGCCGGGAACGGCCGGCAGCGGCTCGGGCACGGGAAAACCCTGCAGTTTTTCGGCGTCCAAAATGTGGTATTCCAAACCGTGTCGCTGGCAGAAGCGGCGCCGCTTTTCATTGTCCGGTCCGATTTCATCCGCCCAAATGTCCGGGGACACGCCGCCGGCTTCAGGTAGTTCATCCGGGTTTGCCAAGCCAGTGACGGCAATGGCGCGGTTGACGTACCGGACAGCGTTGAGGAAATAGAGTCTTTCCGCCTCGGGAAACACCGGGGATTGGCCCGTGATTTCCCGGACCACGCGGTCCGGCCAAAGCAAGACCGTCAGTTCGCCCAGCCTGGCGGCCTCTTCCAGGAAACGCAGGTGGTGCGAACGCAGGTTGTCGAACGCACCGGTGACAACGACGTGGCGGGGATTCATGGGCTGGCAATGCGTACCGTAATTGAAAACGAGCCGGGGACCGGTTCGTTGGAAGCGACCAACAAGTAGCCGCCGCCGCAGCCGGAGAACATCGCGCCCGGATAATTTTTCTGGTAAACCTTCAGCAGGCCCTTCAAGTCGATTTTGATCAGCGGATGTTTGACGACGTGTGGCAGCAAAGTCTCCCAGCACTTCATGTTCAGGTTAAACGACGCACCCAGCGCCTCCACGTCCCGGTTGACGATGGCGGCGTAGCAGTCCTTGCCGGATTGGCCGAGACGCACCACCCATTTCGGATCAAGGTTTTTTTTGCCCAGCGGACTGTAACCTGCCGGCCGGGGTTCAACGGGCAGCAGGTGCAAAACTTTTTCGAGCCAGCGCGCGACGCGCGGCGTGTTGCATGATTCGATGTGCGCCGGGAATACGCCGCCGTGGACGGCAAAGTCGTAGTCCAGGCGGTTGATGCCGGGATAAACCAGACCGATCATGTCCTGCGAGCCGCTGGGTTCGGCCTTGCCGCGGTTTTCAGCCGCGTACAATTCACGGACGAGTGTTTCCGGCGGACGATCGGGCAGGCGGCCTTTCCACAACTTCATGGCCACCGCCCGCGTGCCGCTGGCGATGCCGGACCGGTCCATCGGGCGGAACGTCGGCTCGATCTGCACCACGACCATCGAGCCCGGCGGCCGTGGGTTGTGCCGGGAAACGAACGGCTGATCAATCCAGCCGCCGGCCAGTTGCAACCGGTTGGGAATGGCGCCAAAAGACGCGGCCAAGTCTGCCGGTTTGCGTCCGCGGTTGACACGCAAAAAACTCATGGAGCCACAGGCGTCAAACGCAAAGCATTAAGATTAATGGCGTGCCAGCTAGCGGCGTCGCGGGCGCGGACCTTTACGACGAAATCGCCGGGGGCCTGGAGTTCCACCCGGCCGAGTGCCACGGTGGTGAATTGGTCCCAGCCGGAGGTTTGCGGCACCCGGGCGGCGATGGTTTGACTGCCGACCTCGACGGCAAAATCGGCGTCGCCGTCTGCCGCGGCGATGGTCGCGCTGAGGAGGTAGATGCCGGGCCGGGCCATGCGCGCGTTCCAGGAAACCCATTCGTTGGGATCGGTCCAGTAACCGATGTCCGGCTTGCCGCCTTGTTCCTCGAGTTTCAGCTCCTTCCCGTGCAACGTGGCGTCGGCGGCGCCGAAGTTCAATCCTCCTTTGGCATCCGGCGTGACAACGACCGGTGCGGGCGTCACCGGGACGGGCTTGAGATTGCGGCCGTTGATGCGCAACGCGCACGTCAAGTCGCTCAACTTTTCCGCCGGCAGTTCCACCGTCAGTCCGTCGGCCGTTTGGGTGAACTTCAATTTGCCCCGGTGGCCGAGCAGCTCAATGCGTTGAATCTGGTTCTCGCCGGGAGCGGCGGTCTTGGCGAGCGAGCGGATCAGAATTTTATTATCTTCCGGCCAGCCCAGCGCGATGGCGTAGAGCGTCGGGCCTTGGGTGGTGAACCGGATGTCTTTGGCGGTATATTTGAAATTTTCCTTGAAGGCGCCGCCCTTGGCCTGCACTTCACCCTCGCCATAGACCAGCCACGGGCGCGTCCCGTAAATCGCCTCGCCGTTGACCGCTGTCCAGTCCGCGAGTTGATGGAGCATGGTCTCCACTTCCGGATCCAGCGAGCCGTCGGGCCGGAGCACCACGTTCAACAACAAGTTGCCGTTCTTGCTGACGATGTCCACCAGCATATGAACGGTCCAGCTCAACGGCTGATACTTCCAATGCCGGTTGTAAAACCAGTCGCCAATGGACGTGTCGGTCTGCCACGGATACGGGCTGATGCCGCCACCGACACCACGCTCGTAATCCTGCACCCAGTGCCCGCCGGAAGATTCCTTGCAGGTGTAAACGGCTTCCGCTCGGCCGTGGTGGCGCCCGGCGCTGACATTGTAGAGATTGGCGATCTGGCGCAAACCGACTTCGTTGCCGAAGGCCACTCCGCCGTCGCTGTAAAGCAAATCAGGATGATAATTGTCCACCAGCTCCTTGATTTCGTCATACCATTGCTGCTGCCAGCGCGGATTGTTGGAATACCATTTCGTGTCGCCCGCTTCAGCCGGGAAATGATACAGGTCCCAGTAATTGGAATTGGCGCCGTCGTAGGGCACACCCGCCAGCGGTCCGGTGCGGTCGGCTTTGTGGCTGTCCTGGAACCAGGTGAAACTGGCGCCCAGGTGTTCGGAGACGCCGAAGCGCAGGCCGTTCCGATTCGCCGCCGCCTGCCATTCGCCAACGACGTCGCGGCGCGGCCCCATCTGAACCGCATTCCAGCGGTGCAGTTTTGAGTTCCACAGGAAGAAATCGTCGTGATGCACGCCCATGCTGACGAAGTATCGCGCTCCGGCCTTTTTGTAGAGTTCCATCAATTTTTCCGGATTCCATTTCTCGGCCTGCCAGAGCGGGATGATGTCCTTCCAGCCGTTGGTGGAAGGATGGCCCCAGCGCGCGAGGTGATCTTTGTAATCCGGCGAACCCTGCTGGTACATCTTGCGCGCGTACCAGTCGCCCTCCATCGGCACCGCCTGCGGTCCCCAGTGCGCCCAGATGCCGAACTTCGCGTCCCGGAACCAGTCGGGACAGGCGTAATTCGTCAGCGAATCCATTGTGCCCTGGAAGGGCCCCGGCGCGACGGGCAGCGACGGGTTCGTGGGGGCATCTGCCGCAAGGAGGGAATTACCGACAGCGTTCAGTCCAATGGCCGCTGCCGCGATTATGCGCTTCATTTTAATCATAAAAGCGAGATGCCTTTGCACTGATGCATTCATGGCATCAGGCCATCGAGCCAATCGCCCGGACAAAACCGGGTATTCCGGGAAACGGCAATGTCGCCTTGTGAATCCGGGGCCAGACCCCAGCCTCAGCCATCAGCCGACGCCGACGCGTTTGCCGGCTTTGCGGGCGTGATATTGCTCCTTGATCCATTTATAGGTCGCGGCCAGGCCCTTGTCCAAGGGCGTCTTTGGCTCCCACTTGAGCATTTTCTGGATGAAGGTGTTGTCGCTGTTGCGGCCGGCCACACCGCGGGGCGCGGTCAGGTCGTGATGCCGCTTGAGCTTCACGCCGGCGATTTTCTCCACCTTGGACAACAGCTCGTTGATGGAAACGAGTTCGCTAGAGCCCAGGTTGATGGGCGTGGCAATCAAATCATCGCAATGCGTGATCATGTCAATGCCCTTCACGCAATCGTCAATGTACATAAAGCTGCGCGTGGCGGTGCCGTCGCCCCAGATGGTGATGTCCTTTTTGCCCTTGTCGATCGCCTCGATGACCTTGCGGCAGAGGGCCGCGGGGGCCTTTTCGCGACCGCCGTCCCAGGTGCCGTGCGGCCCGTAGACGTTGTGGAAGCGGGCAATGAATGTTTTCATGCCGCGTTCGACCCAGTATTCCTGGCAGAACATTTCCGAAATGAGTTTCTCCCAGCCGTAACCGCGCTCGGCCATCGCCGGGTAGGCGTCGGATTCCTTGAGCGCGCGAACGTTCGGGTCCTGCTGCAGCAGCGTGTTGTAGGCGCAGGCGGATGACGAGTAAAAGTAGCGGCGGACGCCGGCCCGATAAGCAGCCTCGACCATGTGCGTGTTGATCAGGATCGAGCGCAGGCATTCCACGCGGAACCGCTCGATGAAGCCCATGCCGCCCATGTCCGCGGCCAGCTGGTAAACCTCGACGGCGCCTTCGCAGACGCGCCGGCAGTTCTCCTCGTGGCTGACGTCCAGGCAGAGCGACTCGACGCCCGGCACGTGCAGGTACCACTCGTAAAGCGGCTTTTTGTCCACCGCCCGGATGCGGGTAAAGCCCTTGTTTGTGAAATAGAGGGCCAGGTTGCCACCAATGAAGCCGCCGGCGCCGGTAATGACGATCAAGTCGTCCTTCTTTAAAGAAGGATCCTTTTCAACAACGCGTTTTGTTTCCATATTCTTCCATGTTCGATTGGTTCGACCACCCGGTCGAGGTCCGATTGCTCAAGTCAGGTGGTCCATGCTATCAGGGGTCACGGCCGGGGGCAATGCCGAAGCTTGGCTCAAGGGCGACCATGCTTGGAAAAACTAATGAAAACTATCAGGGCCAGTCGGCAAGGACTGCGTCCGGATACTTGAAAGGCAAAATGGCAGGCAACCCGCCATGGCCAACGCCCACCCCGATTAAAAGGTGCAGCGTCATTTTCGCCATTCTTTTTTGGGCGGCTCGGGCAAACCTCGCGCGCGGAAGGCGGTACGAAAGTGCATTTTTGCCAGGTTCGGCAAATGTTCTGCGCCGTGCTTCGCGATAAATGCCTTTGCCGCCTCGTCAACCGCCGGCCCCGCCCCCTTCGGCAAGGCCATTCCAAATTGCACTTCAAGCTTCTGAAGCCGTTCGATGAATTCATTCCGCGCCAAAATTGAAGCGGCCGCAACCGCAACATCCTCTTCCGCCCGGTGCCGCTGCACCAGTTCAATCTCCCGGCCCAGCGACATCAGCGCCTTGGCCACCACGTCTTTGCTCGACGCGAACTGGTCGCTGATGGCTTTGACCGGCGCCGGTTTCATTTGATGCCGCCGGCCCATCAGATTTTCAATCACCCGCGCGTGGCCCCAGGCCAGGATGGCGTTCACGCTCTTCATTTTGGCGTAAAGCCGGTTGTAGGCTTCGTTGCCAATGGTCACCGTGTCCACGACGCAGCCGGGTGTCTTGCGGATTGTTTCCGCCAGCCCGGCAATCTTTTTGTCGCTGGAAATGTCCTTGGAATCGCGGATGCCGGCGTCCTGCCACGCCTTGACTACGTTTTCGTTGAGGTAAACACCGGCAACGCAAAGCGGGCCGAAGAAATCCCCCTTGCCGCTTTCATCCACGCCGATGCGCGGCAGGAGCAACTCGGGATTCAAGACGGTTTCGTAGCCCAGCCGCGCCTGCTTCAGCACTTCCGGCTCCAGGACAAACTCGATGAATTCGCGGGTGCCTTTGCCCTGCACCACCAGTTTGCCGCTCTCGTAAAAGACGATGTTGACCTTGTCCGATTCGAACGCGTACCGCGCGTAAGGCACTTCGCGCGCCTTCCAATTCCGCGCGCGCAAAGCCGACGCCAGCGCCGACGCCTGATCTTCGGTCAGCTTGCAAGTGTAGGAAGCGAGCGGTTGCACAACGAAAGCATAGCCGCAAAGCGCACAAAGGACACAAAGTTTTTGTCGGTCGGGCGAGCCTACCCGCGAGCCGCCGACGAAAATCTTTGCCCGGCCTCCGGCCCGCCGGTAGTCTCGCCCCGCCAGATAACGTGAGTCCAAACTCAAAACTCAAAATTCAAAACTTAAAACTGCAAAAGCTCATCCGGCGGTTGCTGGAATGGTTCGCCGGGAACGCCCGCGACCTGCCCTGGCGGCGGACCCGCGATCCCTACGCCGTCTGGGTTTCCGAAATCATGCTCCAGCAGACGCAGGTCAAAACGGTCATTCCGTACTGGAACCGTTGGATGCGCGCGCTGCCGACAATCGAAGCCGTGGCCAAGGCCAGCCCGGACAAAATCCACAAGCTCTGGGAAGGCCTCGGCTATTACACCCGCGCCCGGAACCTGCAACAGGCGGCGCGACAGATCGTGGCAGAATACGATGGCAAATTCCCGAATTACTTTGAGGATGTGCTCGCGCTGCCGGGCATCGGCCGCTATACCGCCGGGGCGATTTGCAGCATTGCCTTCGGCCAACCGGTACCCGTCCTCGATGGCAACGTCATCCGGGTGCTGACGCGGATTTTTGACATCCGGGAAAATCCGCGGGATAAGGAAACCAATGCCCGGCTGTGGCGACTGGCAGAGGATTTGGTCACAAATGCCGGTGGGGCGAAACTCCCCCGAGCCCAAACTTCGTTTGCCGGAGATCCGTTCGCGAGCAAGGCAAACCAGGGCTCGAGTGACTCTCCCCCCGCCGAAAATGAGAATCATTCTCATCTGAACCAATCCCTCATGGAACTCGGCGCGCTGGTCTGCGGGCCGCGCAATCCGCAGTGCGGAATTTGCCCGGTGAAGCAGCTGTGCCTCGCGTTCCAGGAAAATCGGGTTGACCAGTTGCCCAACCTCGGCCGGCGCTCTTCCCCGACGGCAAAAAGGTTTGTGGCATTCGCCGTCGAACGGAACGGACGTTTCCTGATCCGCCAGCGTCCGGCCGGGGTGGTGAACGCGCAGCTCTGGGAATTTCCGAACGGGGAAATCGGACCGCGGCTTTCTGGGCCGCAGCGTGGGCAATCACAGGAAGCTGCCGGTCAGGCAGCTGCGACCCGCCCGATGCGGAGGCGCAGCGGATCAGGCGACCCGCACTCCGAAGCAATTACCAACGCGGCAGTGGCAGTCCTCGGCGTTCATCCTGAGAAGCTGACTCCCCTTGGCATGATAAAACATTCCATCACGCGTTACCGCATCACCCTCGAGGTCTGGCGCGCGGATTTCGGAAGGCCGAGCTCTGCCGAGGCCAGATTTGGATTGGGGCGCCCCGGAACTCCGCCCTCCGAACCCGGCCTCTGGAAAACTCCGGCGCAAATGCGGCGGCTGGCCTTCTCGGCTGCTCACAAAAGCATTTTAGCGATGCTGCATGCGGACAGACCAGGCAGCGCTTGACAAAGGCGCCGCGGAACGGAATTTTTTAGCCGATGCTCCATCCTGGATTCATTCGCCGGCGGTTTTCTCTCCCTTTCTTCGCATTGGGTTGCGCGCTCTGCTGGTCGTCGGGCTCCGCCCAAACGGTCGCTCATGTCTTTCACATCAGCGTGGACGGCCTGCGTCCGGACGCCGTCACGGCGTTGGGCCCGTCCAATCTGCCGCACTTCTACCGGTTGCGCGCCGAAGGCGCCTTCACCGATAACGCCCGGTCGGATTACGATTTTACCGTCACTCTACCCAACCACGCCACCCAGCTCACCGGCCGAGGGGTTCTTGGGCCGGACGGCCACAATTGGACCAGCAACGACGATCCGGCCCCGGATCAGACACTCGCCTCCAACAAAGGCAGCTATGTCGCCGGCGTCTTCGACGTCGCCCACGACCACGGTCTGAGCACCGGCGAGTACGCCAGCAAACCCAAGTTTTCCTTGTTCGCCACCAGTTGGGATGCCATCAACGGCGAGCCGGATGTCATTGGCCCCGATGATGGCAGAAATAAAATTGACCTCTACGTCAACAACTCCGACACCGCCGAACTGGTGAATACCCTGACCAATGACCTCTCCAGCCTGCCGCTGAATTACGTTTTCCTCCACCTGGCGGACCCCGACCACGTCGGGCACAATTACGGCTGGGACATCACCCCCGGCAGCGAATACAGCAATGCGGTCAAAACCACGGACGACCGGCTGGCAATGATTTTAGATTTAATTGACAGTGACCCGCGGTTTGCCGGCCGGACGGCCATTGTCCTCACGGCCGATCACGGCGGTGAAGGCGGAGGTCACGCCGATCCTTCGGTGCGCGAGGATTACACTGTGCCGTTCTATGTCTGGGCGCCCGGCGCCAAGGCCGGTGCCGACCTTTATGCGCTAAACCCGACCAGACGGCTCGACCCCGGCGCTGACCGGCCAGAGTATTCCGCCCCGGTTCAGCCCATCCGCAATGGCGAAGCCGCCAACGTCGCGCTGCAATTGCTCGGCTTGGGCCCCGTTTCCGGTTCGACGATTGACGCGGCGCAGAACCTGGCGCTGACCGTGTTGCCGCCGGACGATTTCCGCGCGTTTTTCATTGGCACGGACCTGGCGCTGGCTTTCACGACCATTTCCAACGTGCTTTACGATATTCAAATCAGCACCGACCTGCGCCCCGATTCCTGGAGCTCGCTCACCGACAACATCGTTGGCACCGGCGGGACGGTCACCAACCTCGACACCGGAACCGCCGCATCCGCCTGCCGGTTCTACCGCCTGCGACTTCATGACTGACAGGCCGCAATGCCTGCACCGGCCGTGAGTCCCATAAAATACTCGCCAGCCGGAAGCCCCATTGTATCCTGAGCGCAATGATTTATTTCGATCATAACGCCACTGCGCCGGTCATGCGTGAGGCGCGCGACGCCTGGCTGAATGCCACCGAAAACAATCCGGGCAATGCTTCCAGCCCGCACCAGTTCGGCGGACGCGCCGGCGCCGCCCTCAAGGCAGCGCGCGCGCAACTCGCCGAGTTCCTCGGCTGCCCGCCGGCGGACATCATCTGGACCAGCGGCGCCACCGAGGCCAATAACACCGTCATGCATCATTTCGCGCGGACGCTCGATGCGAAGGGCGAGGTCTGGATTTCCGCCATCGAACACCCCTGCGTCCACGAATCCGCCAAACATTATTTCGGCAAACGCGCCCGGCTGATCCCCGTCACGCACGACGGCGCGATCGACCTCGACTGGCTTACCGTGGAACTCGCCGATACCCGGCCGGCGCTCGTCGGCATCATGGCCGCGAACAACGAGACCGGCGTCCTTCAGCCCTGGCGCGAAGCCCTGGCGATTTGCCGCCAATACCAGGTGCCCTTCTTCTCCGACGCCGTGCAATGGCTGGGCAAACTGCCCGCCGGGGGACTCGGCGAATGCGATTACCTGAGCGGCGCGGCGCACAAGTTCGGCGGGCCGCGCGGGGTGGGCTTCCTGAAAGTGCCGGCCAGAAGCCACGTCACTCCACTGCTCCTCGGCGGCAAACAGGAACAGGGCCGCCGCGCCGGAACGGAGAACGTGCCGATTATTCTGTCGATGCTCGCCGCGCTCGAAGCGCGCGAGAAGCAGATGGCCCGCGGCGAACACGCCCTGCGCAACGTCTGGCGCGAGAATTTCGAGCGGCAACTCCTGCACAAGCTGCCCGGTACCGTGGTGGTGGGCGCGAACACGCCCCGCCTGTGGAACACCGTTTCAGCTCTGGTGCCCGAGGGTGCGCAATGGCGCTGGCTGACCAAGCTGGACAAGGCCGGCTTTGCGGTCTCCACCGGTTCGGCCTGCACCACCGGCAAGGAAGAACCCTCCCACGTGCTGGCGGCCATGAACTTCAAGGCGGCCGAAGCCCACCGCGTGCTCCGCTTCAGCAGCGGCTGGGAAACCAACGAAGCCGACTGGGACGCCCTGCTCCACGCGCTCGTCAAAGTCCACGCCGAAGTCCATCACGCCAAATCCTGAACGACCGACCGCCGTTCATATGCGGCTTTTACCTTCGTCCTTCCTAGCTGCCGACGCATGCCGTGTCGAGACGCTGGCTCGATGGGTTTGATTAACGCCAACGCCTTTTCACTCACCGACCAGCAAGGCAGGGTCGGTGCGCTGCGCCGACCAGACGCCGCCGCGTGGCGCCCCTGCCCGGGACCCGCCATCGCCGAATTGAGGAGGCGGATGGTCGGGCTGATGTTGTGGGCGGGGTGAGGCTCTGTTGAGCCGGCCCTGGTGTCGTGCTTTGGCCGCATCGGTGCGTGTGCCCGAACCACCGCTTCAGCGTCCCGGACGGATGCTCCGCCAGCTGCTTCCGCCGGCCCCGGAAGAACCTGGCTGGATTTCCCGGGCTTGCTGAGCTAAGGTTTATTAAGCCATTGAAACGAAAAGACCATTCGACGCGAAAGGCCAAGGCCACCGGCATCAGCGGTTTCACATTGATTGAATTGCTGGTGGTTATCGCCATTATCGCCATCCTGGCGGCGCTGTTGCTGCCGGCCCTGGCCGCCGCCAAGGAGAAGGCCAAGCGCATCCAATGCCTGGGCAATCTGCGACAGATTGGGATGGCTGTGCTTTCGTACGCCCCCGATGCCAACGATTACGTGATGCCAACGAAAGGCCCGCCGATGGTGCAGCTCTGCATGGCGGCACCCGGTCAAGCCGCGGCGCAGCTATTGGGTCTGTCCCTGACCAATGGGCCGAACATCTGGACTTGTCCGGCTCGTCCCCCGCTGCCCGAAACCGCCACGGACGTTCCCCTGCCGGCTTATGACGCCGGCGGCGCTCAGTACCTGCTCGGTTACCAGTATTTCGGCGGTTCGGCGGTCACGCCGATGCAGGAACGGTTGGGGCAAACGTGGAAATGGACTTCGGGCGCTGCCGCCCAATCCTTCCTGTTTCATAGCCCGATCAAGATGACCCTCGCCAAGTCCTACTGGGCGCTGGCAGCCGATGACATTTGTAACTATAATAAAAACGGGAACTGGCTCGGACAAAAAGACCCCTATGTGGCCAATAAAAATTTCACCGCCTTTGTGCCGCCGCACATGAAGGGCGGGAAGCCCGCCGGCGGCAATGAAGTGTTCTGTGACGGCTCAGGCGCATGGTGCCAGTGGCTGACCATGTCTGAATTCTCCGATTGGGGAAACAGCTATTTGTTTTGGTATCAGGATTCAGCGGATTTCGAGCCGGCCCTGATGGCCAAACTGCCTCAAATGTCTGCATCAAGGTTTTAGCGCGCGGCAGCGCGCGGGTTCAAGCGCAACCCGGCCGAAAAGGTAAAACTTGCTGCACGGTTTCTCTGCCGACCAACCGTTCACGGTGGGGGGCTCCGGGGTTGACACAAACAACTTTCGAGTCACGACATCCGCCGGCGGATTAGATTTTCCCCAAGGCCTGGCCGCGCTCAGCGAAGGTTCGCTGTTGGTCACGATCAGCCCGGCGGAGAATTATTCCAGTTCGAGCGGGAAACTGGTCCGGTTCACCGACACCAACCTGGACGGTATCGCGAACGGTCCGGGCACGGTGCTTTACAGCGGGTTGCCCGGCGCATTGACGATGGTGCCCGCGGCTGGAAGCCTGGTGTTGGCGTGGGACCGCGGCGCGTTGCAGCAGGCGGACGATGCGACCGGATCGTGGACGGCCGTGGCCGACGTGTTCAGCCCGTACCGACTTGATCCGGGCGGACCCCGAAAATTCTTCCGGGTCGGATATTGACTGCCTCGGGAGGCCGACCCGGCCACCGGCGCCCCGGCGCCGGCGCGTCGGGCAAACACGCAAGGGCCGGCGCGGTCCGAGGCGGTTTGGTGAATTCGGCGTGAGCGCTTTTCCCGGATTGACGGGTGAGGGTTTTGGTGCTGTTCTGGGTTTCGTGTCGGCGTACGCCTCCGGGCAGGCGGCCGGTGAGTTGACTCGTCATCGCTCAGGTTTGCGCCGGTGCACTGGCGTTGTGAAAATCCTCATTCCGGTCATTGTGGTGTTGCTGGCGCTGTTCTGCGTGCTGGTCCTCGGTCTGGACCGCTCCGAACGGCGGGCTCAATTTATCAGCACGACGAGCCAGCTCAACGATGCCAATCGCGAGCTGCAGTTGTTCGGGGTGTTCACGAATCACATTCGAAATGCGAGGGTTTATCCCTACACCAATTTGTTTACCATTCAGGGTACCAATTATCAGTGCGCCCTGGCCCTGGAATGCGACCTGTTCCGGGAGCGGGGTTTTCTGACGATTACCACCAATGGGCTCTACGTCTGGGTGGATAAGCAGCGCGGCTTGGTCCTCCTGGGCCGGCCACGGGTGCTTCCACCGGGGTTTTGACGGAGCAAACAGTCCATCCAACCTGTCGCTGCCGGTGCTGCTTGCATCACCCGCGGCCTCGAACGGAACCATCTGCTATTTCTCGGGGCCAAAGGCCTCGACAAATTTCAGCATGCCGCGCACGTCGTGGTAATTTGCCTTCCAACTGTTCGCCAGCGCATTGTCCTTGGGCTGGCCCTCGGCGGTGACAGCGTACAGCCAGATGCCGGTCTTCGGGTCGGCCTGTTTGGCTTGGATGAACTGCAAGAGTTTGGTCAAGGCCGCTTCGTAGCGCGGGTCGCTCTGGTGTTTCAACGCGTCGGTCAGCGCTGCCAGCCATTCGGCCTGGATCCACCAGACTTTTTCCGTGTCATTCGCCGGCTGGTCATCGAGTCCCTTGCTGTAAAGCCCGCCGTGCTCGTTGTCGCCGCCGTATTTCAACGCGTGATTGACCAGCGCGTAGAACCGGTCCCAGGACGGCTCCCGGCCCAGCGCCGTGTCCGCCCGGATCATCAGCCAGGCGAATTCGACGTTGTGGCCGTAGGACAAGCCGTCTTTGCCGGGACCGGTCACGGGTTGCCAGTCGAATTCACGGTAAAACATGCTGTGACCGGGATCGGCCGGATAAAAATATTTCTCGTCCAGGCGCAACGCTTCCTCGAATGATTTCTTAACCGCCGGGTCGTGGCTGGCGTCGTACAACTCGGTCAAAGCCTCCATCCAATGCAGATGCGCATTGGCGCTTTTGCAGCCGATGATCTCGACCGGGTCGCGCGGGTCGCCGGGCTTGAGCAATTTCCAGTTGCGGTCGGCGTGCTCGAACCAGCCGCTGCTTTTGTCATCGTGCAAGTGCGCCTGGACGGCGCGATAGAGTTCCATCGCCTGCCGCAGCGCCGCCGGATCCCGGCTGGCACGGTAATATTCAACCAGGGCATAAACGGCAAAGGATTCGCCGTAGAGGAATTTGCCGTCATTGACCGGCTTTCCGTCGAGGTCGGTGCTCCAAAAATAACCGCCGTTCTGCCGGTCGAGAAAATGGTTCAGCAGAAAATGGTATCCTTGTGTGGCCGCAGCCAGGTAGTTCCGGCTGGTATCGCTGAACCCGGCCCGGTGCGCGCGCGAAAAGGCCCAGATCATGCGGCTTTGGGTGACAATCTGCTTTTCCATCGGCTGCCGGCGACCGCGGACGGCGTCATCGGCGAGCAGGTAACCGCCGCGGTTGGTGTCCTGCGCGGTGTCAAACCAGTACGGGAGGATTTTATCCGCCAGTTGTGCACGCATGTCGCGCGCCGGTCCGGAGAAGTCCGCCGCGCGGGTATTTCCAGCAAGGCCGGGTAAAGCTGCGATCAGCAAGAGTGCGGAAACAATTCGACCGGGCGTGGGGAAATGGCAACGCATACGCCAGTTTTCCAAGTCCGCAGGTGTTTTTCAATTCAGAAAGCACCGGGCTCACAAGCCTCAATGCCGGATACGGCCGCGATTATTCGGGCATCGCCTTCAACTGCTCAGCGGTCAGCGGCTGCGGACGGGCGCCCAGAGCGGCGCGGACGGATTTGACGTTATCGGCGGTTACCTCACCCGCCTGATTGCCCCACGCCGTTCGGATGTAGGTCAGCACGGCCGCGAGGTCGGCATCCGACAGCGTCGCGCCCATCGGCGCCATCGCGAGGTTCCAGCCCTGCCCTTTCACGGACATCGGGCCGCTGAGACCAGCCAGCGGAATGCGCGTCAGCCGGTCGTAACCCTTGGTGACAACCCATTCGGAACCGGCCAGGGCCGGCGCCTGGCCGGGTTTGCCCAGGCCATCGGTGCCGTGACAGATGCCGCACATGGTTTCATACATTTTTTTGCCCTGGGCCGCCGCCATCGCGCCCGATTGCGGCTGGTTTGCCGCCAGCTCTTCGGCGGAACGGTAGGGCGGGTAAACCTGCTTGTTGAACCAGCCGCTGTGATGGTCGAAATACACGGCGCCGAGCAGCATCAACACCAGCGTCACAGTGATGATCCAGATCGGCAGAGCGGAACGCGAGGCCGTCGGTTCGGCGTTTAGAGGGTCAGTGATCGACTTCGTTTCTTCACTCATTGGCAAAAAACAGCTGTCACATGGATACGGACAAACACGAATCATGACAAGTCAAAAGCTCTTTCCTTCCAGCGGAAAGCCTCACGGACCGGTCAATCAATCTCCATTCCCGGAATTCGTCCTTGATGTGCTTGCGTACGTCGCCAGCGGCAACCGATCCGGTGGTTGCCGCGTTTCCCAGCTGTTCATCTTCACGCGGCCGCCGGCGCCCGGCGGTTGTTCAGGGCAGGATTCGGATCCGGAAAAAGCGTTGCTGGAAGTCCTGCAAATCATTCGTGAGCGTCAGGAAAGCGCCCGTCCCCGCGACGGGTGCGCCAACCGGCATCCAATTCGTATCGTTGAGGTCGCTTGCGCATTCGAGTTGGTAGGCTCGGCCGGCCAGGCTCGGCAGGGTGAAACTGAACCCGCTGCCGTTGATCTGAAGATCCTGCAACCTGGGCAGTGGAACCACGACCACCGTGAAACGGTTGGTGGCGGTCAACTGGGGAAATACCACATCATAAGGATTGGCGTTCGTAACCACCGTGGTGATGAGATTGGTGGCGGGACTCTGATCCGGCGCCGGGGTCCAGGCAAAGACGCCGCCGGGGTCAACGTCTGCTCCGACGGGAGAGTCAATCAGCCCATAGCCGACGGTGATCGAATGAATGTTCGGTTCAGTGGCCGCGTTGGTGACGGTGAGCCGGGTTAGCTCATAGGCAAATTGGTCGGCGATGACTCCCAACACGGGCGCCAGGTTTACTTCCCGCACGATGACGTAGAAACTGTTGGTGACGCTCAAGGGTGGCAACCCGTTATCGGTGACCACCATCGTCAACAAATTGGTCCCGGGACTTTGCGACTGGTCGGGCGTCCAGGTGATGATCCCGTTGGTGCTGATCGCCGCGTTCGTCACCACACTGCCGTTCAACACGTTCGTCACCATCAGCACGTACACCAGCAGGTTGGGCGGCAGGTCCGCGTCCGTCGCCGTGTTCGTCACCGTCAACAGCGTCAGTTCATCAATCGTTTGATTCGTCTGCCCCGGCAGCACCGGCGCGCTGTTCACCTCGTTCACCACCACCGTGAACGTGTTCGTCGCCGTCAGGGCCCCGTCGCTCACCACCGTCGTGAACAGGTTCGTCCCCGGCCCCTGCGCCTCCGTCGGCGTCCAGGTGATGATCCCGTTGGTGCTGATCGCCGCGTTCGTCACCACATTGCCGTTCAACACGTTCGTCACCGTCAGCGTGTAGCTCAACAACGCTCCCGGGTTGTTCGTATCCGTTGCGGTATTGGTCACGGTGAGTGTCGTCAACTCCGCGATGGTCCGGTCGTTTTGCCCGGGGAGCACGGGAGGACTGAAATTGACAATGTTATTGGTGCGGGGAGTGGGTGTCGGCATGAAATAAACGGCCGTGCCACCGTCCGGGTAGAGACCCATGCTGATGTCGCTGGTTTGCTGGCCAAAGCTGACGAAATCCACCGCCGTGCCATCGGCGCCAAACAGACCGATGCTGGTGCCGCTCTTGGTCAGCTTGAAATTCGTGTGCAGGTCGCCACTGCCGGTGGGCGTCTTCTTATCCGCCCATACCAGCAGAAAACTGTGCGGCGGAATGGCATAGCCGGAAGGTATCTGATACTCAAACCGGTTGGTCAGCGTGTGGGTCAGGTAATAACCCGTCGGGTCCGCAGTGTTGGTCCCGTAATTGTATAGTTCGAACCAGTCATCGTATTTGTTGCCGTCCAGCGGATCCGGAATCGTGTGGGTGTTGCCGGCCATCCACTCGTTGATGCGAACTGTGAGGGGCGCGCTCGTGCCGTTATTGGTGCCTCCCGGCGTCGCATAAAAGAACTCCTGGCGGAGGAAGCTCTGGCCGTCGGGGAAGGAGCCGTAGGAATGGTTGAACCCCAGGTTCGCGTAATCAATGAAATCGAGCACCTGTGGTTGGCCGGCGTAAAGCCGGCTCAAGGCCACCGAACCGTTCTGGCTCGGGAGGGTGAACCCGGCATGAAGCTCGTTGGTGGTGGAAAGATTGGTCAGGCCATCGGCAAAGACGACCTTGAACTCGCCCGGGTTGATGACGGCATTGCTCGGGAAGGGCCAGGCGAGGAGGTTCGAATAGTTATTGGCCAGGAAAAGGTTGGACAGGGCAACCACGTTGGTGGTGGGGTTGTAAAGTTCAATCCAAGGAACCCGCTGGCCGGCGCTGTTGGTGATACCGGTCAGGTTGTCGGCCTGCAATTCGTTGAGCCACAACGGCGGGAACGCGGGTAGCGAAGTGAGAACCGAATTCGTATTGGCCGGCGTGACCGTTCTTGAACTGAGCGCCGGGTTGACGTTGGCCACGATCCCGGAGTTCGACAACCGCACGACGAGATTGGGCGGACTGGCATTCGTGTTCTGCAGGTACCAGAAACTCACGGTGGAGGTTTGGCCGATGGTCAGCGCGGGAGAAATTGTCTGCCAGATTGCGGTGCCCTGGCTGGTCCCGCCGCTGGAAGCCACCAGGTGCAGGCTGTCGCTTCCCGAATGCATGACGGCTGTGCTGAGCGCCGAACCGGACAGGTTCGCTGAGACGGTCCAGGGCCCCGGGAACCCCGACTCAAAGTCGCCGTCGGCCACCAGATTGGCCCCAGCCTCGGGCACGCTTCCGCTCACGAGCTTGAGGTCGTCGAGGTACGCCTCGCCAGGCGCATCCAGGTAGAGGTAAAGCAACGAGCTCGAATTGGTGCCGGTGGCGGTGGCATAAACCCATTGCGGCTGGAGTGGACCGTTGGTTGAAACCGCCGCCCAATTGCCCGCCCGCCAGTTGTCGCGCAACGGGTCGATCAGCTGCAGGGAGGCGCCTGTGCCCGCGGCGCCAGTCGGCCAGGGCGCGGTATTGCGGTACTGCACCTGCGCCACCACCAGGTTGCTGGCGGTAACCAGCGAAAGGGTTTCTCCATTTGTCGGAAGGGTTCCGCCGAACGTGTCGAACACCGGCACGGTCGCTCCATAGGCCGCCGCAAACGCGGCCGGGTTGGCCGCCAACACCAGGAAGCGCCGCGGCCCGATGAGGGATCCCGCCGGGAACGTGTACGACAAACCGCGGAATTGCCAGCCCGACAGATCGAACGTGATCGTGCTGGAATTATTGTACAACTCCACATACTCGGAGTCCGGCACCAGCGGGTGGGACATGATCTCGTTGATCACCACGTTCCCCACCGGCGACGGCAACGTCCCATTGTACACGGCGGTAGCGGTGTTGGTATATCCCGGAATGGGCTGGCCGTGGATATCGATTCCGGCAACATGAAGCACGTTGGTGCCCTGCTGCAAGGCCACGACGGCCGTCCAGTTGGTCACGCTGGTCCAGGTGACCGGCCAGGCGACCCCGTTGAACCAGATGGTCTTGACGGCCACGGGGGCCGTGCCGCTCAGGTAGGCCACGTCGTTACTCACCACCACGGTGCCGCTCACGGTGAAGTTGGTGGTGTTTTCGGCTGCAATCTGGGAGGCGATGCTGTCGTGCGCGGACGAAATCCAGGGTTTGATGTTGGCAGCCGGGTCCTCGACGCTGAGGCCGTTGGCCACAAAGGCGTTGTATTTGGCATCGAGCAACGGTCCGCTTTTGGCAAGGTCCAGCGGGCCGCTGACCAATTCCTGGAGCGCCCGCCAGTACATGCGACGGAAGGTGGGTTCGTTGTACAGGTGCGCCGTGTTGGGGTCATCGCTGTTGGTCAGGAACAGATCTCCGCCCGGCGTGGAGCGGCCGTGGTCGAAGACCTCATTAAAATCCCACATCAACAGGGAATACTTCGTGCCCAGCGTGCCAATGTAGCCGTACAGGTTCTGGGCGTTCATTGCGCCGAAGACGTCCTCGTTGCCGGCTGCGTGGTTGGCGGCAAACACGCGCATCCAGTTCTCCATGTCGGCGAGGTTCTGGAGATTGGCGACGTAGTTCGCGGAAGCGCCGTACGACCCGGCGGCATCCACCAGCGAGAAGACATTGGTGAAATTGCTCGCCGAATCGGGCGTGCGCCGGCTTTCAAACATGTAGCGGTAGCGGGCCGGCTTTTTCACCCCACCCGTGGTCGTGAACGGCATGAGATCGCACCACGATGCCGACACAAATCCGATTGTCCCCCCCGAATACGCGGGGGCGAATTCAAACCACGGCTGCATCTTGTAAAGGTAACCGTCGGTGTCATTGGGGAAATGCTCCTTGACCACGTCGCCGTCCGGACACTGCGTGTCTTCCATGAGGGTTCCCCGGCGGTTGCCGTTGACGTACACCACGACGTAGCGGCGATTCAGCCACGGCACGCCCAGCGCCCGCAGAAAGCTGTTCGCCAGCTGCTCCCGCTGCAGACTGGTGTCATCGGCCGGGCTGTCGCCAGGCTGATGAATCTTGTTGAAAGAGGTTGCGCCCAG